>CAZLEE010000079.1:0-18386 GCA_964558455.1 uncultured Verrucomicrobiota bacterium | reverse complement strand
ACCAGGCGACACTACAGCTTGTGCTTGGTTGCGTCAATAGGATAGCCAGACCGCACGGATTCTCCATCCAGTCGCGTCAAAAACATCGCTGAACGCATGAAAAAGCGTCAAGAAAACTGCGGCAAAAGTGCCGGCAAATGAGCACGAGGGTGGATCAAGGGCAGTTCTGGAGAAGTTCGCCGGTGTTGTGCGAAAACACGGCTGTGAGGATTTTAAAACGCCAGGGCGAGGGTCGCCAATTCCGACCCTCGCCTCCATCTCCAATTCCTTCCCTTAAACGGAATTTGTTTTCTAATCCCAACACGGACGGTTATGCTGCCTTTGCCGATTATGCTGAGTTTTTCCGCCAATATGGCGATAAGTAAATGAACGCCTTGCCCTTGGTTCTGGGGGCGGCGGCGGTTTTCGCCCTGGCCTACCGGTTTTATTACAGCTTTATTGTTGCAAAAGTTTTGACGGTCAGTGACACCCGCCAAACCCCCGCCAACGGTTTATATGACGGGCAGAATTATGTGCCGATGAGCAAGGCCGTCGTCTTCGGCCAGCACTTCGCAGCCATCGCGGGGGCCGGGCCTCTGGTCGGTCCGGTTTTGGCCGTTCAATTCGGCTTTTTCCCCGGCTTCCTCTGGATTGTCCTGGGCGCGGTCTTCGCCGGCGCGGCCCACGATCTGGTCATTCTGGCCGCCTCGGTCAGGCACGATGGCAAATCCCTGGCCGAGATCGCCAAGCAAGAGATCAGCAAAGTCAGCGGTTTCACGGCGTCGATAGTGACTGTCATCATTATTATACTGACCATCGCCGGATTGGGTTTGGTGGTGGTTTCCGCGCTGGCGGAAAGTCCCTGGGTGACCTTCATCATTGCCTCCACCATTCCGATTGCGGTGGCGATGGGGTTGTGGATGTTTCGCATCCGGCCGGGAAAAACGACCGGGGCGACGATTTTCGGAGTGATAGCCTTGGCTGGCATGGTCATTGGCGGCAAGTTTATTCCCGGTTCCTGCCTGGCGCCCTATTTTACCTTCAATCACAAAACTTCGACGCTTCTGCTGGCCGGCTACGGTTTTTTTGCGGCGGCCTTGCCGGTCTGGCTGCTGCTCTCGCCGCGGGGTTATCTCAGCTCCATTATGAAACTGGCTGTTTTGGGAGCGCTTGGGGTGGGGGTGATATTTGTGGCGCCAGAGTTGAAGATGCCTGCGATCACCGGTTTTGCTCATGGTGGCGGGCCGATCATTCCGGGAACGCTCTATCCGTATTTGTTCATTACCATCGCTTGTGGCGCCATTTCCGGCTTCCACTCTTTGGTCAGTTCTGGAACCACCGCCAAAATGATTATGGCCGAGTCGCACATGAAGGCTGTGGCCGCCGGCGCGATGCTGGTGGAGGGCTTCGTCGCTGTCCTGGCCTTGATTGCGGCCTCCAGTCTGTTTCCCTTGGACTATTTTCAAATCAACGTTCCGGCTGACAAGTTCGCAAAAATTCTGCCGCAGTTGCAGGCCATGGGTTTTACGCAAAGCAACCTGGCCAGCCTGTCAGCCACGGTGAATGAAAATATCGTCGGGCGCACCGGGGGCGCTGTCTCGCTGGCGGTGGGCATGGCCCAGATTTTTTCCGCCATATCGGGGCTGAGACACCTGATGTCCTATTGGTACCATTTCGCCATCATGTTCGAAGCGCTGTTCATCTTGACGACGATAGACGCCGGAACGCGCATTGCGCGGTTTATTTTGCAGGAGGCGTTGGGCAAGGTTTATCAGCCGTTCGCCAGAACCACTTGGATTCCCGGGAACTTGATTGCCAGCTTCCTGGTGGTTTTTGCCTGGGGTTATTTTCTCTACACCGGCACGATCGCGACGATCTGGCCGATGTTTGGCGCTGCCAACCAATTGCTGGCCACGCTGGCGCTGGCGGTGGGAACCTCTTTTCTCATCAACCACGGCAAGGCCAAGTACGCCGCCATTACAGTGGTTCCGATGATTTTTGTGGGGGTGACAACGTTGATTGCGGCCTTCGAGAATATAACCAACATTTATGTTCCGCAGATGCTGGAAGCCGCAACGCGCATCCAGGGGATCATCAACGCGTCGCTTACCGGCGTGATCATTGTATGCCTGCTGATCGTCCTGGGCGATGCCGTCCCCCGATGGTTCAAGAAGCAACGCTCCGCCGGGACGGCTTCGGCCGACAGTGTATTGGACAAATCGTCAACGCCGGCGTAAATCGGCGGTCGCGCCCCGGTCATGGGGTTTCCTCCGCTGGTCATATTGGGCGGGACACGAGATGCGAATCGCCGTCACAATCAAGCAGCTTGGTTCTGAAACTTCGTCCAACCGTCATTCCAATCACGCTGCCGATGATGGCTCCGGCCGCAAATTCGGAAACCCAATGAATGGTCACGGAAACGCTGATCCCAACGTAAAATGCGTAAAGCAACGCGCCGAAGACGATTATCTTGTTCCTGGGGTAAAGCATCGTCAGGCAGAGCGCCATGGAAAACGCCACGGTGGTGTGCCCCGATGGCCAACCCCAAAAGACGCCGCCTTTGAGAAAACCGAATTGAAAGCCGTGGCTGGAGTCCATTAGCGCGGAGCCGTTCTGCGCAAGCATTCCAACGTGGCCGTGAAATGGCGGCGGGCGACGTCCGGTGATGCCCTTGTAGCAGGTGGTAATCAAATACGCGAGGAGGGCGGCCTGCCCCAAAGCCCAGGCGGTCGAGATGAGGCGGCGGTTCCTTGCGGCCTCGCCGGTAGCCAGGATGACCAAAGGTCCCAGGACAGGCATGAACATTCCGAGCCAGAGAGCCGGGCGGGCCGGCATAAAAAACGCCGCTGCCCGCGTCCCCCGATAATAGGCCCAATCACTGCCGGAGGTGACGATTACAATCGTCAGGGCAATGGCTGATATGTGCCACAACAGGTTGCGACCGCTGAAGATCGCAATGGCATTCCGTGGCAGCCTATAAAACAATTCAGGCACGGCGCCCATCATAACGCCGCCGTAACACGTCGCGCGAATTTAAAAGCACGGGCAAACCCTCTTTTGCGCCAACCAAGGAACGAATTGCGAATTCTTGCCGAACCACGAGGTAAAAGCCCTGCCCGGAAGCCAGCCGGAAAAAATGAGTCGGCCTTCCCGGTTTCACGGATTACAGCCATGCGCCGCTACTGATTTTAGAGGTTGCAGAAAGAATGTTCGGATTCCGGGCCGGGAAGGCATTTAATGAGTGAATGCAAGAGTTGGATGACACAGCGCTGCTGCGGGAATCTGCCGTCGGAATTACGCCTGCATCAACAACGGGAATGGACCACGCTGCGAAGGAATGAGCGCGCCAATCGACAGATACCATGCGGCGAAGGGCAGGGGGGCATCCCAACCGGCCTCGTTCTGGCGGGTGGCGGGGCTTTGTGCTGCGCTGGCCGCGATCACTTTTTCCGTTTTCGGGCAGACGTTGCGGCACGAGTTTGTTGACTACGACGACGATCTTTATGTTTATGACAACCCGGTTGTTGTTCAGGGCTTGACGGGGAACGGGACGGTTTGGGCGTTGACCCAGGCGCATGCGGGCAATTGGCACCCTTTGACCTGGCTGTCCCACATGCTGGATTGTCAATTATACGGATTGGGTTCCGGAGGACATCATCTCACCAGCGTCCTCCTTCACGCGGCAACGGTCATCCTGCTTTTCCTGGTTCTGCGGCAGATGACCGGCGCCCTTTGGCGCAGCGCATTTGTCGCGGCTGTCTTTGCCATCCATCCGTTGCGGGCGGAATCGGTGGCGTGGGTGGCGGAGCGCAAAGATGTGTTGAGCGGCTTGTTTTTCATGCTGACCATCGGGGCTTATGCGTGGTATGCGCGCCGTCCCGGGACGCGGGGGCGTTATGGGTTGCTCATGCTCCTGTTCGCGATGGGACTGATGTGCAAGCCGATGTTGGTGACGCTGCCCGTCGTGCTGCTGCTGCTGGATTATTGGCCGTTGCAACGGGTGGAATCGCTTCGGAAATTAATAGTGGAAAAATTGCCGTTGCTGGCGCTTTCCGCCGCGTCCTGCGCGGTCACGTTTTCGGCCCAACACGCGGTCATCCGCTCGGGCGGCTCATTTTCGTTGTCGCACCGCCTGGGCAATGCGGTGACGGCCTGCGCGGGGTATCTTGGCCAGTTGGTTTATCCGGCGGGCCTGTCGGTATTTTATCCCTTTCCACCCAGCGGCGCGCCGGTGTGGAAAGTGGCGCTGGCCGGCACACTGCTGGCCTGCCTTTCGGTGGCGGCTTGGAAAGCGCGGCGGACGCGGCCCTGGCTTTTGATTGGATGGGTTTGGTATTTGGCGATGTTGCTGCCGGTGTTGGGGATTATCCAGGCGGGCCGCCAGGCTCATGCGGATCGCTACACCTACCTGCCGCAAATTGGGATTGTCGTGGCGGCGACGTGGCTGGCGGCAGAGTGGCGGGCAAGCCGCCGGGTCTTGGGGGGCTTGATGGCCGGCGTGCTGGCGGTGTTGATGTTCTGCGCTTGGAAACAGACCGCGTATTGGAAGAACAGCGAGACCCTGTGGAACCACGCGCTGGCCTGCACCACGGATAATGACGTGGCCCACTGCGACTTGGGCAACATTTTCCGTGACAGGAAAAGATGGGATGATGCGATTTTTCAATACCAACAAGCGCTGCAAATTAATCCTGATTACGTGGAGGCCCATAACAACCTCGCCAACATTTTTTTCCAAACGGGGCGGGTGGACGATGCGATTACCCAATATGAAAAGGCGCTGCAAATCAATCCCGCATTGGCGGCGACCCATAACAATCTCGGCGCAGCCCTCCTGCAAAAGGGCAGGGTGGACGAGGCCATTGCCCGCTTCCGCGAGGCGCTGCAAATCAAACCCGGGTTCGTGGAAGCGCAGATCAACCTGGGCGGCGCTCTTCTGCAAAATGGGAATGTGGCTGAAGTGATCGCCCTTTATCAGAAGGCCCTGAAACTGGCGCCGGCCAATCGAACCATTCAAAATAATCTGGCCTGGCTTCTGGCCACCAGCCCGCAGGCATCACTGCGCAATGGCGACGAAGCGGTGCAACTGGCCCGGCAAGCCACTGAACAGACCGGCGGGAAGAACCCGGTCTTTCTTCGCACCCTGGCCGCCGCCTTGGCCGAGACCGGGCGATTTGGCGACGCCGTGCGGAACGCGCAACAGGCTGCCCAAATTGCCCAAGCGACCGGACAACAGGATTTGGCGTCGCATATAATCGACGAATTGAGCCGCTACCAGGCGGGGCTTCCGTTCCATCAATAGCGGATTGGTTTAATTTGAATTAAAAAAATCCATTGACATCATCGGCAAGAAAACGTAGGGTGGTGATAGAAATGGGAAAAAGTCATGGGGGCGTTTTTGGTCTTGGTGCGTTAACGGCTTAATGCGTTAGCAAACAATGTGGCTGGCGAAGGTTTTTTGTGGAACGTTGCACATATCAATCTCTCTGTGTGGAGGGCGGTTGTCGGATTTCACGATTCTGGCGGCCAGTCCCGGTCTTGAACAGACTGGTTGCCCGATCCGGTCGGAAACCGTGGCGCTGTGAGTGTCGTGAACCAAGAAAAATATATTGTTCCGTTAGGTGTGTTGGACCAATTCGCACGAGTGACAATAGTGTGACGACAAAGTTACAAACTCACTGCAAAAATACTAACTACCTCGCTGGCAGGCTATTCGGTCGAATGATGTTGCGCCTTTTCCTTTTGACATCCATTGGCAGGTTGCATAGAACGCACGGGGCACGGGAAACCATGCCGGAAACAAGTGAGACGTTTTGGAGATTTAGTGAGTCAGCCGCCGGCTGAAAAAATATTTTTGTGAGTCACAAAGCAATATCAATCTCTCTGCGCAGTGCAGTTGTCGAATTTCCGCGATACCAATAGTCGCGTCCGGCTTCGAATGGACGCCTCGTCAACCATGAATTATAAACAAACTATGATAACTAAAAAGCTGACCACCGTTGTCCTCGCGGCTCTCACCACCGCATCGCTCCTGTGCGCGATTCCGGCTCGTGCCGCCGTCATCACCTGGGGCAACCCTCAATACATTGCGGCGGACACGGACGTGGCCACCACCGGCACATTGGTCGCCGCCTACAGTTTGAACGCCGGCGCGGCCACCATCAACGGCGTGGCCTTCGCCAATGGCAGCGCCAGTGTGACCAGTCTCACGAACGCCACCTATGGCACTAACTTCCTGCTGTCGGTCTTTACGACCCATTACGCCACTTTTGGCAGCAACGTGAGTACTTTCGCCAGCCTGTCCCAGAGCTACAGGACCCTTCTGTCGAACGGTATTTATGGCGGCAGCATTAGCGGGGCCGGGGTTATTGCGGTTCCAGTCATCACCGCGACGAACTTGACCTTCGGACATGAGTATCTCCTCCAAGTTTGGACGGACGACTCCCGTTCGGGGCGCTCCGCCGGCAACTATGCGAATCTCTACGGCGATAATGACGGCAACACGGTGAACATGTATTATAATTCAACGGGCGCGGGCGGCGGTGTCGGCCAATATTCGATTGGCACCTTCGTCGCGGATGGCAATACCCAGCCGTTCAGCATAATAGGGAATACCGCCAGCCTTATGGCCGATACTTATCTGAACGCCGTTCAACTTCGCGACCTCGGCCCGGCCTCTTTTGGCATTGGCATTGGCTATTGGAACGGACTTGCCTCGGGCACCCTGGATACCACTTCACTGAATTTCTGCACCAATCTTGACTCGGCGCTTCTCGGAACGGCCGCCAGCCTGACCACTTTGGAGACGCTGACAAATGCCTGTTACTTCGACGATGTCTATTACGCCAATTCGACCCTGATCCCGGTGACGACAGCAAACATCAACGTGGCGCCCGGCGGCGTCGCTCTCGGCGACGCCATGGGAGCCGGAACGGTTAATTTCCTGAATTCGACCAACATCTACATATTCACGAGCAGTGACGCCAACGGTATCAAGGATGGTTCCAACCCGACGTCAGTGAACATGTGGGGCACTGGCTTGGTGATCTTCGACGGGGCCAACTCCTACAGCGGCGGCACCGTCATCAACGCCGGCACGTTGCAAGTTGGCAATGCGGACGCGAACGGTTCGCTGGGATCCGGCCCCGTGACGGACAACGCATCGCTCGTCTTCAATCGCACTGACGCCCCGACCTTCAACAATGTTATTTCCGGCTACGGCAATGTGATCCAGTCTGGTTCAGGCACGCTGACTCTCGGCGGCATAAACTCCTACATTGGCAGGACCATTGTCAACGCGGGCACGCTGAGTGTCACGGGTCTGTTGAACAACGGCCTTTATGCGAGTCCCATCGTCATCGCCGCCAACAGTACATTCAGCTACAACAGCGGCAACAGCCAGAGTCTTTCAGGAGTCATCTCGGGGGCTGGCGCGCTGACCTTGAACGGCGGCGGATCGCTCACTCTTTCCGGCGCAAGCACCTTTACCGGCGGGGTAACCGTCGGCGCAAACAACACGCTTTATGTCAATTCCGGCGGGAATACCACCGGCGGCGCGGGCAAAGGCCCTGTGACCCTCAACGGCAATGGCGTCCTGGTCGTGAACATGGGCAACAGCACCCTGGCGAATGTGTCGGTTACCGGAGGCACTTCCAGCACCATGAACATCAATTTAAGCACAGGTAACGAGTGGCTCACGAATACGCTGGCCAACTTTCAGGGCACGTTTAATGTCAATTACTCCGCGAGTGGCGGCCAGCTCGTTGTCGGCAACGGCGCCGCCGTCCCCACTCCCATAAACCCCGCCGCAACCTGGCAGATTTACCAGGGCACGGTGGTTGATTTCAACGGGTTGCAAACCAATCCCGCAACTGTATATCTTTACGGCCTCCCTTATGCCTCCGCGGGCGATGGCGCGTTGCGGCTTGATGAAAGCGTGCAATCGGGGCCGGTGATTCTGAACGGCTACTCCGAGATAGGCAACGGTAACGCCACGGGCGTGAGCACGGTCAGCGGTGTCATTAGCGACAATGGCAACGGCTATGGCTTCATTAAAACCGGGGCCGATCCCATTGTCCTTACGGCCGTGAACACCTACCACGGCGCGACGGTCGTCAGCAATGGCACGCTCGCAATCGGCGCGGGAGGTTCGATTGCCAATTCATCCGGCGTTGCTCTCGCTCCCGGCGCGACCTTTGACGTTTCCGCCACTTCCGGCTTCACCATTGGGTCGAGCCAGACGCTGGCGACTGATGGCGGCTCCAGCTTGGCCACGATCAACGGCAGCCTGACCATGGCTTCCGGAGCGTCGTTGTCGTTGACCAACGGTTCCAGCATTGCCCCGCTGATGGTCGCCAACGGAACAATGACCTTGAATAACATTTCAGTGACCATCAATGTTTCGCCATACACGCCCATGGTCAACGGGGGTTACCTGCTGATCTCCAACGCCCCCGGCGCGTCAGTGGTGGCGGGAGGCTCCTTTGGCTCTTCGACGGTGACGATTAGCGGCTTGGTTAACAATGGCAGCCCCAGCCTGTCCATCGTCAATGGCAGCCTCTACGCGGTGTTCGCCGGTTCCCCGGCCGCCGCGACTTACTCGCCTTTAACCTACAGCAATCTGTATGCGTTTGTCGGTTCCCCCGGCCCCACCTACTCAATCAATGCGTTGGGTAATGGTCTCAGTTATTATTGGTATAGCAATGGCGTGATGGTTGCGGGTGCAAACAACTCGAGCTTTACGCCCGTCACGACCGGTCTGCCGGCGGGACAATTGACCAACACCGTTCTGGTGTCCAACGTCAGCGGCACGATCTCCAATACTTGGATATTTAACGTGCTCGCGGCAAACTCGGTTTCCAACTATCCGGCGGCGGTTTTGTCCAATAATCCCATCGCGTATTGGCGGTTGAACGAACCTGGAAACGGGCTTAATAACGGCAATCCGGGCGTGCCCTGCAATGATTACGTGGGCGGCCATTACACCACTTACACCAACGTCAATCTGGGCTTTACCCCGGGTTACCGGCAGACCACCGACCCGACCGAAACTGCGGCCCAGATTGGAGTTTATAAAACGTCGGCCAGTTATGCCGGCTTCGTCTCAAATATCTACTTCCCCCCAGGCACAAACAACCCCTTTGGCGCGCCGAACACCTCGAACGTGAATTTCACGGTTGAGTGCTGGGCGCAACCCCCGGTCGGTCTCGCCGGCAGCACGACCTTCCTCACCGAGGGTTTTTATAACACTAACGACGCATTCAGTTTGAGCGTTAATTCCACGCACCAATACCGTTTCTATTGTCGCAATGCGGCTGGCGGCGTCATCAACGCGCAAGCCAACGGCACATCCCCCTACACCGCGAAAGTTCCGGATGGCTACTGGCATCATCTGGTCGGTGTATTCAATGAGACCGGCGGGTCGGCCACAGGAACGGCCACGGCCAGCATTTACGTTGACGGCCAATTGGAAGGCACGACGACTGTCTCGACCGGAGACGGCTTGTATCCAATCAATTCCGGGACGGCCGCGAATGCTTATGTGTCGATTGGCTGCGCGCAAAACAATTCCGCCAACGGCACTTTAAACGTCGTTAACTGCCCGATGAGCGACGTGGCCATTTACAATACCAACTTGACTGCGGCCCAGGTGCTGGCCCACTACAATGCCGCAGGCGTGGGACCCAGTGTTCCGCAGCCGGTGTCCTTTTATCTTGACCAGGGCGGTACGCTGGTGGTTTCCCCGACGCAGACGGGATCGGCGGCGCAATATCTCAACAACGGCGCCACGCTGGACTATTTTCCGGCGGTGTCCGGCTCAACGCCAATGGGCTACAGTTGGGTTGATGGCAACAACAATCAGGTCATATCAACCAGCGCCACCCTGGTGGTCAGCAACATTCAGAACAGCGATAACTACTTTCTGACGGTAAGCAACATTTTCGGAACGAACACGGGTTTTTCCCTGTCCGCCAATGTCGTTTTGGGAGCGCCGAGCTTCTATACGAATATTTCGCCTGGTTACGCTGCGGTCTATGCCGGGTCCAATGTGACGTTTTTCGTCATGGCCTTCGGCATGCTCCCGATGTCGTACCAGTGGTCCATCAGCAGCAACGGCGCCGCAGCGGTCGCCATTCCTCATGCGACCAATGACGCTTACACGGCGATCGCGGTTGCGGGCAGCACTAATGTTTATACCTGCACGGTCACCGGCCTCGGCTCGGTCACCAGTTCTTCCGGCACGCTGGTGGGAATCGCCCTGCCAATCGACTTTTATGGCGCGACGATTATGAGCAATAACCCTGTGGCTTATTGGCGGTTGCAAGAGAAGGAACAAGGCGGCGGTGATGACGGAATCATTGCTCACGACTACGCCGGCCAGCACAACGCCTATTACAATAACGCCGAGCTTGGTTTGCCCGGTTTTGACTTGACGAACAATCCGGACGCCACGGCCGCTTTGTTCGGTGTCTATGCGACGCCGAACAGTTATGCCGCCGAGAATACGCAGGGGGCCAACACTGTTCCCAATGTTGACTTTTCATCCTTTGGCAGCGAGGGGACCACGGCCGAATTTTCCGTGGAAGCCTGGGTCAAGGGCAACGGTTCGCAGGCCAACGGCGCCGGAATTGTTGCCAAAGGCTATCCCGGCGCGGAACAATTCATACTGGAATGTACTAATAACGCATTTCAGTTTTATTTGCGCGACAGCGTGTTTTCCATCTACAACTGCCAATCCGCCGTTCTTGTCACCGACGGCAATTGGCACCATTTGGTGGGGGTATGCGACGAAGGCAACGGGGCGTCGTACCTTTATGTTGATGGCGTGCTTCAAGTTGCGGCCTTCGGCATGCAGCCCGGGAAGAGCGTGGTCGAACCCGGCTCCAACCCGTTGGATGATCTGGTTGACATTGGCGCGCGGGCGGCGAGTTCGTCCGCCGGCACGTTGGCCGACCAATTCGTGGGGGAGATCAGTGACGTGGCTCTGTACAATTATGCCATGAGCTCCAACATGGTGGCGGCGCATTATACTGCGGGAATTCCTCCCGTTATTTCGCTGTCGCCGTTCAGCATCACAAGCGTGAGCAGCACGAAGACGAATGTGGTTTTGACCTGGCAATCTGTGTCCGGCTACACCTATCAGGTGCAGGTGGCGCCGGTGCTGGGCGGTGGAACAAATGGATGGGTCAATCTGGGTGCGCCCATTGTTGCCACCGGGACAAACACCCTGTATACTGATAGTAGTACCAATGCGACCGGCGAGGCTGCATACTATAAGGTCGTTGGGTACTGATTATGCAATGGGGGTATTTTATTCCATGTTCAGTGAAATCAGGTTCCAGCCCGCGTAGGACGCGGGCTGGGGCCGGTTTTACTCTTATTGAGTTGCTGGTGGTCATTGCCATCATCGCCATTTTGGCGGCAATGCTTCTGCCCTCGCTGGCCAGGGCAAAGGATTCGGCCAAATCCACTCAATGTCTCAACAATCTGAAGCAGTTGGAGTTGTGCTACCAGATGTATTGCGATGATTACCGTGATTTAATCCCGCCGAATAACGGAACCGCCGCCACCGGGGCGTCGAATTCGTGGATTGGCCTGAGCGACGCGCAGGCGGATGTGACAACAACCAATATCAAGGGGGGAATGCTCTACCCCTACAACAAGTCGGTCCTGATTTATGTTTGCCCGGCGGACAGACTGATGGTCCCGACAAACAAGCCTGCCGCGCCGCAGACGCGGACATACTCCGTTGACTTTGCGCTGGGCGGAGGCAATCCGGAAGGCAGCCATCAACAGGATGTTTATCCGCTGACCAAGTACAGCCAGATCATCAATCCGGGTACCGCAAAAAAGATCGTTTTTGTGGACGAGAACGAATACGACGTCACCGGCGGCACTTGTGCCATTAACGCGGCGGACGGGCCTTACAACAACGAATGGTGGAATCTTCCCACCAGCCGCCATAACAAGGGCGGCGCGTTTTCGTTCGCCGATGGCCATGTGGAGCTTTGGAAATGGCATGGCACCGCCGTGCTCACCTATGTTGGCGGAAACCAGCCGGGCGACAACTCAGACGATCTGCCCCGGGTTGAGGCTGGCACGGTTCGTGCCAACTCGCCCCCCTGAGAAAGGAAGGAAAAATGAAAAAGAGCAACGCTTTCACACTGATTGAATTGCTGGTGGTCATCGCCATCATCGCCATTCTGGCCTCGCTGTTGTTGCCGGCCCTGGCCAGGGCCAAGAGCCAGGCCAAGATCACGCAATGCCTGGGCAATATGAAGCAATTGCAGCTTTGTTACCACATGTACGTCATGGATAACAATGATCGCCTGCCGCCCAATGAAAGCGAGAGCGGCTTCGATACCACCACCAATTCGTGGGTCAGCGGCGACGCGCAAACGGATGGAACAACGATCAACATCCAGAGCGGCCTGCTCTATCCCTACAACCGTCAGGTCAAGATTTATGTTTGCCCATCAGACACCTACATGGTGACGGCCGCAGCCTCGCTGCCGCTCCATCCGAGTACGTGGCTTGCGCCGCAGACCCGGAGTTGTTCCGTCAACTATGCCATGAACGGCAGCGGCGGTGGCGGGATCAATGTGGATGATCCCTTGTTGAACAACTTGGCTCCCATCGTCAAATACGCCGGGATTATCAATCCCGGCACCCCGCGAATGGTCGTGTTTGTGGATGAGAACGAGTACGAATGTGGCGATGGATGCTTTGGACTTTATACGTGGACCTATACCCTCAGTGCGCAACCTCCCATGTGGTGGAATCCTCCCAGTTCCCGTGATAACAAAGGCTGCACTTTTTCGTTCGCCGACGGCCACGTGGAGTATTTGAGATGGCACGGCCGCAACGTCCCCGCCTTTAACACCGCGAACGGCCCCTGGCCCGGCGACACATCAGACGATCTGTTCCGGGTTGAGGCTTGGACACTGCCGTGACTTGGCGCTGACCGCCTATTTGTCCTGCGGCGCCTCGTCGCTTGAACAGTCGCGGGATTTTCCCAATCAGGGTCTGCCGGGACGCCGGCGCGGCTGGGTATGACGTCATAACCCAGCCGCGAATTTTTCCCCGGTCACAGCTTGAATTGGAAGCCGAGCGAAATCAACTGGCTGTCGAAATTCCGGGTGGACGAGTTGGGGATGTCAAGCGAATTGCGTCCGAGATCGGCCTGATAGCCGAGATCCGCCGCCAAATTGGCGCTGAAGGCGTAGTGCAATCCCGTGACCAGAACGTAATCATAATCGTTCCGCTGGCAGGCCGCCAGATTTGCCTCGGTATAGTCGGCTTCAAGCAGCCGCGCGCCGGCGTCGAACGACAACCGGTTCGTGATTTTGCGCCGGTAGCTGAGGTCATAACTGCTGTCAAAATATGGCACTTTCCCGAGGCAGGACACAAATTGGAATTGTCTGTACTTGAATGTGAGCATGTCCTTCGGAGTGATCGTGGCGGTAAGCGCGGCTTCTCCGTAATAAGTCATCGGATGAAGGTTGTTAAGCGGCGAGATGTGCGTGGCGCTGTCGCTCTCGTAGCTGCGGAAATCAGGCCCGCCCAGCAGTTGCATGTTCAGCCACGAAAACGGTTTGCCTTCGAGGCCCGCCAGCAGGCGTTGGTAGTCGCTGGGTGAACTGTAAGGGCTGAAGCTGTATTGCTGCTGGTCCTGCGCGCCGTAGCGGTAGCCTAATGTGGCATCCATCTGGGGGCAGAATTTGTATCCCAAATCGAATCCGCCGTTGACATCGTAGCGGGTGCAATAGTTTTGGTAGCCGTCCGGCGTGCTGGCGAGACTGGGGTTCTTGATGTCGCTCATCATCCCGTAATAGGCCAGCGTCGCGCCCGGGCGGATGAACCACTGGTTCCAATCGTATTGCAGCGTGAGTTTGGTGCGGTCTTCCAACTGCTCGCGACGCTGATACGCATTGATGGTGGCCCATGCGTTCAAAAGATCGCCGGGGTAGGCCGGCCCCTGGGTGCTCCCGTCAACATACCAGGTGCTGCTGTCCAGGTTGAATGAGAAATCGTCCGCTTTTCCCTTCACGGCCAGATTGGCGCGATGGGCGTCGTAGCTTTCCGACGACAATCCGTGATAGAGGACAAAATCAGGCGTGTAAGTGAGCGAAAGCAATTCGAGCACGCCGTTGGTATTGGCATTGGCGGCGCGGGTGAAGTCGAATCCCGCCTTGGGCGACACCGTGGTGATGAACGAGCTGCGATCTTTCATCGTCGTGGTTCCGGCCGGCACGGCGGATTGGTTGACGCCGGACATGAAAACGTTGTCGTCGAAGCTTTCCTTGACGCCCACGCTGGCTTCGGAGAGCCAGGCCGGTTTCTGCGGCAGGAGAGAGGACGAATCCGGCGCGGCGGGCGCATCGGCCGTGGCCGGGGCGGCAGGGGCATCAGCCGCGGACACAGGGCACACTCCGCAAAACAACCCGCCGAAAGCGGCAACAAGAGCCATTCCCGGCCAGACCTGCCGAACTTTTCCAGTCAAATAAAACATAATCATAGTTTTCAGTAATAATTTCTAATTGCGCCCGTTGGGGTTAATTCCTCCGCCTTATACATACCAATCGGCAGCAAATCAGCCGGGCTTAAATTGCGGATTTGTTGACGCAAATTGGCATGACGGAGGCGGGGGGGATAAAGAATCCCGCCGCCCGGGATTGCATTTTGCGGGCTGAAAAGGCATTGAAAGGCGGATTTTGAACATGGATAAGAACCTGTTGTTAAAAAAGATTGCGGCCAGTTTGTGCGAAAGCCTGGAAGTTTTGACCAAGGCGGCGCAGGCCTCGCGCGCGGAAGCCACGCACGAAAGCAGCAAGGCGGAAAATAAATACGACACGCGCGGCCTGGAAGCCGCCTATCTCGCCGGCGGCCAGGCGCGCCAGGCGAAGGAAATCATGGAGTCGATTGAACTTTACCAATCCCTGCCCGCCCGGAATTTCGCGGCGGACGAGCCGGTCGATCTGGGCGCGTGGGTGGAAGTGGAGTCGGATCGGGCGCGGGCTTTTTATTTTATCGGCCCCAAAAACGGCGGATTGGAAGTGGAATGGGACGGGCGGGAGATCACCGTCATCACACCGCAATCCCCCCTGGGCCGGGAGTTGATGGGCAAAAAAGCTGGGCAACGCTGGATGGGCAAGTTGGGCGGGACGACGGTCAAATACCGGATGGTGAAGGTGGAGTGACGGCCTGCGCCAAGGCAATCCGCGCGATTCGAAAGGGACTTTCCCCGTTTGGGGAAAGGTGGTATCAAGAACGGATGAAGATCAAATCCTTGCCAGTCAAACATGTTTATCTGGTCGCCAGCGGCGACCTGCGTCTGGGCGCCAATCAAATGTGTTGGCCCGTCCAGGCGGCGGCGGAAGCGCTTTTTGTCAAGGCTTTGGCTGCCGAGGGGTGGACGGTGGTGCGCGCGCACCCTTTTGACCGGGCTAAAAAGCACGGATTCGTCGATTCCCAAAAAATGGGGATGGAGATTTTCCGGCGGCTGGATGCGAAGGCGCCTCTGGTCGTGTTGGAGACGGTGTGGGAATACACCCACCACGTTTTGCCGGGGCTTTGCACCCATGAGGGGCCGATTCTGACCGTGGCCAATTGGAGCGGGACGTGGCCGGGATTGGTTGGCATGTTGAACCTGAACGCCTCAATGACAAAGGCGGGCGTTTCTTACAACACCTTGTGGAGCGCGGATTTTTCGGACGATTTCTTCAAAAAAGGACTGCGCCAATGGCTGACCACCGGGAAAATCACGCATGACCAAAGCCATATCCGGGATTTGGCCAGGGTCAAACTGCCGGCTGCGGAGGAAAAACTGGGGCGGGATTTTGGCCGCCAATTCCGCCAGCATAAAGCCATCATGGGCATTTTCGACGAGGGTTGCATGGGGATGTTCAACGCCATCATCCCGGAAGAGTTGCTCCATCCCACCGGCATTTTCAAGGAGCGCCTCAGTCAATCATCGCTTTTCGCGGCCATGGGCAGGGTGTCCGATGCGGAAGCCCGCGCGGTGTTGGACTGGTATGTGAAAAAAGGGATGAAATTTAATTGGGGCAAGGACGAGGCCACCGAGTTGACCAAGGCCCAGACCTTGCTGCAATGTAAAATGTATATCGCCGCGTTGCGCATGGCCGATGAGTTCGGCTGCGACACCATTGGCATCCAATACCAGCAGGGGCTGAAGGACCTTGCGCCGGCCAGCGACCTGGCGGAAGGGACGCTCAATAACGTGGACCGACCGCCGGTGAAATGCCCGCAGACGGGACGCGTCCTCTACGCCAACGAGGCGCTGCCGCATTTCAATGAGGCGGACGAATGTGCGGGGTTGGATGGATTGGTCACTTACCGTTTGTGGCGGCATCTGGGTTATGCGCCGGAAAACACGTTGCACGACATTCGCTGGGGCCTGCCGTATCAGAAAAACGGCGTCAACGAGTATGTGTGGGTTCTGCTTATCTCCGGCGCGGTGCCGCCGGCGCATTTTGCGAAAGGCTGGAAGGACGCATCGAGCGAACGCCAGCCGCCCATGTATTTCCGTCTGGGCGGCGGCGGCATAAAAGGCGTCAGCAAGCCGGGACACATCGTGTGGAGCCGGGTATTCGTTATGAACGGCAAACTGCACTGCGATCTGGGTGTTGGCCATGTGGCGGACCTGCCGCGCGAAGAAACGGAGCGGATCTGGAAGGAAACCACGCCGCAATGGCCGGTCATGCACGCTGTTTTCGAGGGCGTCACGCGGGATCAGATGATGGCCCGGCACAAAGCGAATCACGTCAACGTGGTTTATGCGCCCAACGAGAAAGCCGCCCACCGCGCCTGCCGCATCAAGGCAGCCGCGCTGGCCGAGATGGGCTTGGAAGTCCATTTCTGCGGTGCCGTCAAGCTGGCTTGAGCGGGCTGGGACTCGTTTCGGCTTCCGACTTATATGGAACCCCGCCTATGCGGCGGGGTTTCCTGTTTCCGCATGGGATTGGTTTTAGGGCATCGCCATGCGATAAAACTTTTGGGCGCTGTTGAGGTTGGTGTCCATGAACTGCCATAGGCCGTTACTGTCGGACAGGTTGGTGATGAGAGATTGCCAGGCTACGGGCGGATCAAGGTTTGTGGCGGATTGCAGCACGTACGGACAATTGGCCAACCCGGTTAATTTCAGTTGAACACCCTGGTTGCCGGCAACCGAGATGCCGAGCTTCTGCGGCAATAATCCAATCACCAAACTGGCTGCGCTGCTCGTCGCGCTGCCGTAATTGTTCGCCACGACCACGAAATAACTTCCGGCATTGTTCGTGGTAACGACGGCAATGTTTAGGACCCGATTCGTGCTTCCGGTCAAATTAACGGCGCTTGGCGGGTCGATTTGAATCATCGGCATGCCGGCATATCCCGAACCCGTGTTGGTTACGTTTACGGCGATCACCGTTCCATTGCTCACCACTGCGGTTGCGGATGCCCCGCTCCCGCCGCCGCCCACAAATTGCACGTTCGGAATGCTGACATATCCATTGCCGCCACCGGTGATTGTTGCGCCATACACATATCCGTTCAAAACCAGAGCCGTCGCCGTGGCCGTGGCATTGGTTGACGGCAAGGCATACCATTGATAGCTGAACGGCGCACTGCCTCCAGCCGTCACAGAAAAAACAGCGTTGCTGCCGGGAGAAACGGTCTGGCCTTGCGGTTGCGATATGATGTAAACCGGCAAGTCCACGGTCAGGGCAACAATGCTGCTGGTGGCGGCCCCATAGTTGTTGGAGACAACCACAAAGTAATTTCCGGCGTCATTGGTGGTGGCCCCTGAGATGTTCAGGTTTGCGTTCGTTTGGCCGTTCAAGGGGACAGTCGGTGGATCTATGGAAATTGTCGGCAGGCTGGTATAGTCCGAACCTGGATCGATAATGTTGATGGCCGTCACCGCGCCGCCGTTCACGATCGCCGTTGCCGCCGCCCCGGAACCGCCCCCGCCGCTGATGCTGACATTCGGCGTCGTCAAATATCCCGCTCCTTCGCTCGTAATGGTGGCGCCAAGAACAAATTCATCGTCGAGAATTGGGGTGGCCGTGGCGACGCTATCCAATTGCTGATACCATTGATAGCCAAGCGATGGAGTGCCGGTGGCAGCCATGGTAAAACTTGCGTTGCTCCCCGCCAGCACGGATTGGTTTTGTGGCTCAGAAGTGATATAGGCCGGGATGTTGATGGTTAACGACACAACGCTGCTCGTGACGCTGGCAAACGCATTTGCGATCACCACAAAGTAACTGCCTGCAGTTTGCGGCGTCACGGCCGGGAGTGTCAGGCCGGAGTTTGTGCCATTGGGGATGGCAATCCCGTTCAT
This sequence comes from uncultured Verrucomicrobiota bacterium, assembly GCA_964558455.1. Classification (GTDB taxonomy): domain Bacteria; phylum Verrucomicrobiota; class Verrucomicrobiia; order Limisphaerales; family Palsa-1400; genus DASRLE01. The sequence continues at coordinate 61 of CAZLEE010000079.1, read as the reverse complement.
AAACCATTGGTAAGAGCCTGTTTGAAAACTCAAAATAGTACCAATAAAATCAGCATTTTTG
>CAZLEE010000078.1:0-18641 GCA_964558455.1 uncultured Verrucomicrobiota bacterium | reverse complement strand
GGCGGCGCCGGCGGCTTCGGTTTCGAGTTGGAATTTGGTGGCGTTGGCGAGGGTTTCAACGCGGTAACGCTCGGCGTCCGCCGGCTTTTGGATGTTGGCTTCCAGTTCGCGCTGTTTGCGCAGGATTTCCTGTTGTTGCAGTTCGATCTGCTTTTGTTTGTCAATAATACTGACCTGGACTTCCTCGGCCTTGACCAACTGGCCGGTCTTGAATTTCTGCAAGTCGTAAGCGAGGTCGGACTCCGCCTTCTTCTGATTGACAGCGGCTTGGAAGCTGGCCACGTTGGTTTGGTAATTCCGTTGCGCCTCGGCGATTTTGGTGTCGGCCAGGAATTTCGCTTCCTGTCCGGCCTGGGTGGCTTGGGAGGATCGGATCATGGCGTCCCGGTCGGCCTCGGCCTGGGCGATGACGGCGTCGCGTTTGACCTGGGCGATGCGGGGTTTGCCGAGGGCGTCCAGGTAGCCCTGGCCATCGCGGATGTCGCGGATGGTGAAGCTGACAATGCCCATGCCCATATTGGCCATGTCGCCGGCGGCGACCTCCTGGACTTTGGAAGCGAACTGGTCGCGGTTTTGGTAGATGTCCTCAACCGTCATGGTGCCGAGGATGGCGCGGAGATGGCCTTCCAAGGTTTGGGTGGCGACGTTTTTAATGTCGTCGATTGTTTTGCTCAGGACCTGTTCGGCGGCGGTGGCGATGGAGATATCGTCGCCCTTGATTTTGATTTGGGCGACGCCGTCCACCTTCACCGGGACGCCTTTGCTGGTGTAAACCTCGGGGGTTTGGACATCAATGGTGAGCAACTCAAGGGAGAGGACATCGACTTTTTCGATGACCGGGATGACGAACGTGCCGCCGCCCTTGACGATGCGGAAGCCGCGTGTGCCGACAGTGCCATCCGGCTCGGTGTATTTGCGTTTCCAGCCGGAGACGACGATTACCTGGTTTGGCCCGACCTTGGTGTAGCGGCTGGCCCAGACGGCGGCGAAAAGGAGGAAGACGACGACAATTGCCACTGCGGCAATAACCTCAATACCGGTGGTGGAGACGGCGGGAAGGAAGTCAGCAAGAATAATCGGGATCATAGATTTTTGTATGGGGTATTACGAAACAAGGTCGGGTCAGACAACTGAAACGAAAAATTGGGATTCGGCGATGCGGGTGATTTTGACAGTTTGGCCGTTGCCGACCGGGGCGCCGTTCTGTTCGCGGGCGGGCGCGGTGTAGCGGGTTCCAAACTGGACGTAGGCGATTTCGCCCACGCCGGCAGCGGGGATGGGGGTGATCACAGTGGCGGTGTGGCCGACGAGGGCGCCGACGATGGATTCGCTGGAACCCTGCGTATTGTGAAAAATTATGCCGAAGCCCCATAAGGCGATAGCGGCGATAATCGCGCCACCCAGGATCGACAGGGGAATGCTGATCCAAATATTGCGGGTGGCCTCAATACGCGAAAAGATCAGGCCGAACCCGCCAAAGGCCGTGATGAACAAAGCGATGGTGGTGGGGCTGAAAGGCGCAAGACCAGGCAGGCCGGTGTCCTGAAAACCCGCCTCGGCATGGCCTCCGGTGCCCAGACCAGGGTGAATATCATGTCCTCCGAAAAGGTGTCCCATGAATGCGCTGGCCAAAGCAAAAACGATTCCGACAACAAAACAAATCGCGTAAACCATAAAACAAAGTTTCCATGACTTTGGTCCCGGCGGACCGCCGGAACATACTCCCGGTGAACAGAGAAAGAATAGCGGGAGGCAGTCGTGGTGTCAGCTTAAAAGTGCATTAAAAAAGGCGGCTAAAAAAAGGCTGAAGGCTGACCGATGAACAAATTATTACGTGGACGCTCGCGCGTGGGGCTAAAACGGGAAAAATCGGGCTTCCACCAAGCTGGGGGAGATTCCGCGAATATTCTGTGATGTATTGGCCGGGAGCCGGCTCAGGCGGGGGACGGTTGCCAGGCATCGGCTTCCAACTCGAAGAGCAGGTCGTCGCGGCAGACCCCGCAGTGGGTTGTGATGACGGACAAGGGATGAAGACCCCAGCCGCCGCGCCAGGCTTCAAATGCGGGGATGTCGGCGCGATGTTTCAAGTAGGCCGTGGCACGGGTGAGGTGCGGCAGGGCGAAACCGCGCGAGGTCAAAATCGCTTCCACCACCGCCATGGTTTGTTCGATTTGCCGTCCGAGAGATTCCGGCCAGAGCGTGCGGCCTTCGGGGGCAATGCTGGCGGTGCCGGAGATTAAAAGACGGCGTCCGGCCGGCGAGGAAATTTCCATGGCACGGCTGAAGGAACTGCCGTAGGCGGGGGCGGGACATTGCAGGGGCGAGGGGACTTCGCGGATACGGACAGAGTCATTGAGCGGTTGCATGGCCCAGATACCAACCACCAGGGCGGAGCCGGCCGGATTGCGTCCGGAAATGCCAGTGCTGGCGGGCAACGATCCGGTGCGGAATTTGATCGCGTCGTAGGCTTGGGTCCGAATCTGGTTGAAGTCGTCATACCAGGAAAGAAGTTTATCGAGAAAGAACCAGGTGCGGACGACGTCGCCAAAGGAAAAACCGGCGCTGGCGAGGGCGTCGTTCACGTTTTCCAAAGTCTGGCGGAACTGGTCGGGGCGGGGGATGGAACAATCTTGCGGCCTTAAATCGCCGAGCAAACAATGCCGGATGCCGGCTTCCTCAAACACGGAACCGACGACCCGGCCATGCAGGATGACGGGAGTTGATTTGCCGTCGGTGAAGGCAAAGGCCTGGATTCCGGCGATGGGCTGGTCGTTGTCGGAGGCGCCTTCAACCCAGGTGACAGGCCAGTTGATCCGTCTGAAAACGTGGCGCATGGCTTCCTCCGCCGCCGGTTGGGCGCGGACGGAACCGAAGATCGTCAGGCTGATGATGGTTGCTTCCGCATTGCGCGCCATGACGAACAGGCGCTCGAATGCGTTTATGATTCTTTCGCCGCGCAGCGGTTTGACAGTGAAAGAAAATTCCGAGCCCGTGGCAACAGCGGCAGGCATAGTGGCGTCAGCGGCAGATGTTAATAGACTCATTATGGACACAATAGACGCCCAAGGTGCGGGCGCGGTTACGGATCACGCAAGATTCATGCCGCAAAATAAAAGGCATTATTTCGTATCCAAATGACGGCAATGCGCGTCTTTAATATGAGAGAGGCCGCACGGCCCGCCACAGAGTGAAAACGCTATTAATCATCATCAGTCTCGTCTTGGCGTCCTGCCACGTATTTGGGGCGGTGGATCGTCCAGCGGGAGTATATGAGAGCGCGGAAGCGCTGACGGCGAAGAATCCCATAGACGAAATGGTATTGGGGCGGTTGAAGGAATTGGACATCCAGCCGGCGCGGGTGTGTTCGGACGGGGTGTTTGTGCGTCGAGTGTATCTGGACGTGATTGGGACACTGCCGTCAGGGTTTGAGGCAGAACAATTCATCATGGACCGGAATCCGGACAAGCGGCGTCTGCTGATAGACCGGTTATTGCAGCGGGAAGAGTTTGCCGATTATTGGACGATGAAATGGGGCGACCTGCTGCGGGTCAAGGCGGAGTTTCCAATCAATTTATGGCCGAACGCGGCCCAGGCCTACCACCGATGGATTCGCGACTGCGTGCAGGAGAATCTGCCATACGACCAGTTCGTGCGAAAGCTGCTGACCTCCAGCGGGAGCAATTTCCGGGTGCCGCCGGTCAATTTCTACCGGGCGGTGCCAAACCGGGAGCCGCAGACGATGGCGAAAGCCGTGGCCTTGACGTTCATGGGGGTTCGGACGGACAAATGGCCGGCGGCCAAGCTGTCCGGCATGGCGGGATGTTTTTCTGAAATCGGCTACAAGGCGACGGCGGAGTGGAAGGAAGAGATCGTGCTGTTCGACCTGACCAAAACCACCAACCGTCCGGCCCGTTCCGCCACGATGCCGGATGGAACAACACTGCGCTGGCCGGCGGAACGCGATCCCCGGGAAGTGTTTGCCGATTGGCTGATCACGCCGCAAAACCCGTGGTTCACCCAGAACATCGCGAACCGGGCGTGGTCGTGGCTGCTGGGGCGCGGCATTGTGGAGGAAGCGGACGACATCCGGCCGGACAATCCGCCATCGAACCCCAAACTTTTGGCGTGGCTGGAAAAGGAAATGATCTCCTCCCATTACGACCTCAAGCATTTATTCCGGGTGATCCTCAATTCCAAGACCTACCAGCTATCGCCGATACCGAAATCGGACCGGCCGGAAGCGGCGGTGAACTTTGCCTTTCATCCGTTGCGGCGGATGGAGGCGGAGGTGTTGATAGACGCGTTGGACCAGTTGACGGGAGGGACGGAGAATTATTCCAGCGCGACGCCGGAGCCTTACACATTCATTCCGGAAAACGTGCGCTCGATTGCGCTGCCGGACGGGAGCATCAGCAGCGCTTTTCTGGACATGTTTGGGCGGCCGCCGAGGGATACAGGGCTGGAATCGGAGCGGAACAACCATCCGGCGGCCGATCAGCGGCTGCACCTGTTGAATTCCAGCCATATTGAGTTAAACTTGGAGACAAGCCCGATGGTGCAAAATTTGAACCGCTCCAACAAGCCGGGGCGCGAGATTGCGACCATCCTCTACTTGAAAATTCTTTCACGCTACCCGACGGAAGCGGAAATAAGGACGGGAGAAGGATATTTTCAAGGCAAAAGCATGAACAGGCGGCAGGCGGTGCAGGATCTGGCTTGGGCATTGATTAACAGCCCGGAATTTCTTTACCGGCATTGAGCAAAGACCGATAAAAAGAAAGGCAACAGCATGAGTATGAAAGAAGACGGAACAGGCGAGCCGTTCAAACTGTATTCGGACGCGTTGATTTCGCGCCTGCGCGAAAGCGCCATCACCCGCCGTGAAGCGGTGCGGCGCGCGTTGCTGGGCGCGGGCGGGCTGATGCTGGGCCATCACTTGAGCCTGCAAACCCTGGCGGCGGCGCCTCTGGCGCAGGCAAAGGCCAAATCGGTCATTCAAATCTGGATGTGGGGCGGGCCGCCGCACTTGGACACTTTTGACCCGAAACCGGAGGCGGGATCGGATTATTGCGGGCCGTTGAGCAAGCCCATCGACACCAATGTCCCTGGAATCAGAATCTGCCAACTGTTGCCGCTGCTGGCCAGGCAGGCGGACAAGTATTCCATCATACGAAGCATGACCCACGGCAACAACGGCCATGAGACGGCGGCTTACTTTGTGCAGACGGCGCGGCCGCCCGGCGGACATGATGTTTACCCGTGCGCCGGGGCGGTGGTTTCGCTGTTCAAGGGATACAATGCGGATTACAAGGGCCTGATCCCGCCGTATATTGTGTTGACAGAGCCGCAGGGGCGGTTCTCAGAGGCGGGATTTTTGGGGACGCGCTTCCAGCCTTTTGCCACCGGAGGCGATCCGGCCCGAACGCCGTTCGCGGTGGAAGGAGTGGTGAGCGAAAAGATATCGGGGAGCCGCCAGGTGGAGCGGCGCGAATTGCTGCGCCATCTGGACACGTTTTCGCGCGCCGTGCCGGCCAACGTGGAACTGGCGGCATCGGCCAAGGCGGAAAAAGAGGCGTATGACCTGATCCTGGGCGACGCGGGAAAAGTCTTTGATCTGTCGGACGAGAAGCCCGAATTGCGGGATCGTTACGGACGCACCACCTTTGGCCAGTCCTGCCTGGTGGCGCGGCGGCTGGTGCAACGAGGGGTGCCTTACATCACAATCAACTACAAAGGCGACTGGGACACGCACAAGAATAATTTCACGACCATGAACCGGCGGTTGCCGGAGACGGATAAAGGGCTGTCCACGCTCTTGCAGGATTTGAGCGACCACGGTTTGTTGGACAAGACCATCGTTTGGTGCGGAGGCGAGTTCGGGCGGACGCCCAAGATCATGTGGGAAGCGCCGTGGAATGGCGGACGCGGCCATCATGGAGAAGTTTTTTCCGTGGTGGTGGCGGGCGGGGGATTCAAGGGCGGCCAGGTGATCGGCTCTTCCGACGCCAAAGGCGAGCTGGTGCAGGCGCGGCCGGTTTACCCGTGCGACCTGCTGGGGAGCATGTATGAATTGCTCGGCATTGACCCGAATGGGAAATTGCCGCATCCCCAAGGTATGGACGTGCGCGCGACGCCGACAGCGGCAGAAGGGGCAAAACAAGGAGGACTGCTCAGGGAAATCATGTGACCAACGCCGGATCGCATTGCGCATGACAACTTTTTTACGAAACCAATTCCTCCTGGCGCTGGCCGGCGCGCTGGCGCTTGCGGCCGGGGCGCAAGGGCAGCAATCCGTTTCGCCGCACATCGGTTATGTTTATCCCGCTGGCGGACGGCAGGGAACCTCGTTCCAGATCAAAGTGGGCGGGCAACGCCTGCAAAATGTCACCAATATTTATTTCACAGGCGGCGGGATTCGGGCGGTCATTGCCGATTACTCCCGGCCGATGACCGGCCAGGAGGCCAACGAACTGCGGCAAAAGTTGAAGGAACTTCAGGATAAAAGGGCGGGCGGCGGGACCGGAACGGGGCAAGTTTGGACGGAGGCGGACCGGGCCATGGTGATGGAAATCCGGCGCAAGCTGGCCAAATTTCAAAGGAAACCGGCCAACCCGGCGATTGCGGAAACGGTCACGGTGAAGATTACAATCGCGACCAACGCGGAACCGGGGGAGCGGGAAATCCGGCTGGGAACACCGCAGGCGCTGTCCCAGCCGCTGGTGTTTTGCGTGGGGCAACTGCCGGAGTTCATCAAGCCCGCCCCTTCGACCGACGCCGAAAACCCGGAAGGCGGGCTGAAGCGGAACAACGCCATCGAAAGAGCCGTCGCGCCCGTCCAGTCGCACGTCATGCTGCCGTGCGTGGTCAACGGCCAGATTCTGCCCGGCGGGGTGGACCTTTACCGGTTTCAAGCGCGCCAGGGGCAGCGATTGGTCATCGCGGCTAGTGCGCGGGAGTTGATCCCCTATCTGGCGGACGCCGTGCCGGGGTGGTTTCAGGCGGTGCTTTCCCTGTACGATGCGCAAGGGCATGAAGTGGCTTGCGCGGATCATTTCCAATTTCATCCCGACCCGGTTCTTTACTACGACGTTCCCAAGGATGGGGAATACATCTTCCAGATCAGGGATTCCATTTATCGCGGGCGCGAGGATTTCATCTATCGCATCACCGCCGGGCAATTGCCGTTTGTGACCGGGATGTTTCCGCTGGGCGGTCCGGCGGGGGAGCAAACCAAGGTGAAGCTGACCGGGTGGAACCTGCCCGATGTTTCATTGACGGAAGATGCGGGGGATTTGAAGCCGGGCACGTATCCGCTGACGGCGCGGTCGAAAGACATGGTTTTTGACCCCAGACCCTTTGCCGTGGATGCGTTGCCGGAATGTGTTTCTGAAAAAGGAAACGACACGCGCGCCACCGCCCAATCCGTGACCCTTCCGGTCATCATCAACGGGCGCATCGAACAACCGGGGCAATGGAATATTTTCCGTTTTCACGGCAAGGCCGGGGAAGAGATCGTCGCGGAAGTCACGGCGCGGCGGCTGGATTCGCCGTTGGATTCCGTGATCAGCCTGGTTGATGCGAGCGGCGTTCAGTTGGCGTTCAACGACGATTACGAGGATAAAGGGGCGGGGCTGCAAACGCAGTATGCGGATTCGTATTTGCGCGCCACCCTGCCGAAAACAGGGGTGTATTACCTGTCATTAGGCGACGCGCAACATGCGGGCGGCCCGGAATATTCCTACCGGCTTCGTCTGAGCGAGCCGCGGCCGGACTTTGAATTGCGGGTTACGCCTTCCAGCCTGACCGTGCGCGGCGGGATGTCGGCGTCGCTCACGGTTTATGCGCTGCGCCGGGACGGATTTTCCAATGAGATTACCTTGCGCTTGAAAGGCGCGCCGGCGGGATATGCGTTGAGCGGAGCCGTGGTGCCGGCCAATCAGGACAAGGTGCAATGCACCCTCACCACTCCGCATCTTGCCGATGAAACACTCATCAAGGTGGCCTTGGAAGGATACAGTCAGGCGGGGGAGGAAAAAATCGTCCGCCCGGCCATTCCGTCCGAGAACATGATGCAGGCTTTCGCCTATTGGCACTTGGTGCCGTCCCAGGAATTGGACGTCCTGGTGCTGAACCGGGCCAGACTCAGGTTCAGCCTGGCGATTCTGGATCCGACCCCGCTCAAGATTCCGGCGGGCGGCTCGGCCGGGTTGCGCATCAAAACCCCGGCCCAAGCCTTTGCCAACACCATGCGACTTGAGTTAAACGATCCGCCGGAAGGCATCACCCTGGCCGAAGTTGTGCCGGGGGAGGGGGAGACGAAACTGGTGCTGCACAGCGACGCGAGCAAGATCAAGCCTGGAGCGACGGGGAGCCTGGTGGTCAACATCGTGGCCAAAATGGGAAAACAAAACGCCAAGCCGGGCGGCAAGGCGCGGATGAATCAAAACAGCGTGGTGCTGGGTGTGCTGCCGGCCATACGCTACGAAATCGTCGCCCCCGCGCTGGCGGCCAAGTAATTTCATTGTCACTTCGCCCGGGTTGTCGCCGACGGGAACGGCACGGCCTGCCCTCGCCCGCTTGCGCGGGCAAGGGAGGAACATTGTCCGTCCCCGTGGAAATTTCGCGATCACTTTGGCCTGTTTGTCTCCTGATTTACAGGCCGGCTTGTTTAAAGGACGCCTTGGTCGAGCATGGCTTCGGCTACTTTGCGGAAACCGGCGATGTTTGCGCCGTTCACATAATTGACAAAGCCATCCTGACTGCCGTATCGGACGCATTGGTTGTGGATGGCTTTCATGATGTCGCTGAGACGCTTGTCCACTTCGTCGTTGGACCATTGCAGGCGCAGGCTGTTTTGGCTCATTTCCAGGCCGCTGACGGAGACACCGCCGGCATTGGCGGCTTTGCCGGGGCCGAAGGCGATCTTCTTGCCCAAAAACACTTCGACCGCTTCCGGGGTGGAAGGCATGTTGGCGCCTTCACCCACGCACAGGCAGCCGTTGCCGACGAGGGTTTGGGCGTCGGCGCCGCCGAGTTCGTTCTGGGTGGAGCAGGGCAGTGCAACCTGACAGGCGACACTCCAAGGCTTTTTGCCGGGGAAAAACTCGCATTTGAAATGTTCGGCGTATTCCTTGATGCGGCCGCGTTTGACGTTTTTAAGCTCCTTGAGGAAGGCCAGTTTTTCGGGATCAATCCCGTTGCGGTCGTAAATATAGCCGCTGGAGTCGGATAGGGTCACCACATGCGCGCCCAGCATGAAGGCTTTTTCGGCGGCAAATTGGGCGACGTTGCCGGAGCCGGAAATGACGACGATTTTGTTGTTAATAGAGTTGCTCTTGGTGCGCAACATTTCCTCGACGAAGTAAATCAGGCCGTAGCCGGTGGCTTCTTCGCGGATGCGGCTGCCGCTCCAGTTAATGCTTTTGCCGGTGAGCACACCGGTGAATTCGTTGCGTATTTTTTTGTATTGGCCGAAGAGAAAACCGATTTCCCGTCCGCCCACCCCGATGTCGCCGGCAGGCACGTCCGTGTCGGGGCCGATGTGGCGGAAGAGTTCGGTCATGAACGCCTGGCAGAAGGACATCACTTCGTCGTCGGTCTTGCCTTTGGGATCAAAATCGGAGCCGCCTTTGCCGCCGCCCATGGGGAGGGTGGTGAGGGCGTTTTTAAGAACCTGCTCGAAGGCGAGGAACTTCAAGGTGCCGAGAGTGACAGAAGGATGGAAGCGCAGGCCACCCTTGTAAGGCCCGATGGCGCTGTTCATCTGGATGCGGAAGCCGCGGTTGATCTGGACCTCGCCATGGGAATCCTTCCAAGTGACGCGGAAGAGAATGGCGCGTTCCGGTTCGGTCATGCGCTCGAGAATTTTGGCCTTTTTGTATTTGGGATTTTTCTCGATGAAGGGCCAGACAGACTTGGCGACTTCGGTCACGGCCTGGTGAAACTCGGTTTCGGCGGGGTAGCGATTTTTTAAAACGGTTAGAAAACCCGATAATTCATTTGTCATAGTGAGAACTTTCTGACGGATACAATGGTTGGACGAAAACTAAAGCGCGTTTTCACCAGTCTCCCCGGTGCGAATACGAACCGCTTCCTCAATGGAGCTGACGAAAACCTTGCCGTCCCCGATTTTGCCGGTTTTGGCGGCCTTCACAATGGCGGCGACGGCGGCAGCCTCGATGCTGTCAGGAACAACGACGACTAATTTGACCTTGGGCAGAAAATCCACGGTATATTCGCTGCCGCGATAAATTTCGGTGTGGCCTTTTTGGCGGCCGAAGCCTTTTACCTCCACAACGGTCATACCGACGATGCCCACTTCAGCGAGCGCGCTTTTAACATCTTCGACTTTGAATGGTTTGATGATGGCTTCGATTTTTTTCATGCGTATCGCTTTCCTGTAAGTGCTGTGAGGCAGAGGCTAAGGCCGGGAGCGGCTTACATTCTTTACAAATTTTGCGATTCGCCAAGCTTTTCTTGACCCACAATAACACGGTTTCACGGGTTGCAAAAGGCAGACGGAAGCGGGCGCGCGGGGCGGCGGCGTTAGAAATTGAGGGATTTGACCGCGTCCATCGCGCTGGCCAGGACAGCTCTTGGGAAGATGCCGAGGTAAAGCATCGCCGCCATGCATACGGCCAATGGAATGCGGACGCCGGCCGGCACGGCTATGGGGGACAAGTCGGGAGGGTCCTTGGCCCAATACATCACCCGGATCACAGCGAAATAGTAGTATAATGAAATGACCACGCCCACCAAGGCCACGCCCGCCAGCCAATAGCAATAGCAGTCAACCGCGCCCCGCTCGATCAAGGCCCGGAGCAGCAGGAATTTGCCCAGAAAACCGGCCAGCGGCGGAATGCCGGCCAGCGAAACCATGACCAATGACAACGCTGCCGCCAGGAAAGGCGAGCGCCGGCCCAATCCGGCCAGCGTCCCGATGTCTTCGCTGTCGCGCATTACCAGGCCGATGATGAGGAAAGCGGCGGCGAGGGTGAAAAGGTATCCGGCCAGATAATACAAGACCGCTGCGGAACCGGAGGCGCTGAACGCCACCACGCCGAGCAGCAAATAGCCGGCGTTGGAGATGCTGGAATAACCGAGCAACCGTTTCAGATTCCGTTGCGGGATGGCGCAAAGGTTGCCGTAAAGGATGGTGATGCCGGCGGCGAGCATGAGAATTTTATCCCACTGCAAAGCCAGCCTCGGCATGGCGAGGAACAACACGCGCAAGACAAGGACAAAACCGGCCGCTTTGGAGCCGATGGCCAGAAAAGCGGTCACGGGCGTCGGCGCGCCTTGGTAAACATCGGGCGCCCACACTTGCAACGGGAAGGCGGCGATTTTGAAACTAAGCCCGAACAAGACCAATAACATCCCCAGCCAGTAAACCTTGTTTTGATCCAAGGCCGCGCCGGCGGCGTTGAGGCGGACAAAGTTGGTCTCGTTGGCCGATCCGAAAATCAGGGCGATGCCGAAAACAAGGATGGAAGCGGAGAGCGCGCTCAGGATCAGATATTTGACGCCGGCTTCGAGGGAGCAAAGGCGCGAACGCTGAAAACTGACCAGCACATAAAAGCAGATCGACATCAATTCCAAGGCGACGAAGACCATCACGAAATCATTGGCCGCCGCCGCCAGCATCATGCCGGTCAACGCCACGAGCACAATGACGTGAAATTCCCCGATGCCCATCGGGATGCGGTCGGCGCAAAGGTTGGCCATGAACACGATGAAAATGGCCGTGACGAGGAAGAATCGCTGGAAGAAAAGAGCCAGACCATCCTGGGCCAGCATGGAGTCCGCCGAGCCGGGCGCGCAGGGGGCGATGTTGAAACTGATGGCGAGGATGGCGAACAAACCGGCCATCGACACGAAACCGAGCCGGGACCTGACTCGCGGTCCCGCCCACAAGTCGGACACCAGCAGGAGCATGGCCAGGCTGGCGACAAGGATTTCCAGAGTAAGGGAAGAAAAGTTCATTTGGCGGACCAGCCTTTCGGAACAGAGGACAATTGAACGGCTTCCGCGCCGACCATGCGCACGACCGGCGCAACATTGGTTTTGATTTTGTCAGTCAATAATCTGGGGAAACAACCAAAAAGAATCAGACCGCCCAAAAGCAGGCAATAAGGCATTTTCCGGGCAAGGGTCAGCGGGTCGCCGATGGCTGTCCACTCTTTGGGACCGTGCCAGATATCGCGAATGGCGCGGAACATATAGACGCCGGCAATGATCAGGGCGCCCCAGATGGCCAGGACGGCGATCACTTCCGACCGTTGCCAACTACCGAAGAAAACCAGAATCTCCCCGGGGAATCCGGCGAAACCCGGCAGGCCGCATCCGGCCAGCATCGCCATAATCATGACCGTGCCGATGAAAGGCAATTTGCGCAACAACCCGCCCATTTGATCCATGTCCGTGGTTTGGAGTTCGTCCCGCAAGTAACCACTCAAGGCGTAGGTCAGGGCGGCCAAAAAACCGTGGGCGATCATGATGACCACCGTTCCGGTAATGCCGATCAGGCTCAGGCTGGCGATGCCGAGGAAGGCGAAACCCATGTGCGCCACGCTGGAATTGCCGATCAGCATGTTCAAATCGCGCTGGCGCATGGCGACCAATCCGCAATAGAGGATGTTGCCGAGGCAGAGGATGGAAAGGATGACGGCCCAATGCCGGGCTTCGTCCGGCATGAAAGGCAGGGCAATGCGGATCAGGCCGTAAAGGCCGAATTTTTTCAGCACGCCGGCGTGAATCATGGCCGTGCCGGTGGGGGCGGAAGCGTAACCCAAAGGCGCCCAAGTGTGGAAGGGCCACAACGAAACCAAAATGCCGAACCCGAACAAAAGCACCGGGAAGATGAGATGTTGCGGCGCCTGAGCCATGGGATTGGCCTTGAAATATTCGGTGAGCGTCACGATGTCGAGCGTCCGGTCCGGCGGCGGCAGTTGCAGATAAAGCGCAATCAGGCCGAGCAGAACGAGGAGGGCGCCAAAGCTCAGGTAGAGCGTGATCTGGAACGCGGCGAAATTTTTATTTTCACCCCTGCCCCACACCCCGATCATGATAAAGACCGGCACGAGCGCCAGTTCGTGGAAGAAATAAAAGAAAAACAAATCAAGCGAGGCGAATGCCCCAAGAATGCCGCCGCCCATGGTCAGGAGCAGGATGTAAAATTCCTTCTCGCGCGTGGTGACGCGGTAAGAGACACAGGTGGCCGCGAACACCACCACCGCGCCCATCAGGATCAAGCCGATGTTGATGCCATCCGCGCCGACGTGATAACTCATGCCCAAGGCGGATGCCCATGTGATCTGCTGCACGAATTGAAAACCCCGTGCGGCGGCGGCGGTGTCGAATTTGCAGAACGCGGTCACGGCCAGGATGAGGGAGGCAAAGGTGGCCAGCAGCGCGAGGCTGCGGATGACAAACCGATAGTTCCGCGGGATCAACACGATCAGCAACGCGGTCAGCATCGGCAGCAAAAAAATGTAGGTAAGCAGTGACATGGGTTACCGGAGCAGGATGAGGTAAAGGGCGAGGGCAATGCCCGCCGCGAACAGGAAAGTGTAGGTTTGCAAATTGCCGGTCTGGACAAGGCGCAGGGCGCGCCCGGTCAGATCGACTCCGCCTTGGATGCCGCGGATGAACAATTGCAGGCCGATGTCCAAGCCCTGGGCGAATTTGGCCAGGGCATCCAGAGTCGCCTTGATCAGCGCGTCATATATTTCGTCAAAGTAGAATTTGTTGCGGAGCAGGCGGCTCAAGGGGGCCACCCGGACCGGCAACGGGTCCGTCTGGGCTTTGCCATACAAAAGCCAGGCGGCGAAACAGCCCAAGGCAAAAACGGCAATGCCGAGGAAAGCCGGGGTCGGAGCGGCGCGGAACGGTTCCAGCGGAGCGAAGAATTCCGGCGCCGCTTTGCCAAACTGCGCGGCCATCAATTGATAAATGCCAAAGAAACCGCCGAACACCGTCGCCACCCCCAAAAACATCAGCGGCCAGGTCATGACTGCGGGGGATTCGTGGGCGTGGTTGGGAAGGTCGGATTTCGCCCGGCCCAAAAACACGACGAAGAAGAGGCGGAACATGTAAAAAGTGGTCAGGAACGCGACAAACACCGCCAGCACGAACAGCGTCTTGTTGCCGTTGAATGCCGCCGCCAGAACGGCATCCTTGCTGTAAAAGCCGCTCAAGGGCGGGAAACCGCACAAAGCGAGAGTCGCGGCCAGGAAGGTCCAGAAAGTGACGGGCATTTTCTCTCTGAGCCGGCCCATTTTCCAGATGTCCTGCTCGCCGCTCAAGGCGTGAATGACGGAACCGGCGCCGAGGAACAAGAGAGCCTTGAAAAAGGCGTGCGCGGTCAGGTGATACATGGCGGCGGGAGGTTCGCCCAGGCCGACTGCCATCACCATATAGCCCAATTGGGACAAGGTTGAATAAGCCAGAATGCGTTTGATGTCATTTTGCTGGCAGGCGATGAGGGCGGATAACAGGGCCGTTATACCGCCGATCCACGCGATGACGTTCAAGGTGGGAATATCAAATATGAAGAACACCCGGCAAAGCATGTAAACGCCCGCCGCCACCATGGTGGCGGCATGGATCAAGGCGCTGACGGGGGTGGGGCCTTCCATCGCGTCCGGCAGCCAGACGTGGAGGGGAAATTGGGCTGATTTGCCGACCGCGCCGCAAAAGATCAGCAAGCCGACGGCGGTGGTGGCGGTGGCAAAAATCCCGGGATTGGCGGCCATCGCGCTTTTTACGCCGGCAAAATTTAATTGGGCCGTCACCGCCCAGACCAAAATGATGCCGCAGAGGAAACCGAAGTCGCCCAGACGATTGGTCAGGAACGCCTTTTTGGCTGCCAGCGCCGCCGAGGGACGTTCGTACCAAAAACCGATGAGCAGGTAGCTGGAAAGGCCGACCAATTCCCAAAAGATGAACATTTGCAGGAAATTGGCGCTGAGCACAACCCCGAGCATGGAGAAGGTGAAGAAGCTCATGCAGGCGAAAAAGCGCGAATATGAGCGGTCGCCTTTCATGTAGGCGACGGAATAGATATGGATCGAGCTGCCCACGCCGGTCACGATCAAGAGCATGAGCAGGCTCAAGCGGTCAAAGTGGAGGCCGAAATCGACGTTAAGACGGCCGACCTGCAACCAGTTGCAGACGATGTCATCCGGCATGATCCCGGTCATGCAGTTGACAAAAAGGTCCGCGCTCAGCAGCAGTGAAATCAGAATGGCGCCGACGGATAGCGTCATGCTCAGGCGCGGGTTCTTTTGCGTGAACAGCGCGATGGCAGCCGCCGCGAAGAGCGGCAGAAACAAAATGAGCCAGGGCAGCAGGTTGTTCATGATTATAATCTCATCGTCGCCAAATCCTCGACGTGGGCGGTGCGGCGCCGGCGATAGAGCGCGACGATCAAGGCCAGACCGAGGGCGACCTCGGCGGCGGCCACGGTAATGATAAACAGAACCAGGACCTGGCCTTTGATGTTATTGTTAAAGCGGGAAAAGGCCACCAGGGCGAGGTTGGCCGCGTTGAGCATCAACTCCAGCGACATAAACATGACGATGAGATTGCGGCGCACAATGACGCCCAACAGGCCCACACAAAACAGTAGAATGCTTACCACCAAATAATCCTGCAGGCTCACGGCGCTCATTTGAGGTCCTTTTTGCTGAGAAGTACTGTGCCGATCACGGCCACCAAAAGCAGCAATGACAAAATTTCAACAGGCAGGGCGAAATCGGTAAAGATGCTTTTGCCAATCAGTTTGGTCGATCCCTCCAGGGCGGGTTGGGCCAGGAGCTGGCCGACGTCGGACTGCTTGAGAGTGCGGATCATGGCGAAAGCGATCACGCCCACGGCAACCACGCCCAAAACGGCCATCGCGCTTTTGATGCGCCGCCGGTCCTCCTCCTTCAAATCCAGGAGCATGATGACAAAGACGAACAGGACCATGACCGCGCCGGCATAGACGAGCACCTGCACGGCGGCGAGGAAAAAGGCGTGCAACTGGACGAACAAGCCGGCCATGAAGACAATGGTCAGGACCAGGAACATCGCGCTGGTGACGGGACTGCGCGAGAACGGATTGGCCATGACCAAAACGCCGCAAAGCAGCGTCAAACCGGCAAAAAGATAAAAGAAAACGCTTTCCATCTATTTATGCTTCCACTTCCAAATCTTGTCGTCATGCACCCCGCCCAGAGACAGGAGCTTTTCCTTGTTATAAACCATTTCCTTGCGGGACAAGCCAACGAGCGAATAATCCTTCATCAGGAAAATCGCCTCTTCCGGGCAAACCTCCTGGCAAAGTCCGCAATAAATGCAACGCAACATGTCGATTTCAAATTCCTTGGGACCCTTCTCCACATTGCCCGCGCCGGGCATTCCTTCCGGGCCGGGAGGGGTGATGCGAATGGCCTTGGGCGGGCAGACGAATTCGCAAAGCTGGCAGGACACGCACTTGGTGCGTTGCTCCGGGTCTTTGACCAGATAAGGCGCGCCGCGGTACCCTTCCGGCACCGTCCATCTTTCCTCGGGATACTGCATCGTCACCGACTTCTTGAAGAAGTGACGGACAGTTACGCGCAAGCCCTGCACGACCGCCGGCAGGTAGAGGCGCTCCCAAAAATTCAATTTTGTGCGTTTAACAATCATTCAGTTTCATGGCTTGGCCACGGCCCAAAGCCAGAGAGCGGTTGCGACGATGTTCAGCAAAGAAAGCGGCAAAAACCGCCGCCAGCCCAGGTCCATCAATTGGTCATAACGGAACCGCGGCCACATCCAGCGCACCCAGATAAATATCCCCATCAAGACCATGACCTTGCCGAAAAAGACACAAATCTGCGCCACGCCGATCAGATTGGACGGATGGGGATTGTCCAATCCGGCGAAGGGCAGCGTCCAGCCGCCCAGGAACAAGGTGACCATCATGGCCGACACCGCAATCATATTGGCGTATTCGCCCATGAAAAAAAGCGCGAACTTCATCGAACTGTATTCCGTGTGGTAGCCGCCGACCAATTCCTGCTCGGATTCGGGAAAGTCAAAAGGCAGCCGGTTGGTTTCGGCAAAGGCCGAGACCATGAAAATAATAAAGGAAAGCGGCGCGTAAACGATCAGCCAGCCGTGCTGCGCCTGGTGTTCGATCACGCTGCTGAGGTTCAAATCGCCCACAATCAGGAAAACAGGGATGACTGACAATCCCATGGCAACCTCGTACGAAATCAATTGCGCGGAAGAACGGATGCTGCCAAGGAAGGGATATTTGGAATTGGAAGCGTAGCCGGCCAGGACAATGCCATAGACCCCGAGCGAGACGATGCCGAACGTGTATAGAATGCCCACGTTTAAATCGGCGATGACCATTTTCTGCGCGCCGATGCTGGAGCCGAAGGGGATGACGGCCAGAACGAGCAGGGCCGGGACCATGACGATCATGGGCGCGAGCCAGAAATAAATTTTGCGCACATGCGCCGGCGTGAAATCCTCCTTGAGGAAAGATTTCACCCCGTCGGCCACCGGTTGCAGGAGTCCGGCCCACCCGACGCGATTGGGGCCGATACGATCCTGGATGAGGGCCGAAATTTTGCGTTCGGCCAGGACGGAATAGGCCACCGACGCCATGACGACGGAAAACACGCCCACGATTTTCAGCATGCTGAATATCAGGAACTGCGTCTCCGGACTTAAACTATTGAACCAATTCATTTCGTCAGTTTGAAAAATTATTAAACCGGCACCGTGACTCCCAGATCGCCCAGTCCGGCCCAGGTCAGGCCCTTGAACGCGGGCGTCTCCGCCGCCATTTGGTTGAACACGCCTTCGATGCTGCCAGCCCCGCTGCCCGCGCCGGCGGCTTTGACTATTTCCAGCAAAAATTCCCATTCCGGCCGGGAATCGCCCTTGGGCTGGATGTTCTGCATGAACCGTTGCACGCGGCCCTTGCCATTGACGAAGCTGCCGCGCTTCTCCGCATGGGCGCATCCGGGCAACAAGTAATGTGCCCGCTCCGTTGTTTTATTGGGCAAAATATCGCTGACAATCAAGGTGGTCAGCGCGCCCAAAAGATTTTCATCCAGACCAAGGCGGGTTGCGTCCTCGCCGAAAACGAGCAGGGTTTTGATCTTCCCGGCCTTGATCCCGACCGCAATGGCGGGAAGGTTCGATCCCATCTTATCCGGGGAAATGCCGATCAGGCGGGAGCCGGCGCTATTGGGATTGCGGTCGGCGTTGAGCAACAGATTATCGGCCTCGCCGGTGCGCGGAACGGAATCGCTCAGGGCATTGCAACGCGCCGCCAGTTTTTTGAGCAGGAAAAGTTCCTCATTGCTCTGGCGGGCGGAGGCGATGATGGCAACAGAGCCGCTGGCGGCCTGGCGCAAAATTTCGGAGATGTCACGAATGGCCGAAGCCCAGGCCTGGCGAGGCTCGCGGTCTTTGAGTTTGGAGCCGCCGACGGCAGTGAGGCGGTCCGGGCGATTGATCCACTTGTAATTGAGCCGTCCGTAATCGCACATCCAGCAGGAATTGACCGCGTCATTCTGGCGCGGTTCGTAACGATAGACCTTGTCCTCGCGCGAGCCGATGACGATGTTGCAGCCGGTGGCGCAACTGGTGCAGAGGCT
>CAZLEE010000077.1:0-18792 GCA_964558455.1 uncultured Verrucomicrobiota bacterium | reverse complement strand
GTCAAACTCTGGGAGTCTCTCCAGCAGAGCTGGAGGATTTATTGGGTATTAAGATAACGGGGTGACTTATGCCGGAGACTTTGGTCGTTAATGAAATTTATTTGAGCGTGCAGGGGGAAAGCACCTTCGCGGGCTGGCCGTGCGTTTTCGTGCGGTTGACGGCCTGCAATTTGCGCTGCTCGTATTGCGACACGGCTTATGCTTTTACCGGGGGAACCCGGATGTCCCTGGCGGATGTGGCGGCAAAGGTCGAAAAACTGGCGGCGCCCTTTACGGCAAAGGCGGGCGGCATGAGGCTTCCCCTGGTCGAACTGACCGGCGGCGAACCGCTGCTGCAAAAAAGCTCCCTGCCCCTGATGAAGACGCTTTGTGACGACGGTTTTACCGTCCTGCTTGAAACCAGCGGGGCCTTGGACATCGCGCCGGTGGATGCGCGGGTGCGGCGGGTGATGGATTTGAAATGCCCGGGCAGCGGGGAGTGCGAACGTAACCGCCTGGAAAATATCGCCCTGCTCAAGGCCACCGACGAGATCAAGTTCGTCGTCGGTTCCGTGCAGGATTACGAATGGGCTAGGGAAATGATCGTCTCGCGCCGTCTGGCGGGGATTTGCCCCGTTCTGTTCTCGTGGGTCGCGCCGCTTTCGCCCCGCCAGCAGGACAAGACGCTCCGCCCGGCGCCGGAAGGCCAGACTCCGATTTCGCGGGTTGAGCTGGTTGAAAAAATTGTCGCCGACGCCTTGCCGGCGCGTTTTCAACTGCAAATGCACAAATTCATCTGGCCGCCGGACGAGAAAGGCGTGTGAAAACCAAAACGACAAAAACCCTTGATCTCCTGCGCGCCTACGAATCGGCCAACATGCTCTATATCGCGCCGGACGGTTCATGGCCCATCGTCTGGACGCGGGCGGCGGGGATGCATGTGTGGGATGCGGAAGGCCGGAAATATCTCGACTTGACAGCCGCGTTTGGCGTGGCGGCGGCGGGTCATGGCAATGCGAGGGTGGTGGCGGCAGGGCGGCGGCAGATGGGGGAATTGCTCCATGCCATGGGCGATGTCCATCCGCATCCGGCCAAGGCGCAACTGGCGCGGGAATTGAGCCGCATCACTTTCGAGCGTTGGAGCGCGGGCAAAATCACCGGGAAAACCATGTTTGCCAACTCCGGTTTTGAAGCGGTGGAGGCCGCGCTCAAGACGGCCTTGCTCGCCACCGGCAAACGCGGAGTCATCGCTTTTCAGGGCGCGTATCACGGGCTGGGTTATGGCGCGTTGAACGCCACGCACCGCTCTTATTTCCGCAAGCCGTTCCTGTCCCAATTGGGCAAATTCGGCCGCTTCGCCCCCTTCCCGGCCGAAAACGCCGGCCTGGCCCAAACCAAAGCCGCCTTG
Organism: uncultured Verrucomicrobiota bacterium; assembly: GCA_964558455.1. Lineage (GTDB taxonomy): Bacteria > Verrucomicrobiota > Verrucomicrobiia > Limisphaerales > Palsa-1400 > DASRLE01. The sequence goes on along the minus strand of CAZLEE010000077.1, from coordinate 17,405 downwards.
AAAACACTTTTGCGCGGCAATCAGATCGGCGCAATCCTGGTCGAACCGATTCAGGGCCGGGGCGGCGTGAATGTGCCGCCGCCGGGTTTCCTGCCCTTGCTGCGCCAGCTTTGCGATCAATCCGGCGCGTTGCTGGTGGCGGACGAGGTTTTTACCGGCTTCGGGCGGACGGGAAAATGGTTCGCCTGCGAGGAGAGTGGGACGATGCCCGATTTGATCTGCTTGGGCAAGGCGCTGACCGGCGGCTTCCCGCTCTCGGTCTGCGTCGGACGGGCGGACGTGATCGACGCCGCCTGGCCTCCGTCGCGGAGCGAGGCGATTCACACCAGCACATTCCAGGGGCATCCGGTGGGATGCGCCATGGCCCTGGCCCAGATCAAGGAAATCGAAAATCGTTCCCTGCCGGAACGCAGCGCCCGGCTCGGCGCCCGGCTCCGGCAACGGCTGGCCGGGGAAATTTCCGTGCCCGGCCACGAAATCGAAATTCGCGGGCGCGGCTTGCTGGTGGGGCTGGAAATCCGGCGCGGGGGCCGTCCGGCGGACGCGCTGGTCTTTGATGTTGTCAAACAAATGTTGCGCCGGGGATTCATCCTCCTGCCCGAAGGCGAAACCGGCGGGGTCATCAGCTTTTCCCCGCCCTTGATCGTCACCTCATCCCAACTGGACGCCAGCGTGGCGGCCTTGCGTGAAATTTTCCAAAAATGAAATTGTCCGACATGAAACAAGTCCTGGTTGAGCGAAAGTGGATGTTGACCAAATCGCTCGGCCAGAATTTTCTGCACGACCAAAACCAAATCCGGCGCATCGTGGATGCGGCCGAGGTGGGGCCATCCGACAATGTGCTGGAAGTCGGGCCGGGGCTGGGTCCGCTGACCGAATTGCTCCTGGAAAGAAGCGGGCATGTCCTGGCGGTGGAGACCGACGGGCGGATGGTGGAGTTTTTGCGCGAGCGGTTTTCGGACCCCAAACTGGATTTGCGCCACGGCGACGCCCTGGCGTTGGCGCGCGAATCGCACGATTGGAGCGATTGGAAACTGGTGGCCAATCTGCCTTATTGCGTGGCCTCGCCCATTTTGGTGGAGCTGGCCCAATCGGCCCGGCGTCCGCGAATCATGGTGGTCACGCTCCAGCTCGAAGTGGCGCAACGCCTGATGGCGGAGGCCGACGATGATCATTACGGGGTCCTAACCCTCCTGATGCAGCTCCATTACGTGCCGCGCGGCCAATTCAAGATACCGCGCACATGTTTTTTCCCGGAGCCGGATGTGGATTCCCTCTGCATCGCCCTGGAACGCCGCGCCACCCCCTTGCTCCCGGAGGAACGCCGCGCCTTGTTCGTCAAAATCGTCAAACGCGCCTTCTCGCAACGGCGCAAAATGATGATGAAATTGCTGAAACAAGATTGGGCGGCGGACAAACTGGCGGAGATCTTCGCCCGATTGCAAATTCCCGTGCAGGAGCGCGCGGAGAAATTGAGTCTGGAACAGTTCGTGGCGCTGACCAATGCGCTGGCCGACGAATAAACGGACGCCCCCCGCGTATATGAGTGAAGAAATTTTTGACGTGGTCAACGAACGCGACGAGGTCGTCGGCCAAGACACGCGCCGGGAAGTTCACGCGCGCGGTTTGCGCCATCGCGCCATCCATGTGCTGGTGTTCGGGGCGGACGGACGCCTCTTCCTCCAAAAACGCTCCATGACCAAGGACACCTTCCCCGGCAGATGGGATTCCTCCGCATCGGGGCACGTGGACAGCGGGGAGGATTACGACGCTTGCGCGGTGCGGGAATTGCGGGAGGAACTGGGCCTGAAGCTGACGTCGCCGCCCCGACGTCTGTTCAAAATCGTGGCGCAAGCCGGGACCGGGCAGGAATTTGTATGGGTCTATCAAATGCAATCAGACGGCCCGTTCATCCTGCACCCGGAAGAGATCGAGCGCGGAGCCTGGCATACCCCCGCCGAAGTGACCGCATGGCAAAAGCGCAGCCCCGGCGACTTCGCCCCCGCCCTGCTTTTGATTTGGAGGAACTACCAAACCAGGGACGCTTGATGCAGGACTTTTCTTCTTCCGGGTGTTGCGAATCCAAATATTTTGGAACCGCGCCCGGGCAAAGATTGCTTTGGGGGGATTACAAAAAGAGTTCAAAGGATTGTTCTGGTTGTTTCGTCGTATGGGGTATGAACGGCATGGCATGCATGGAACGCGAGGAGGCGCGACCGCGCCGGTTTGTGGGCGGATTCACGCTTTTGGAATTGCTGGTGGTGGTCGCGATTATCAGCGTTCTGGCATCCTTGCTCCTCCCGGCGCTGGCCAAGGGCAAAGCGCAGGGAACCTCGGCCTCCTGCAAGAATCACCTGCGCCAATTGGGGCTGGCGCTGGAAATGTATGTCGAACAAAACCGGCATCAATATCCGAACGAGAAAACGATGTTGTGGTTTGACGCCCTTTTGCCTTACTACCCGCTGCAATGGACCAATCCGGCTTATCATTGCCCGGGATACAAAGGTGGAATCTCGCTCTTTGCCGGAAGTCTGCCCCACGACCCGCTTGGCAGCTACGCTTACAACGGCAGGGGCGTGGAAAATTATGACTCCCTCTCTCCTCTGTACATAAAAGGTCTGGTAAGTCTCGGCCTGGACGGCTCACAAAAGGGAGATTCGTCCGCCATTTCCCAGTTTCAGGTGATAGCGCCGGGCGAAATGCTGGCCATTGGCGAATCCAGACACCGGGGTGAACGGGATGTGTCCAACGACTCCGGCGTTTTTCAAATGTACTGCGGCAACATTCAGGGGCCTCCCGTTCCTTTTATGAATTGGTATTACGGCAACCCGCCGCTGCCGGAGCGGCACGGAAAAAACTACAACCAGCTCTTCTGCGACGGACACGTCGTGGCAATGAATCCCCGCATTTTTTTTAATCCCACCAACTCAGCCTCCCTGTGGAACAACGATCACCAGCCTCATCCCGAACTGTGGGTTGGCCTGAATCTTTACTGAGTCCGCAAGGCGTCGGCCAGCACTTCGGCGATGTGGCGGGGATGGCGGGGGGAGAGATGTTCAAGCTGGTGGCGGCAGCTCGTGCCGGAAGCCACGATCACGGTACCGGCCGGTTGCGCGTCCACTTGCGCGAGCAGGGGTTGGGCGATTTTCACGGACAATTCGTATTTGCTTTCCAACGCGCCGAACGCTCCCGCCATGCCGCAACAACCGGTGTCCATCATCGTTGCCGTCCGGCCCGGAATCCGCTCGATCACCCGTTTCATAAAACCGGGATTGAGCAGCGATTTCGCGTGGCAATGGGCGTGAATGGTGAATTGCCCCGCCCCGGCGCGAAAGGCGATGGCGTCCGGTTCGCGCGCGAGCAGGTTTTCGATGAATTGCTCAAATAGGAAACAGCGCGATTTGATCTCCGCCGCGCCGGGTAATTTTAATTCCAGATAGTCCTCGGCAAACATGGAGTAACACGACGGTTCAAGAAACAGGATCGGCTCGTTGCCGCCCAGGCGTGTCAACAATTGCAAATTATGCCGGCCCAGGGCGGCGGCGGTGTCCAGGCAACCCTGGCTGAAAGCGGGCCGTCCGCAACACTTGCGATTTTTAATCAAGGCGGGGGTGAATCCGGCGGCTTCCAATACCGCCACCGCCGCGCGCGCGATGTGCGGTTCGTGATAGCGCGCGAATGTGTCGTCCCACAAATAAACCCGCCCGCGCGCGCCGGGCGCCGGGACGGGGCGCCGGGCGAACCAGTGGTCGAACCGTTCCAAGGCGTAAGGGGGCAGGGGACGTTGCGGGGCGAAATTGAACAGGCTCTTTGTCAAGCGCCGCACCAGGCCGGAGCGTAGGAGCGCGTTGGCCAGACGCGGGGTCAGACAGCCCATCCGGCCCATGAGATCGACGGAACTGATCAGCCGGTCGCGCAGGGAGCGTCCGTATTTTTTGTGCCGGGCGTGGAGCAGTTCGGCCTTGAGCAAGGCGAGATTGACGTTGGAAGGACATTCGGCGGTGCAAGCTTTGCAGGACAAACAATTGCTGAGCGCCGCATCCAATTCCCCCGCCCGCAACAGATCGTCCGTCCCGCGCATTTCGAGGACGGCGCGGATGGTGTTGGCGCGACCGCGGGTAGACATGATCTCCTCGCCAGTGGCGACAAAGGTCGGACACATGGTGGGCGTCGCCTTGCGGCAGCCGCCGCAGCCGTTGCACTGATCGAGATTGGCGGCAAAAGAACCGTCCTTGGCGGCGAAGGCGAGCATTGGCTCGAAGGGCAGGGGGAGTTTGTAGCCCTCGCCCGTTCGCAAATGAGTGTCAATCTTATAACGTCCGTCCGGCAGCAACTTGCCCGGATTAAACAGGCCGCGAGGGTCAAATACATTCTTGATGCCGCGCATCAAGTTGAGCAGGGTCGGGCCGAGCTGCTCCTCCATGAATTCGGCGCGCGCCAGTCCGACGCCGTGTTCGGCGGCGAGCGAACCCTTGAATTGCCGGATCAGGGCGGACACCTCGGCGGCGACCTGCCGGAATTTTTTCAGGTCATCCGTCTGACGCAAATCGAACACGGGACGGACGTGCAGGAGACCAGCGGCGGCATGGCCGTAAAAGCAGGCGTGAAGATTGAGACGTTCCAAAATCGAGGTGAGCGCGGCAACGTATTCGGGCAATTGCCGGGGGCGGACGGCCGCGTCTTCGATGGCGGTGACGGGTTTGGCGGGGCCTTTGCAGCCGGTGAGGAGAGAGAGGCCGGCCTTGCGCATGTTCCAGACCAGGTTCATGGAAGCCTCATCGCGCAGAAGCAGACTGCGCAGGCCCAATCGTTTTGCGGCCATCGCTTCCAGGCGGTCGCCCGGATCGTCAAAAAATTCAACCAGCAACAAGGCCTCGCACGGCTTGGCGTCCAGTTCCAGCAAGTCGCGCGCGGCCGCGAAATTCAACTGGCCACGGGTTTGCTCAAACAAAACACGATCCACATGCTCGATGGCGGCGGGTTTGAGGTCGAGCAATTCGACCGTGGCGCGCATCGCTTCCGCGACGGAGGGGAAGAAAAGAACGCCCAGACTTTTTTGACGCGGCAGGGGAACCAATTTGAGTTCGGCGGAAAGAATGGCGGCCAAAGTGCCTTCGCTGCCGGCGAGGAGATGGCATGAATTGGGTTCGCGCAAAAAACGTTCCACGCCATAGCCGGGCCAGCGTTTGAGAAGGTCCGGCGGCATGCGGGAGCGGATTTCGGCGGCGGCGGCGGAGACGAGAGGCTCCGCGCCGGAAGGACGGTTCAATCCCATGGTTTCGATGCGGCCATCGGCCATGACCACTTGGAGGGAATGGACATGATCGGCGGTGCAACCGTAAACCGGAGCGTGCGCGCCGGAAGAATTATTGGCGATCATGCCGCCGAGAGTGGCGCGCGAACTGGTGGCGACGTCAGGCCCGAAACACAGCCCGTGCGGTTTCAAAAACTTATTCAGTTGATCGAGCACCACGCCGGAGCCGGCGCGAACGGTGCGGCGTTCCAAATCGAGTTCCGAAATTTCCCGGTTGAACCGGGAAAATTCAATGATCAATCCTTCGCCGATGGCGCCGCCAACCAAACCGCTGCCCGCGCCGCGGGGAACCAGGGTGAGGTTTTGCCCGGCGGCGGCTCTAATCAGGTCGGAAGTCTGCCGGGCGTTGCGGGGGAAGGCGACGGCGGCGGGTTCGCTTTGGTAGATCGAAGCATCTGTCGCATAAAGCTGGCGGGTAAGATTATCGAAGGCGACTTCACAATCGACCCCGGCCAGGGCAGCGCGTTGAGCGGCGGTGCATTTCACGGATTCAATTTGCCCCAGCCAGGCCGAGATTGCGAATGACCTGGGCGGTGGAGCGGGCTTTGTTCAGGGTGTAAAAATGCAGCCCGGGCACGCCGTGACTCAATAATTCCGCGCACTGTCTGGCGGCGTATTCAATGCCGAACTCGACGCAAGCCTCGTCGTTATCGACATATTTTTCGAGCGATTCCAACAAGGGCGCCGGCAATTGCGCTCCGCACAGGGCGGTGAAGCGTTTGATTTGCGACGCGCTCAAAATGGGAATGATGCCGGGGAAAATCGGGACGGTCACCCCGCGTTTGGCGAGGTGATCGCGAAAACGGAAAAAATCGGCATTGTCGAAAAACAGTTGAGTCAAGACGAAATCCGCGCCGCAATCAATTTTCGCCTTCAACCGGTCCCAATCCACCTCCCGTCCCTCCTTGCAGGCGACATGGCCTTCGGGAAATCCCGCCGTGCCGATGCAAAAGCCGCCCATTTCCTTGATGAACCTGACCAGTTGATAAGAATACTCAAAACCGCCGTCGGTTTTTTCGAAGCTGCCGTTGCCGCCGTACGGATCGCCGCGCAAGGCCAGAATATTTTTGACACCCAGGGCTTTGGCCTCCAGCAGCACGCTGCGCAGATGCTCGACCGTCGAACCAACGCAAGTCAGATGGCACATGGCGGTCAGGTGGTGTTCGCGCTGGATGCGATCGACGATCATGAGCGTCTTTTCGCGGGTGCCGCCGCCCGCGCCGTAAGTGACGGAACAATAATCCGGCCGCAATTTTTTCAAGGCGGGCAGGGTTTTTTCCAGCAGGGTGCGGTCGCCTTCGTCCGTTTTAGGCGGAAAGAATTCGAATGAGATCACCGGCTGGCGCAAGGCCGCTTTTCTGGCGTGGATGTCCCGGATATATAGCACAAGGACAGTATGGAGGATTGCGCGGTCGATTCAAGCCGGCAAAAAAGCGAGGCTGGTTTGCACCAGCCTCGCTTGTGTTTTCCTTATATCTTTAAAGGGCTTAGTAGTCCATGCCGCCCATGCCCGGACCGCCGTGACCGCCGCCCATGGGGGCCGGTTTGTCCTTCTCAGGCAGCTCAGTGATGAGGCATTCAGTGGTCAGAAGCAGACCGGCAATGGAAGCCGCGTTTTGCAGCGCGGTGCGGGTCACTTTCTTCGGGTCCACCACGCCGGCTTTGACGAGGTCTTCGTATTCGCCGGTGCTGACGTTGTAGCCTTCGTTGCCTTTGCGTTTCTTGACTTCCTGCACAACGATCGAACCTTCGACGCCGGCGTTGATGGCCAGGGCGCGGAGCGGCTCTTCAATGGCGCGTTTGACAATGTCCAGACCGATTTTCTCGTCGCCTTCCAACTTGAGGGCTTCGAGGGCGGGCAAGCAACGCAGCAGCGCGACGCCGCCTCCAGGAACGATCCCTTCTTCGACCGCCGCACGGGTGGCGTGCAAGGCGTCCTCGACGCGGGCTTTCTTTTCCTTCATTTCGGATTCAGTAGCGGCGCCGACATTGATGACGGCCACGCCGCCGGCCAGCTTGGCCAGGCGTTCCTGCAATTTTTCACGATCGTAATCAGAAGTGGTTTCCTCGATCTGGCGGCGGATCTGGTTGACCCGGCCTTGGATTTCGGAGGATTTGCCGCTGCCTTCAACGATGGTGGTGTTTTCCTTGTCAACGACAATGCTCTTGGCGCGGCCCAAGTCGTCCAACCCGATGTTCTCGAGTTTGACCCCAAGGTCTTCGCTTATGTATTTGCCGCCAACGAGGACAGCGATGTCTTCGCACATGGCTTTGCGGCGGTCGCCGAAACCAGGGGCCTTGACCGCGCAGATGTTGATCGTGCCGCGGAGTTTGTTGACCACAAGGGTGGCGAGGGCTTCGCCTTCGACTTCCTCGGAGATGATCAGGAGGGGTTTGCCCACCTTGGCCACCTTCTCCAGCAAGGGGAGGAGGTCTTTCAAGCTGCTGATCTTCTTCTCGTAAATGAGGACGTAGGCGTCTTCCAGTTTCGCTTCCATGGTTTCCGCATTGGTCACGAAATAAGGAGAGAGGTAGCCCTTGTCGAACTGCATGCCTTCGACAACGTCGAGGGTGGTTTCGATGGATTTGGCTTCCTCGACTGTGATCGTGCCGTCTTTGCCGACCTTGTCCATGGCATCGGCGATGATCTCACCGATGGTGGTGTCCCAGTTGGCGGAAACAGTGGCGACCTGTTTGATTTCTTCCTTGTCCTTGACCCGTTTGGAGATCTTGGCCAGGTGTTCCACGGCGGCTTCGACCGTCCGGGTGATACCGCGCTGGATGGAAATGGGGTTGGCCCCGGCGGTGACGAATTTCAAGCCTTGGGAATAGATGGCTTCGGCCAACACGGTGGCCGTGGTGGTGCCGTCGCCGGCTGCGTCGCTTGTTTTGCTGGCGACTTCGCGAACCATCTGGGCGCCCATGTTTTCATAAGCGTCTTCCAGTTCAACTTCCTTGGCCACAGTCACACCGTCCTTGGTGACGGTGGGGGAACCAAATTTTTTGTCAATGACGACGTTGCGGCCTTTGGGGCCGAGAGTCGCGATGACGGCGCGGGCGAGTTTATTGACGCCCTTGAGGAGCGCCTGACGCGCTGCTTCGTCGAAGACGAGTTGTTTTGCTGCCATATGATGTTATCCTTTTGTTTAAGTGAGTTAAAATTGGCGGGGGTTATTCGATGATGGCGATGATGTCGTCAGCATTGAAAATTTTGTATTCCTTGTCGTTGACCTTGACCTCTGTGCCGCCGTATTTGCTGACGAGCACGCGGTCGCCCTTTTTGACTTCAAAGGGGACTTTCTTGCCATCGTCATCGGTCTTGCCGGTGCCGAGCGCGACCACGATACCCTCGGAGGGTTTTTCCTTGGCGGAATCGGGAATAATGATGCCGCCCTTCTTGACTTCTTTTTCCTCAGCGGCTTCGACAAGAATGCGATCGCCGAGAGGTTTTATGTTGATGCTCATAGTTAATGTTTTGTTTGTTCTGTTTTGTTATTCTCCTCGAATCAAAATCCCGCCCCACTCACAAGCGGGAAAAGTATTCCGTCCGGCGGCTTGAACCGCGGGACGGATTGGAAAATGACTCCGGTTACTTCTTCTCGTCCACCACTTCGGCGTCGATGATGGGGCCTTCTCCCTTGGAATCCTTGCCGGGGCCGGGCTGGGGTTCGCCCGGTTGCGCACCGGGGGCGGCGCCAGCGCCTTTGGCCTTGGCCGATTCTGCGGCGGTGCGATACATTTCCGCGGAGGCGGCCTGCCAGGCTTCGTTCAATTTTTCGGCGGCGGTGCGGATGGCGGCGATGTCCTGGCCTTTCAGGGCTTCCTTGACCGCATCGGCCGCGGTTTGGATTTTCTCCTTGTCTGCGGCTTGCAATTTGTCGCCGTTATCCTTGAGCATTTTCTCGCTGCGATAAACGGCGTTGTCGCCCTCATTGCGCACCTCGATCTCCTCGCGTTTCTGCTTGTCTTCGTCGGCGTGAGATTCCGCGTCTTTGCGCATCTTCTCGATTTCGGCCTTGGACAAGCCGCTGCTGGCGGTAATGGTGATCTTCTGCTCCTTGCCCGTGCCCAAATCCTTGGCATTGACGTGCAGGATGCCGTTGGCGTCGATGTCAAACGTCACTTCAATTTGCGGGACACCGCGCGGAGCCGGCGGAATATCGGACAGGTTGAACTTGCCGATGGTTTTGTTGTCACGCGAAAACTGGCGTTCGCCCTGGAGAACGTGGATTTCCACGCCGGGCTGGCTATCCGAGGCGGTGGAGAAAATTTCCGATTTCCGGGTCGGGATGGTGGTGTTCCGTTCGATCAATTTAGTGAACACGCCGCCCAAGGTTTCGATGCCGAGCGACAAGGGGGTGACATCCAAAAGCAGAACGTCCTTCACTTCGCCTTTGAGCACACCGGCCTGAATGGCGGCGCCGACCGCGACGACTTCATCAGGATTAACGCCCTGATGAGGCGGTTTGTTGACAAGGGTATGGGCCGTCTCCACGACGCGGGGCATGCGGGTCATGCCGCCGACCAGGACCAGCTCGCTCATTTTCTCGCCGGACAATCCGGCGTCCTTCAAGCAACTCTTGACCGGCCCGATGGTGCGCTCGAACAAGTCGTCGCACAATTGCTCCATTTTGGCGCGGGTCAACTTGGCGCTGACGTGCTTGGGACCGCTGGCGTCAGCCGTGATGAAAGGCAGGTTGATATCGTAATTTTGGGCGCTGGACAAGGCGATCTTGGCCTTTTCCGATTCCTCTTTGATGCGTTGCAAGGCGTCGGGTTGCTTGCGCAAATCCATGCCGTGCTCGCGTTTGAATTCGTCCAGAATCCAGTCCATGATGCGATTGTCCCAATCGTCGCCGCCCAAGTGGGTGTCGCCGTTGGTGGCTTTGACCTCAAAAACGCCGTCGCCAATTTCGAGCACGGAAATATCAAAAGTGCCGCCGCCCAGATCGTAAACGGCAATCTCCTCGTTCTTCTTCTTGTCGAGACCGTAGGCGAGGGAAGCCGCGGTAGGCTCGTTGATAATGCGGAGGACTTCCAATCCGGCAATACGCCCGGCATCCTTGGTCGCCTGGCGTTGGGAATCATTAAAATAAGCCGGCACCGTAATGATCGCCTGGGTGATTTTCTCGCCCAAACGCATTTCAGCGTCCGCCTTTAGCTTGCTCAGGATCATGGCGGAAACTTCAGGCGGGCTGAACTGCTTCGGCTTGCCGTCGATTTCCACTTCCACAACCGCGTCGCCATTGGCGGCAGGCACGACCTTGTAAGGGACGCGCTTCATCTCTTCGTGGACCTCATTAAATTTGCGGCCCATGAAACGCTTGATAGAGTAAACGGTGTTCCGCGAATTAGTGACGGCTTGACGCTTTGCCGAGTCGCCGACCAGACGTTCGCCGGTTTTGGTAAAAGCGACGACGGAGGGGGTGGTACGTTTGCCTTCAGAGTTTTCCAGCACCACAGGCTCCCCGCCTTCCATAACGGCCATGCAGGAATTAGTAGTACCCAAATCGATTCCAATTACTTTTGCCATAAAATTCAACTTCTATTAGCAGCCACCGCATCTTTAGCAGTAACAGTGCCATAAAGTCGTATTTATTATAACACACTATACACAAACTACTTGCAAACTATTCCACAGGATTTAAGAAGCTAAAAACAGCGCCACAATGACACACCTGTCTCACTCTAGCGACAAAATGGCACTAATGGGTGACGCCTGCCTTGCGGCCTTGCATTAACAGCGGGATGAGACCCGCCACACCAAAAGCGGTCCCGCACCAACATACCCCCTGCCACCCGCTGTGGGTCCATGCCCAGGAGCCAAGCGTGGAACCGAACGCACCGCCAATGAAGGAGGAGACCATATAGACTGAGTTCAACCGGTTTCGCAGCACGGCGTTCAGACCATAAATGCGGGTCTGATTGGAAATGTGGCTGCCTTGGATGCCTGCGTCCATCAGCACCACGCCCACGGCCAGCGCGACCAGGGAATGTCCCGCCACGCCCATGAAAATAAACGCGACCACAACCAAGATGAGGGCAAAACCGTTGACCCACCGGGCGTCGTGCCGGTCAGCCAGCCGTCCCGCGATCGGTGCGGCCAATGCTCCCGCCGCGCCAAAAATGCCAAACAGTCCCGCCACGCTGCTGCCATAATGGCCGGGCAGGTCGGCCAAATGGAAAACCAACGTTGTCCAGAAAACGCTGAACGCGGCAAACCCGCAGGCCCCTATGAGCGAGTGCCGGCGCAAAACAGGCTGGTGGAGAAGGACATCCCAAATGGAGGCAAGCAACCGGCCATAGTGGAACTGCCCGCCGCCTTCGGGCCGCTGCGCCGGCAAACGCCATCTCAGCAACAGGCCCAAGCCCAGCATCAATCCCGCGCTGGTCCAGTACACAGCCCTCCAACCGGCGGCTGCCGCTAGAAGGCCGCTGAGAACGCGGGACAAAAGAATCCCCACCAATAACCCGCTCATGACGATTCCCACCACCCGGCCACGTCTTTCGACGCCGACCAATCCGGCTGAATAAGGAACCAGTAATTGCGGGGTGACGCTGGCCGCGCCCAGCAGAAAGCTGGCGAGAAGCATCCAGTTCAGTCCCGGCGAAAGCGCCACTGCGGCAAGCATCAAGGCGGAGCCGTCCGCCGTCAGCACAATCAGCCTGCGTCGCTCGAAAACATCCCCCAACGGGACCACCAGCAGCAGGCTTGCAGCATAGCCAAGTTGCGTCAGCGTGACAATCAGGCTGGCCGCACTTGCAGAAGCGCCAAACTGGCCGGCTATGGAGCCAAGAATAGGTTGCGAATAGTAGAGATTGGCGACGCTCACTCCTGCCGCCATCGCCAGAAAGCCCACCAAAGCCAGGCTGGGCGAACGTCCGGACAGGTCATTTTTTGCTGAAGACATTATTCGGTATCCACCGCGGAAACCTTTTCCCCGCCTTGTTTCATCCAGATCATCAGAATTCCAACATCGGAGGGGGAAACGCCGGATATGCGGGCGGCTTGACCGAGGGTGGCAGGTCGAATCTTGGTCAGCTTTTGACGCGCCTCGGTGCGGAGACTGGGTACTTTGGCGTAATCCATCCAGGACGGAATTTGCTTGTCCTCAAGCGTTTTCATCTTGGCGATTTCAAGTTCCTGGCGCGCGATGTATCCCTCGTATTTCAGGGCAATTTCGACTTGCTGAACGACTTCAATGGAAAGCGCCTTGTTTTGATTCGGGAGATCGCCGTATGACATTTCGGGCCGTCGCAGCAGTTGGGCCATGGTATCCGGGCCGTCGCGCGTTGTTTCCAATCGCTCCAATTCGGTTTCGATGGCGTTTTTCTTGGTTTCGAACCGGCTGAAATTACGGTCAGGCAACAAACCAATATCATGCCCCAGTGTGCTCAAACGCAAATCGGCGTTGTCCTGGCGGAGCAACAAACGATACTCCGCCCGCGAAGTAAACATGCGATAGGGTTCAATCGTCCCCTTGGTCACCAAGTCGTCGATCAGCACGCCGATGTAAGCCTCGTTACGGCGGAGTATCACCGGGTCTTTGTCTTGCAAACGGCGGACCGCGTTGATTCCAGCCATCAACCCCTGGGCGGCGGCCTCCTCGTAACCGGAAGTGCCATTGATTTGTCCGGCCAGGAACAGATTGCGGCAAACCTTGGTTTCCAGGGAAGGATGGAGTTGGGTCGGGAAAGCGAAATCATATTCCACCGCATAAGCGGGACGCATGATGTCCGCGTGTTCGCAGCCGATGATGGTTCGCACCAGATCGACCTGCACTTCAAATGGCAGACAAGTGGAAAAGCCGTTCACATATATCTCATCCGTGGCGATCCCCTCCGGTTCCAGAAAAATCTGCTGCCTCTCCTTTTCCGGGAACTTCACAATCTTATCCTCAATCGACGGGCAATAACGCGGCCCGACCCCTTCGATCACCCCGGAATACATGGGCGACCGGTGGAGATTGGCCCGGATAATCCTGGCCGTGGCATCCGTCGTGTAAGTCACATGGCAAGGCAACTGCCCGTCAATTCGGGAAAGAATCGAACCCGGCGGGTATTTGGCCGAACCGTCGGATTGTTCCACGTGGAACAAATCTTCTTTCCAATAGGTAAAGTATGGCACCGGCTCGTCGCCGGGTTGCACACTGGTCTTGGAAAAGTCGATGCTGCGGCGCAGCAGGCGTGGCGGAGTGCCGGTCTTGAGCCGCCCCAATTCAAGCCCTATTTCTTTCAGGGAACCGGAAAGTCCCATGGCTGCCGCTTCGCCCGCCCGGCCTCCGGCCTGCTGGTTGGACCCGATGTGCATCAAGCCCCGCAAAAATGTTCCGGTGGTGACTATGACCGTTGTGCCGTGGTATTGGACGTCCAATGTCGTTTCGACCCCAAACACCGTCCCATCTCTGAATAGTAGTTTGGCGACCTGCCCCTGTTTGATGTCCAATTTGGGCTGCCGTTCGCAAATCCATTTCAAGTGGAATTGGTAGGCTTTTTTGTCGCACTGGGCGCGCGGCGCCCAAACGGATGGACCTTTTTTGGTATTGAGCATCCGGAATTGCAGACCGGTCATGTCGGTGGCTTTGCCCATCTCGCCCCCAAGGGCGTCGATCTCTCGCGCCAGGTGCCCCTTGGCCAGACCTCCAATCGCCGGGTTGCACGACATCTGGCTGATGGTGTCGGCATTGATTGTGAGCAGCAACGTTTCACAGCCCATCCGCGCCGCCGCCAGAGCCGCTTCCACACCGGCATGGCCCGCGCCTATGACGATGACCTGATATTGTTTTGGGTAAACGAACATGCAACCTAACCAAGATACGTTAAGGACGCTTTCAACTTTCGCAACATAAAATCATCGCATTATTTGCTTGCGCCCAATTAAAAAAAGTCCAGCCTACAGCCACAACAGCAACAAGTTAGTGGTTTTCCAATCACTCTGAGTGAAATGGGAGGCAGGGGGCGGCACAAGTTGCAAAACCGGGACGCCGGAAGCGGACTGGATATACATAAATGGGCAAAGCGGCCGCATGGGAGCCTGCCGTGGTTCGTTATTGGTCCTCATGTTTCGATAGGGAGAAGTGTTATAATAACGTTTTAAGTGTTACGGGCCTTTCTCCAAATTGATTGCTAGTGATTGCAAGATAGTTGGTTCCAACAAAACGAGTCCAAACGCGGCGCAACACTTCCGAACACTTTCCAACACTTGAGGGGAAACGCTTCCGACGTCGCCAGGGCTATGGCAGACAGGTCCTCCTCCGCCAAGGCTACGGAGGACAGGCCGAGATGTTGGTTCATAGTTCATATATCGTCTGGCGGGGATTTTGGCACAAATGGGAGGAAAATGGAAGCTAACCGTGACATATTTCTTCACTTAGTTATACAATCTCATTTTCAAGGCGTTGCGCGTTTCGGTCCCCGCTTCTGTCAATTATGTTTTCTTGACGCAAACCAAAAAACAGAAATTGGGAAATCCTTTGTCACCCGTTGTTTTTTGCAAATTTGAAAAAATACAAAGGAACTACTTGCGTCATTTGTCCTACTTGATAGAATGACGCACATAGCCGGTAACGATGACGAATCCAAGCTGATTGAGTGGAGTCCTCAAGCGGCCAGGAAGCTTTGTTGCGCCGGTGGATCAACAAAAAAACCGACACGATTGCCCGCATGGCAACGGATTGATATGAAAATGATAAAGCCAGTGCTGAAGCCGCTCGCTTTGGTTGCCAGCACTTTGATCTGTTACGCCTTGAACCTTCACGCGCAGAGCGCCCCCACCATCACCACCCAACCTGTCAGCCAGACGGTCGTGAACGGGACCAATGTCACTTTTAGTGTGCAGGTTTCAGGCGCCGGCCCTTTCACTTACCAATGGCAATTTAATGGCACGAATTTTCCCGGCGGCATCACCACCGTGGCGGGGAATGGAACCGAAGGCTACTCTGGTGACGGAGGTTTGGCGACCAACGCCGAACTGTACTCGCCCTATGGCGCGGCTGTGGATGGGGCGGGTAACCTGTACATTGCGGATTCTTACAACTCCAGCATTCGCGAGGTGAAAACCAACGGCATTATCGCCACCGTGGCGGGGAATGGGACTAATGGCTACTCCGGCGACGGAGGCGCGGCGACCAGTGCCGAACTGAATTCTCCCGCTGGCGTAGCCGTGGACGGGTTTGGCAATCTGTACATTGCGGATACTTCCAACAACTGCATCCGGGAGGTGGAAACCAGCGGCATTATCATCACCGTGGCGGGGAATGGGACTAATGGCTACTCCGGCGACGGAGGCGCGGCGACCAGTGCCGAACTGAATTCTCCCGCTGGCGTAGCCGTGGACGGGTTTGGCAATCTGTACATTGCGGATACTTCCAACAACTGCATCCGGGAGGTGGAAACCAGCGGCATTATCATCACCGTGGCAGGGAATGGGACTAATGGCTATTCCGGCGATGGAGGTGCGGCGACCAATGCCGAACTGTGGGGGCCTGAAGGCGTGGCCGTGGACGGGTTTGGCAATCTGTACATTGCGGATATGAACAACCAACGCATTCGGGAGGTGGGAACCAATGGCATCATTACCACCGTGGCGGGGAATGGGACTGAGGGCTACTCCGGCGACGGCGGTGCGGCGACCAATGCCGAGCTAAACAATCCCTGCGGCATGGCCGTGGACGGGTTTGGAAATTTGTACATTGCGGATAGTTACAACGACCGCGTCCGTGAAGTGATCCTGCAATGGGCAAACCCAAGCCTCGTCCTCCCAAGTGTTGCCACCAACAACGCCGGGAGTTATGACGTGGTGGTGTCCAACGCCTACGGCAGCGTGACCAGCAGCGTCGTCACGTTGACGCTGGGAGTGCCTCCATCCATCACAACCCAGCCGACCAATCAGGCGGTTGGGGTTGGCACCAACGCGGCTTTCAGCGTGTCTGTTTCAAGCGTCGGCCCTTTCACTTACCAGTGGCAATTTGATGGCACGAATATGTCCGGCGCGACGAACTCCACCTTGGCCATCAGCAACGCGCAATTCGCCAACGCGGGCACATACGACGTGCTGGTCACCAATTTGTACGGAGAAACGACCAGCCAATCCGCCGTTTTAACGGTGGGAACGTCTCCATCCATCATGACCCAACCGACCAATCAGGCGGTCATGAACGGGAGCAACGCTACTTTAAGCCTGTCGGTTTCAGGCACCGGCCCCTTTACCTACCAATGGCAATTGAATGGCACGAGTCTTCCCCATGGCATCATCACTACTGTGGCGGGGAATGGGACCAATGGCTACTCCGGCGATAGTGGCATGGCGACCAGCGCCGAACTATACTATCCAAAAGGCGTAGCTGTGGATGGGTATGGCAACATGTACATTGTGGATACCGGTAACAACCGAATTCGCAAGGTGGGAACCAACGGCACTATCACCACCGTGGCGGGAAATGGGACTAATGGCTACTCCGGCGACGGTGGCGCGGCGACCAATGCAGAACTGAGTCAACCTTATGGCGTGACTGTGGATGGGGCCGGCAACCTGTATATTGCGGATTATGGGAACAGCCGCATCCGCGAGGTGGGAACCAACGGCATCATTACCACCATGGCGGGGAGTCAATACGCTGGCTACTCTGGTGATGGCGGCTCGGCGACCAATGCCAGACTGTACCGGCCCTCTGGCGTGGCCATGGATGGGTATGGCAATCTGTTCATTGCGGATTACGGCAACCAGCGCATCCGCGAGGTGGGAACCAACGGCATTATTACCACCATAGCCGGTGGTGGCAATAATTACCCCGGCGACGGTGGCGCGGCGACTAATGCCAGATTCTGGGGGCCGGATGGCATGGCTGTGGATGTTTATGGCAACCTATACATTGCGGATTATATCGGCAATCGCATTCGGGAAGTGGGAACCAACGGCATCATCACCACCGTGGCCGGGAATGGAACGTATGGCTACTCCGGCGATGGAGGCGCGGCGACTAACGCCGAACTGTGCAATTCCTACGGCGTAACGGTGGATGGGTATGGCAATCTGTTTATTGCGGATTATTACAACAACCGCATTCGCGAGGTGGGGACCAACGGCATTATC
>CAZLEE010000076.1:0-19020 GCA_964558455.1 uncultured Verrucomicrobiota bacterium | reverse complement strand
TTTTCCCCCCCCCCCCCCGTTTTTTTTGGGTTTTTGGGGTTTTGGGGGGGGGGGGGGGGGGTAAATTTTTTTTCTTTTAAAACACCTTAACGTTAGCAGACGAAAGGCAACCCATGGTTTGGCTCATTTTGCATGGAGTTCGTTGAGGGTTCTGTAGGATTGCGGCTGTGCGCTGGCGTCAAACCGCACTCGAAACTACTTCCCGATGACTGCTGACACCCCAACTGGCGGTGCTAAAGGCGCCACAGTGCCGTTCGTCGCGCCGACTGAGGCAGCCGGAGGTGCCACAATAACCTGAGGCGTGCTTACCGCGGCTATCGGGGGTGCTGTATCGGCATCCCCACGGCGGTGCCGGTCGCCTCTGTCGCGTCCACCGGGAAAAAAGCATCCGGTAGTGGTGACGAGCGTGATAACACAGGTAAATAACAAGATCTTTTTCATATTGAGCCTGGAGTAATGGTAAAGCTTCAAGATTCCGCTCTGTAGCGGCGGTCACAGACCGCCATTACATCCAAATAACTTTACCGCCTTCCTTTGGATTGATTGCCGCCCAGACAATACGCGCCGAACCGGGACTTCGCCATGGGGTCTTACCCTAACTGTCCAATCTCAATGCCTGATTTCTGCGACGTATCGAAGGCAGGAGGCCGAAGAGGATTAAGATTACGATTACGAGGGAAGGAAATCGAAAGGGAATCGCGATGATCCCGTTGGGGTTTCTTTCGCAAAACAAGGCGCGAAAAAACGGGTATTGGGGCAGGCTTGCCAGGGGGGGCGGCGCGGGGATATGGTTGGTTGCACATGAATGTTCGAGTTCGTTTTGCGCCCAGTCCAACCGGTTTTCTGCACATCGGCGGCGCCAGGACTGCCTTGTTTAACTGGCTTTATGCCCGCCATATGGGCGGCACTTTTGTTTTGCGGGTGGAAGACACCGACGCCGCCCGCAATACCACCGCTGCCACGGAAGTCATCCTGAGCGGCTTGCGCTGGCTGGGGCTGAATTGGGATGAAGGCCCATCGGTGGGCGATCCGACCGGGCCGAGCAAGGGCGATTACGGTCCTTACTTCCAGTCGCAGCGCGGCGATATCTATCGCGCCCGCCTCCAGGAACTCAAAGACAAGGGTCTGGCTTATGAATCGGAAGGGGCGGTGAAGTTTCGGATGGATCGGCAACCGATTCTGATTCCGGATTTGATAGTGGGAGACGTGAAGCGGAACTTGACGGATCGGGAGGAGTTGGACCCGGATTTTGTTCTTGTCCGGTCGGATGGCCAGCCGGTTTTTCATTTTGTCAATGTGGTGGACGACTTGGAAATGAAGATCACGCACGTCATACGCGGGGAAGATCATTTATCCAATACAGCCAAACACATCGCGCTCTTCCGGGCCTTTGGCGTGGAGCCGCCCAAATACGCGCATATCCCGCTGATCCTGAATGCGGACGGCACCAAGATGAGCAAACGCGACAAAGGCTCGTCCTTGCAGACCTATCTGGACGAAGGCTGCGTGCCGGAAGCGGTGGTTAATTATCTTTGCCTGCTGGGATGGTCGCCGAAAGAGAACCGGGAGAAATTGCCGTTGGAGGAGATCATCCGGCTTTTTGATTTGCCGCAAATACTGCGCCACAACGCGCGGTTCGATCTGGGCAAACTCAATTGGCTGGACGGGGAATATCTGCGCGAAATGGCGGAGGACCGGTTCCTTGATTTGGGCGCGGCGGCGTTGCGGCGGGCGGGTTATGACCTGGACACCTGCGGGGCCGATTATGTCAAAGCCGCCTTGAGGACGTGCAAGGGGAAAGTCAAACGGCTGGCGGATTTGGGGCCGTATGCGGGTTTTTATTTTACGAAGGAAGTCAAAATCGCGCCGGAGCTGGCGGCGAAGGAATTCACCCCGGAAAGCCGGGAGCGATTGAAGAAATTGCGGGACGCATTCGCCGCGCTGGAACCGTTCCAGGCGGCGGGCATCGAGGCGGCCTTGAAAGGTGTGGCGAAGGAATTGGGGGTAAAGGCGGGCGTGCTGGTGCATCCGGCGCGGCTGGCCTGCACGGGAGCGGCGGCGGGGCCGAGCCTGTATCACCTCATGGAAATCCTGGGCCGGAAGACGGTTTTGGAACGGGTTGGCGCCGTTCTGGGCGGCATTTAAAAAAACGCCGCCGACTTGAATCGCAAGCCGGCGGCGTTTCCTTCAACCTAACCACGTAACTAATCCAGCAACCAAACAAACTCGCACTAATTCAATCGGCCGTGGAAGAAATCGCTCTCGTAGGTGGCCATTTGCGCGTTAAGCCGGGCAAAGTTGGTCTTTTGCGGCACGATGTAGTCGGCCCAAGCGGGGCGCTGCGTCATTTTGCCGATGGCATCGAATAAAGCCCTGGCGCCGTCCGATCCCAAGGCGCAATTAAGTGAGTTCACCGCGCCGGCCCGCACCCCTTTGTCCCATTCGGAGGGAGACAGCAAATTGTTAATCGGAATCGCCGCGCCGGTCTGCAACTGGCCGGCGTGTTTTTCAAACTGGCCAAGGTAATAGTGGGAAAGATTGATCGCCATGGTCCAACCCATGATTTGACCGAAATAGCCGGATTGCTCGTTGATGATCTTGTCCGTCCAATAACGGTCTTCCACAATGGCTGGCGCCGCGCCTTTGCCTTCCAACGCGGCCATGTATTTGCCAAAATAACCATGTTCAACGCGGTCGATGGCCTTGGCATGGGCGATGTGATTGATCAAATCCACAAAGCCGACCGAGACGGAAATCTGGCATACGACCCTATTCTGGTCGTTCGTTTCCACCAAGAGAACCATCGGGTCCTCCGAGGACACAAATCGAATGGGATGGGCATCCAACTGGTTGCGATACTTGGCATCGAGCGAATCATAGAGATCGCTTCCAATTTGGATCGCAACCCTGGCATCGCTCGGGTAGGCGTGATTCGACGCGTGGCCGGGGAGCGCGAAGAAAAGGCAAACCGTGGCAATAACCACGCTCAAACTGGCATTAATCCTTTTCATCATAACACGAAGGTGTAACACCACTCGTGCCAAGATTCACAACTTGCCAATCTGCAACCACTAAGAACTATTATCAATCCTGAAAAAACCTGAAACTGTCCGATTATTGTTCAGTGCGCCTCCGGATTTGGACAGGCCGCAATCAGGAAGCGCGTCCGGAGAAATGGTGTTGCAATTTTTTGATTCTGAAGCAGCATCGGAGGCTCGCAGCTTGCTTAACTAAGGATGATTTGCATGAAGAATCTTTTATCGCCGACACGATTGATCACTTGCGCCACCGCGCTCCTTTTACTGGTTTCCGCCGGACAGGCGCAATCCGCACCCAAGAAAATCCTGTTTTTCTCCAAGTCATCGGGCTTCCAGCATGACATGATCGCGCAGAAGAACGGCGCGCCGAGCAAGGCGGAGAAAATCCTGACCAAGTTGGGCGCGAAAAATAACCTTGAATTCACCTTTACGAAGGACGGGGGCTGCTTCACGCCGGAAAACATCGCCAAATACGACGCGTTTTTCTTTTATACGACAGGCGACCTGACCGAGCCGGGCGCCGACAAGAATCCCCCGATGACCCAGGAAGGCAAGGCGGCGTTGCTTGATGCCATCGCCCACGGAAAAGGCTTTATCGGCACCCACAGCGCGACCGACACGTTCCATTCTCCGGGCGGGAAGGAAATCGGCGGCGCGCGCTACATTGATGACGGAACCAATGCCGACCCCTACATCAAAATGCTGGGCGGGGAATTCATCATCCACGGCTCGCAGCAGCGGGTCCGCCAGATTTGCACGGACCGGAACTTTCCGGGCATGGAGGCGGTGACGGAGGATTTCGGGCCGTTGGAAGAATGGTATTCGCTCAAGGATTTCGCGCCCGACTTGCATGTGCTTTTGGTGCAGGACACGACGATGATGGACAAATCGGGCAACAACCGCCATGGCTATGACCGTCCTCCTTATCCGTCCACCTGGGTGCATGAATACGGTCCGGTCTGCACGCGTTCCGCTTTTTCCTGCCACGGCGCCGCCCTGCTGCAGCGTCATGGGTGGACGGGCCGGCGCGGCCGGGTATTTTACACCAGCATGGGACACCGGGACGACATTTGGACCAACCCCGTTTTCCAAAAGGTTCTGCTTGGCGGAATCAATTGGGCGGTGGGCAACGTCAATGCGGACGTGACGCCGAACATCCAGAAAGCCGCGCCGGGAGCCAGCGTCCTTCCGCCCGGCTGAGGTTTGCGATTCCCGAAATCAGGCGCGGGTGCTGAAGTATTGCCTGAGTTTGGCCAGGGCGCGGGCGCGGTGACTGAGGCTGTTTTTGGTTGCCCCGCCCAGGGCGGCGAATGACTGGGTGAATCCCGCCGGCACAAAAAGCGGGTCGTATCCGAATCCGCCGGCGCCTGAAGCAGTCCTGCTGATGATCCCTTCGCACGCGCCGTCAAAAATCACAACTTGATCGGGCGCAAAAGGAGCCGCCGCTGCGGTCGTCCGGGGAAAATTCACGGGGATCATGGCGAGGACGCAACGAAAGCGGGCGGTGCGTCGTTCCGCCGGCACGGTTTCGAGCAGTTGGAGCAGTTTGGCGTTGTTGGCCGCATCCGGCGCATTGCCGCCGCCCGACCCATTGGCCGCAAAGCGGGCGGAGTGAACGCCCGGCGCGCCGCCCAGCGCATCCACTTCCAATCCAGAATCGTCAGCCAGGATATGGAGGCGCGTCTGGCCGGGTATGGCGGCGGAAGCCTTGGCGGGGTTTTGCGACAGCCATCCGGCCAGAGACAGGATTTTTTTCGTGGCGTTCCCGGCAAACGTGCCCGCGTCCTCAATCACGGCGGGCGCGTCCGGAAAATCGTTCAAGGTCAGGAGGCCAAAGCCTTCGCCGAGGATTTGGCGGACCTCGGCGACTTTATGAGCGTTGCGGGTGGCGATGAGCAGGAGCGGCATTGGGATCATTGCGCCTCGATCAGGAAGTATCCGATTTCGCCGTTCACATCGAGGAAGAAACCCCAGCCGCCTTCGGCTGTGTCCATGAACGCCCCTTCGAATTGCTGTGTTTTTTGGGTGACCGGATTCAGGAAATGGCCGGTCACCAACCCGGTGGATGACAGGGAAATTGACAGATGGTCGGAAGGGGCGGGTTTGGGAACGACAAACTGGCCGGCGGCGTTGGCACTTAAACTGTTGGTCAGAGAGTTGGTCAGGGATCCGCCGCCAAACACGATGGAGTAAGCGACCGCCGAAGAAGGCCGGAGGAAGTTGGTCCCGGCCGCAACGACATTCGTGTCATAAGCGCCCACATGCGCCCTCTTTTCCCAATAGAGCCGGCCGTCCGACTGTCCGGCCTGGTTGGTTACCCATCCGAGCAGGAGGCCGTTGGTCTTATAACCGGAGGGGACCGCATAAAGCGGCCACACGCCGTTGGTGAAGATGGTGGCCCCCCCGGAGAAAGTCGCTCCATCGGGCAAAGCGCCGCCCACGCTGACCGCGCCGCTGGAGGTCACAGACACAGTGGCGTAACCGTTCGTCGCCGGCCAATTAGTCTGTCCGGCAGGATTGAGGCTGAGAATATATTGTCCGGTAGGCGGGGTGGTTTGGGCGGAAAGCTTGGTGGCCTCGCGATAACAAACGAGTTGCGAGGACCAACCGCCGGTGCTCTGGGAGTAAAAAGAGCCGGTGACGGTATCCGTGCCGTTGGTCAGGGGCAGGGCGAAAACAATGTCCATGTAGTTGTTCAGGAAACCCGTGTAAGAGAACCCTACTCTGCCGGTGGGGCTGACGGTTCCGTAGATCGGCAACGTTTCGTAAGCAGGAAAATATATCTTCCCGCTCAACACACCCGAAGAACTGAGAGTGAAGGTGAAGAGACCGGAGTTAGTCGGGGCCACCGGTCCGTTGGTGCAGATAAACAGGCCGCTGTAGGTGCCGGCTATTCCCTTGAACTCAAGCAGCGAGAATTTTTCGGAGATTATGGCGATGAATCCGGACGAGTTGGTCACAGTCGCCTGAACGAGGTAATTATCCGGCGGCAAATTGGTCACCGCAACGGACCAAGTGTTTGTGCCGTTCGCGGTCAGCGAGGAGGCGGTTGTTCCCGTGGTTTGTGAAATAATCTGGCAGGCGACCTGCGCGGGGCCGACAACGGCCGCGATTGTGCCTGTTATTGCGAAATTATTGGTGGTCAGCACGGCGTTGGCCGGCGGGTAAGTGAAGCCAATTTCCCCCATTTCCTTTTTCGAAGTAAAGGTGGCCGTGAGAACCCCTCCGCTGTAGGTGAAGTCAGTGGTCGGACTGGTTGCGATCTCGCCGCCGTAGTTCCAATTGACAAACACCTGACCGGCGGCAGGCTTGGCTTTCACGACATAGGTGGTGTCGTAACGCAAGGGGTAACCAATCGCCGGTTGCGCCTTGTTCGTCCCCAGCGCAACGGTGACGGTTCCGCCGCCATTCACGAGTATTCCGGTCACCGTGACGGGGAAGGTAATCTCGCTCAAATTTCCGGCGCCATCCTGCGCCTGAACGCCAAGCGAGTAGCTGCCCGGGGGGATTGGGACAGGTATCTCCAAAAAGTAATCGTAAACCTCGATGCCCTGCACGTCGAACGACCAATTAGTCAGATCGCTGGAGAAGTTCGTGATCGTTTCACCGTAGTCCGGATAAGCGCCATCCCCGGCCGCCAGGGGAACCAAAGTGGACATCACCATCGCCAGACCGACGTTGTCGCCGGCTGTTCCGGTGATGGTCAAAGCGGTGCCGTTGGTGAAAAACAAATTAGTGGTATTGGTCGGTGATGCGATTGACAGGGTGGGAGCGACGGTATCCGGGGGCAGGGAATTGGAAAAGGTAAAGTCACAAGAGATCAGGTTGGAATTGGCCGGGAGATAATTGGTCGGGAAATTTGTGGCCGAATAATTGACCGGAAGATTTGTAAACGCGTTGGTATAGAGCGCCCCGCTGTTCGAGAAAATATCGGCGGCAACGATACCGCTTCCGGCGCTCAGGCCGTTGAAATATTGCAGGACATTGGAGCCATCCAGTATCATTCCAAAAACCGTGAAGGGGCCGCCGTCGTTGGTGCCATCCAACGACGTCGAATTGTCGTTCAGATTGAAGAAGAACCCGCCTGTGGCGGAGTTGCTGCCACTACTCAAGGCCATTGCGATGGTGCCGAAATGATTGTGGATCATCGGCCCGACACCGGCTTCGCTCTCAATCTGGGCTGGGTAATTCGTGCCGGGATGATTGGTGCCGCCGGTAAATTTGCCCTCGATACTCCATCCCGATATCACATTCAACACGTTGGTCATCATGTTGGTTGACATGTTGGTTATCACCACGTTTTTCGCATTGGTTGTTACGATGCTTGTTATGTTGGTTGTGATCTCCTTTATCGTGTTGGTCAGATTTGTTGTTCCGTAATCTCCGCCTTGCAGCACGAATCCCGGAAGGCACCGTTCAAAGAACATGTTCGTGTAAGCCCCTGACCGGATGTAATGAATAAAGTTCGCCGTCGTGACCGGTTTGTCATGATCAAAAAGCTGCACATCGATGGTGTTGGACATGCCGGCGGGCAATCCGGACAGCGTGAATGTGACAATTGTGCCCGGCACAACGGCCAATGTGGCGTTGGAACTGGTAACGGTATTATTGATGAGAACCGTGTAAGTCCCGGCTTCGCCGACAGTCACATCCTCCAAGTTCAGCGTCGCGTTGGTCGAGCCGGTGACGGAGCAGCCATCGCGCTGGGCGCCATCGCTCAGGTTTGTGCCGTCGAATTGCCACTGGTAGTTCGTGGCCCCGTCCGCTCCGACGGTGAATGTCGCGGTGGAAGCGTTGTTAATGGCCAGGCCTGCCGGCTGGTTCGTAATGGTCTGGGCTGAACCATTCAGGGAAAAAATGAAAGGCGGGAGAGCGCCGCACAAAATGGAGAGGATTATTTTCATTCGCTTTCATCCTATACGATTTCGGGCGCTATTTAAAGCGAATAATCGAAGAAACAGGCCCCCAAATTCCCCATCCCCATCCGAACCCATTTGCTTACCGGCTATGCTTTTCCAACAGAGCCTTCAGGTCGGAACTCTTGAGGTTTTTATTTCGCTGATAGAGGTCGATGATGTCATCCGCCGATGGATGCCTGGGAAACGCGCGCATGATCTCCTCAACTGTATCAAGCTGGTGCCAGTCCTGCTCAACATTCTCGACATTTACTTTGGGTATCGTAAAACGTTTTTTCGCTTGATTGCCCTGCTTCACCTCGAATTGGGCGGCGTTCTGCACCATCCACTCCTTGACCCGGATATCGATTGCCGCCTGTTGCTGCTGGATTTGCGGGTACAAATGCTCCTGCCCGTTGACGCACAACCAAACCGCCTGGGCGACGTGATCAAGACGCGCCAAAACGTTGATGGCCGTTTTAACGCCCTGGCTGTTGGTGCCGATCACGCGAACCCCTTGCGCCGGCGTCCACTCCACCACCAGGTCTTTGGGCTGGCATCCGGCGTTCTCGCAAAGTTTGCGAATGATATGAATCATGACATTTCCTTTAAGACGAAATTATCAATTTCCCCGCAAAGTGGGTCAGGCCAAAGGATGACAGCCCGGCCCGGCAACATTGCCGTCCTGCCGTTTTAGCGTATTTTTTGCACACTTTTGCCATACCTATTTGTTAATCGGTAGGTTCCGCAAATCTCCACACCTTTATTTTTATTTCATTCCCACCGCCCTCCAGCCGAACCCCAAAATGACAAATAGGACGCGCATTTCAGCTTTCCGCATTTCAGCTTTTCTGTTAGTCTGCCGATGAATGGCTGCAACCCGTCATTGTCATCATTGCGGCAGGGAATGGACGCTTTCCTGCCAGCCTGGGCGCGAAGATTCGTGCGACCAGTGCAGTTCCGATATGCGCGTCTGTCTGAACTGTATCAGTTACGACGCCAGCCTGGCCTATCAGTGCCGCGACCGCCGGGCCGATCCCGTGATGGAAAAGGCGGCCGGCAATTTCTGCGAATATTTCGAGCTGGCCCGCCGTGTGTTCGTCCCCAAAAAGTCGGTCAACACCCGGGAAGAGGCGGCGCGGGACAAGCTGAAAAAGTTGTTCGGCGATTAATCGACCAGCGCATGCCGCAACAGGTCCAGCGCCTGCTGCGAAGTGACGTATTTGAACGTGGCGCGGTCAAAGGGATTGAACTGCTTTCTCACCGTCGTCCCGTCCGGCCCGGCCAGCGCGATGAAGACCGTGCCAACCGGCTTTTCTTCCGTGCCGCCGCCCGGCCCGGCGATGCCGGTGACCGCCAGCGCAAAATCCACCCCCTGCCGCCGGCGCGCCCCTTCGGCCATCTGTTGCGCGACTTCGGCGCTGACCGCTCCGTGTTTCTGCAATGTCTCCCCGGCGACGCCGAGCAAATTCTTTTTGGCTTCGTTGCTGTAGGTCACCAACCCGCAAACCAGCACGACGGACGCCCCCGGCACGTCGGTGATGCGACTGGAGATGAGTCCGCCGGTGCAGGATTCCGCCACGGCCAGCGTCTTCTTCTGCTCCGTCAATAATTGCACGACGGTGGATTCCATGCCGGCTTCGTCGGCGGCGGCGACAAGCGATCCCAGCAGTTGGCGCACCATTCCTTCTGCTTGACTGACTATGGCGCCGGCCTTCGGGCCGTGTCCGATCAGGCGCACGTCCACTTCCCCGATTCGCGCGCAATAGCCCAATTCCAATCCTGCGGCGAGCAGCGGCTGGAGCGGCCCGGCGATTTTTTCCTCCACGGACGATTCGCCGAGGCCGCTGGTGTGGAGGGTGCGGCAAACAAAGGGCGTCGCGAGCGGGTATTCACGCAGCACAAGCGGCAACACCTCCCCGGAAAACATGGGGCGCAATTCCCGGGGCGGTCCCGGCAAAAGAATCAGCCGGCTTTTGCGTTGGCCGGCGTGAAACGGGTTGGGGTCCACCTCAATATCCAGACCGGGCGCTGTGCCGTTTTGATTGGGCAAAATCCGCGCGCCCGCCGGCACCATGGCTTGAACCCGTGTGCTGGCCGGCATGATCCGTTTGCGCCGCTCGAAGCGGGCTTCGATGTCGGCCATCACGGCGGCGTCGAGCGCAAGGGGCCGTCCGAGCATTTTTGCGATCAGGTCGCGGGTGATGTCATCGGAGGTCGGCCCCAGTCCGCCTGTGGTCAGGACCAGGTCGGCGCGGCCGAGGGATTCGCGCACGGCGGCCTGAATGGACGGGCCGTCGTCGGCCACGCAAATTTGGCGGCTGACGATGTAACCGCAATCGGCGAGCTGGCGGCAAATCCACTGCTGATGGGTGTTGAGAATGCGTCCAAGGAGCAGTTCGCTGCCGGTGTTGATGAGTTCAATATTTGGGAACATGGGGGTCTATCTCGTTCGACCAGGCGTCGATGCCGCCCTTGACGCTTTTGACGTGTTTAAAGCCTTGCTTGCGCAAGAAGTTGACTGCCGTCAGGGAACGTAACCCGTGTTTGCAATGGATGTACGTTGGCTGATTGGGGTCCAGTTCGGTGAAACGCCGGGGCAAAACGCCGAGGGGAAAGAGCGGCACGCCCTCAATGCGGGAAATCCTGAATTCCTCCGGTTCGCGCACGTCGATGACCTTGATGCCGAGTTTTGGATTGTCCATGGCGCGCTTCATTTCCTGGACGGTCACTTCGTCGGGGTTGAGGCAGGCGGCGGGCTGGATGCCGCAGAATTGCTGGTAATCAACCAGCTTGGTGATGACGGGATGCTCGCCGCACAGCGGGCATTGCGGATCGCGCTTCAGTTGAAGCTCGCGGAACTTCATATCCAGGGCATTGAAAAGCAGCAGACGCCCGATGAGGGAACTGCCTATGCCAAGGGCCAATTTCAAAATTTCCGTGGCTTGAATACAGCCGATGATGCCGGGCAAAACGCCGAGGACGCCGCCTTCCGCGCAACCGGGCACAGTGCCGGGAGGAGGCGGTTCGGGGTAGAGGCAACGATAACACGGCCCATTTAAATGGGGGGCAAAAACGCTGGCCTGACCTTCAAAGCGCGAGATGGAGCCATAGACATTGGGTTTCTTGAGCAGGACGCAGGCGTCGTTGGCCAGGTAACGGGCGGGAAAATTATCCGTGCCGTCCACCACGATGTCGTAAGGCGCGATGAGGTCGAGCGCGTTTTCACTATTGAGGGCGGTTTCGTGCAGGGTGACTTCGACATTTGGGTTGATGCGCCGGATGGCATCCCGGGCGGACTCGACTTTGGAACGTCCGACATCGCCGGTGCCGTGGATGACCTGGCGTTGCAGGTTGGAAAAATCGACCGTATCGAAATCGACCAGGCCCAATTTGCCGATGCCGGCGGCGGCGAGATACATGGCAATGGGCGAGCCTAATCCGCCTGCGCCGATGCAGAGGACGCTGGCGGAGCAAATTCTCTCCTGCCCCGCCATCCCGACTTCGGGCAGGGTGAGGTGGCGCGAATAGCGGCGAATCTCGTCATCACTCAGTGGCATACAACAACCGGGAAATGTTAAGTGAGGTTAAGGATAAATCAAGCCCACCACCCCCTCGTTGGGGAAGATCAATGGACAAAGCCCGGTGCGACCTCTTTGCCGTGGGCTGACGGGCCGATGCTCACGCTGCCGGCGCATGCCTTCAATGCGTCCACCACGGCTTGGATTTGCGCGGGGTTTAGTTCGGGGAACATGGGGAGGGAGAGAAGTTCTTTGGCGCACTTTTCCGTCACCGGGAACGATCCTGCCTTATGCCCCAAAAATTTGTAGGCGTCCTGCAGATGCACGGGGATCGGATAATGGATGGAGCAGGATATGCCTTTTTCACTCATGGCGCGAAAAACCCGGTCGCGGTTTTGCACCCGGACAGCATAGATATGATAAACATGGCGGTTGCCGGGGGAGTGGAAGGGCGTGATGATTCCTTTGATCCCGCCGAGTAGCTGGTCGTAGAGCAGGGCGTGGGAACGCCGCTGGTCGTTGCCGGCTTCGAGGCGCTTGAGTTTGACGCTGAGCACGGCGGCCTGGATGCCGTCCATCCTCGCGTTCCAGCCGATTTGCGCATGGCAATGCTTGCGGTACTGGCCGTGGTCGCGCAGGGCGCGGATTTTTTCGGCAAGGGTTTCATCCGCCGTCAGGATGGCGCCCGCTTCGCCCAACGCCCCCAGGTTTTTTCCGGGATAGAAACTGAAGCAGCCGGCCTGGCCCATCGTGCCGGCTTCGCGGCCCCGGTAAAGCGCTCCATGCGCTTGACATGAATCTTCAACCACCGGGATGCCATGCCGCGCCGCCAGGGCGAGAATCGGGTCCATGTCGGCGCATTGGCCGAAAAGGTGGACGGGGATGATGGCCTTGGTTTTGGCCGTGATGGCCGCTTCCAGCAGGCCGGGGTCCATCGTGTAGGCGCGTTCGTCGATGTCCGCAAACTTCGGCGTCGCGCCGCAATGGCTGATGGCCTCGGCTGTGGCCATGAATGTGTTTGCCGCGGTGATGACCTCATCCCCCGGCCCCACGCCCAAGGCGAGGAGACTGAGCCAGAGCGCGTTCGAGCCGCTGCCGACGCCGATGCAAACGGGGGAACCGCAGTAATGGGCGAAAGCGCGCTCGAAGGAGGCCACGAACGGGCCGCCCGCAAACGCGTTGCTGTCAATCACCTCGCGGATGGCGGCGTCCAGTTGGGCGCGTATCGGCTGGTGACTGGCGTTCAGATCCAAAAAAGGGACTTTCACAGCAGAGTGATTATCGGCTTTTTGGGCGGGAAGATTTAATGACGCGCGCCGGATTGCCGGCGACGGTGGCGCCGGCGGGGACATCCCGCGTGACCACGCTGCCCGCGCCGATCAGGGCGTCCTCGCCCACCGTGATCCCGCAGAGCAGGGTGGCGCCGGAACCGATTGACGCTCCCCGCTTGACAAGGGTGGGAATGCATTTCCAATCGGCTTTGGCGCGGAGAGAGCCGTCGGGGTTGCCCGCCTTTGGATAGCGGTCGTTGATAAAGGTGACGTTGTGACCGACGAAGATGTCCTCTTCCAGAACCACGCCTTCGCAGATGAAAGAATGGCTGGAAATTTTGCAGCGGGCGCCGATGCGGGCGCCTTTTTGAATTTCGACAAAGGCGCCGATTTTCACATCGTCACCGATCTCGCATCCGTAGAGATTGGTGAAGGCGTAAATGCAAACGTTTTTGCCCAATTTCACGTCGGGCGCAATTAGTTGGTAGGACGGGGGGTGCGACATGATTGCGCTTACAAGGCGATGCGATTGGCCTGGGGATGGGGGACAGGACCCGGCCACGGAGTGATGTTTTCCCGGCCGGTCCCGGGGTTGGGTTGCGACAAGTTGTCCAAGGAAACAAGTCTGGAGGAGGGGGCGGGGTGCAGCGCGACGGGGCTGCCGCCAAACTCCAATGACCGGGAAGCAGCTTCGAGAATCCGGACCAATTCGAGTCCTTTCTCGCCGCAACTCAACGGCTGTTTGCCGTGGCGGACACAGTCTAGGAAATGCTGACATTCCACCTTGAGGGGTTCCTCCTGTTTGATGTAAGGAGCGTAGGTGTCGCCGTAGTGATAGGCGTAGTGAAATTCGGCGAAAGTGTCGTAGTGCGGCGGGCGTTCGACGCGCGCGTCGAAAATCCTGATTTTTTCCTGCTGGGCGACATCGTCATAAACGATCATCCGCTTGCTGCCGACGATTGTCATCTCCCGCACCTTGCGGGGGTCCAGCCAACTGCTGTGGATGATGGCCGAACGATCCTTGTGAAAACTGAGGCTCATCGAAGTGACGTCCTCCACGCCGGGGGTGACATGCGCGCTGCCGCGGCAATTGACGCTATAAGGCTGCTCTTGCAGGAGGTGCAGGACGATTGAGATGTCGTGCGGGGCCAAATCCCAAGCCACGTTGATGTCCTTTTGAAACAAACCGAGGTTGAGCCGCCGGGCGCAAATATAGCGGATTTCCCCCAGTTCGCCCCGATCGACGATTTCCTTGATTTTCCGCACCGCCGGGGAATAGAGAAAAGTGTGCCCCACCATCAGGACCAATCCTTGTTTGCGGGCAATCGCCACCAATTCCTCGCATTGTTCGGCGGAGGCGGCCATGGGTTTCTCGATCAAAGTATGTTTGCCGGCGAGCAAACTGGCCTTGGCCATGGCATAATGCAGCCTGATGGACGTGGCCACCACCACGGCGTCAACCTCCCCGTTACTGAGCATGTGGTCGAAATTTTGTTCGCACCGGACCCCGGGATACAAAGCGGCGAGGTGACTGAGGCGTTCCTGGCTCAGATCGCACATCGCCTTCAGGCGGCAATCCGGCAGGGCATGAAAGTTGCGTATGAGATTCGGCCCCCAGTAACCGCATCCGACAACGCCAACTTTGATTTGTTTCATATATTATCCGAAATGCGAATTCCTACACTGCTTGACTGGAAGCAGGAACCGCGCCGTTCTACCGTTTAAATCTTTTGTTGCGCGCTGCCTGGGTCGTTGAGAGGCGAGTCTTCAGGCGGCATTTTCATTTCCCAGATCAACAACAAAATGGCCGGAACGGTGCGGGCCATGATTTTCAGGTCGAGCCAGAGCGATTTATGCGCCACGTAGTGCAGGTCCAGATTCATCTGTTCCTCGAAAGTGGTTTTATTCTTGCCGCTGACCTGCCAGAGGCCGGTCAATCCCGGCGGAACCTGGCAACGCTGTTTGTGGTGCGGCCGGATCAGGTCGAACTCAAAGGGAGTGCAGGGGCGGGGGCCGACCAGGCTCATTTCGCCGCGCAGGATGTTGAGGAGTTGCGGCAATTCATCGGCGCCCATGGTTCGAAGCAGCAAACCGCCGAATATCAGCCGGGAGTCGCACTTGTCCAGCTTCCCGGTCGGTCGGTTTGAGGCGATGAGTTGCTTGAGATGGGCTTGATGGACGCTGTCGTCGGCATTGATCTTCATGGTGCGGAATTTCAGGCACATGAATTTCCGGCCAAACAAGCCGACGCGTTGCTGGCGGAAAAAGGCCGGACCCGGCGAGACGAGTTTGATAAAGATGGCGATAATCACGCCCGCCGGCAGGAGGACGGGAAGGAAAAGCAGAATGCACGCGACATCAAGAACCCTCTTCCACAGCGGGAAGGGATCCGTCAACCCATTCGGATGCGTGACCGAGACCGGCAGACCGGATGTGGCATTTGTCAAATGCATCGCGTTCTTCCTCAGCTCTCTGCCCACTACAGGTTCGACTCGGTTTGCTCGACGAGCGCGCCGCTTGTCCGCTCTACTACTATCCGATTTAGGCTCCCGGGTCAAGCTCTTTGAGCCGGCATTTCGTTGTTTTGAGGCGGCTCAAAAAGGGTTTGCCCTTTTTGAGGTCTGTGTTGACCCTTGAGTCTTGCGCGACAATTACGCTGAACCTGTATTTAAAGGCTGGGCCAAACCGGGTCCCGTTCCGCCGGGGGCGTTGGGCGGCGGCCCTGCGCTTGAACCCGGCGAAACGCTTGACGCCATCAGCGGCTGCTTTCGACTTTTCCAACTCGCCAAAGGCCACCGTTTTTCCACCGACGACGTTCTGACCGCCTGGTTTGGTTCCATCTGCTGCCCGTCCGCCCGGACGGCGCTTGATCTGGGCAGCGGCATCGGGGCCGCAGGCATGATCGCCGCGTGGCGATTGCACGGGGCTCGTTTTGTGACCGTCGAAGCGCAAGCCGAAAGCGTCCGCCTAGCCCGGAAATCCGCGCGTTGGAACGGAATCGAAGCGCGCTACGAAATCCGTCACGGCGATTTTCGCGATCCCTCCGTTTTGCGCGCGGCGGAAAAGTTTGATCTCATTTTGGGCAGCCCCCCGTATTTTCCGCCCGGCAGCGGGGTCACGGGCGATCACCCGCAAAAAATCGCCTGCCGGTTTGAGATGAAGGGCGACATTGGCGACTACTGCGCCACGGCCGCGCCGCATTTGGAGCGGGGCGGAACATTCGCGTGCGTTTTTCCGGTGACACCGCCGGCGCAAAAAAACAGGGTGGAAGCGGCGGCCGCCAAGGCGGGTTTGAGCATCATCCGCTGGCGTCCGGTGGTGCTGCGCCAACCCGACCCGCCGTTGCTCGGCCTGTTTTGCATGATGAATTCGGGCGACATCCCGGAGGCAATCCGGGCGCGTCCGTGGGCCGATCCGCCCCTTGTCATCCGAACGGTTGAAGGCGCCATTCATCCTGAATATTCCGCGATCAAACTTTCCTTTGGTTTCCCGCCCTGACCGCAATCGGCGGTTTAATTTGGGAAATTAGTTTTGGAAAGGGCTTGCGCCGGGGATGGAGCGGCACTATGGTGTTGCAGTCGATAATAATCGTGATCGCGGGGTGGAGCAGCCTGGTAGCTCGTCAGGCTCATAACCTGAAGGTCGTGGGTTCAAATCCCGCCCCCGCAACCAATTTTGGGTCTCAAACATGTGTTTGAGGCCCTTTTTTGTTGGTTTTCTTCGCGCACATGCCATCTTCGATGGTGTTCAAATCCATGAAGACAATCCGCACAATCATTGCGTCTTTTTGTTTGGTGTGTTTGTGTTCCTGCACAACTCAAAAACCAATCCCTTTGAGCCTTCCCGCAGAAGTCCCTTTCGACATAAAGCTCGGCGTAAGGCCGATTTTTGTGAAGCTTCACCTGGAGGACGGCAGGGAATTGCCGTTTATGCTGGACACAGGGTCGCCTGAAACTTTTTTGGATAAATCGTTGGAATCGAAATTGGGGAAACGTCTTGAAACAATAAAGCTTCCCTACGGGTGGAAAGAGTATGGAGCACCTGCTTGCGGAGTTTATGCGCCCCCGAAACTTTATTTGGGCAACACCCGGTTGCAAACCGGTCGCCAGGTTTTCACGGATGATTTGACGCGAATATGGCCCGGTCGTCCGATGATGGGGATACTTGGCATGGACTGTTTGCAAAACTATTGTCTCCAACTTGATTTCCAGGCCATGAAATTGCGCTTTCTTGATCCCGACCATCCGCAGGATGGAAATTTGGGCAGGGCATTTCCCATCACCTGGTTTTCTGGCGAAGTTTCCACCCGGATTGACTTTTGCGGCAAAAAAGATGCGCGTTTTGCTCTTGATACAGCCGATTACGCTGATGGTGCTTTAAAAGCCGGTTTATTTCAGTTGGCGTTGGACAAGCAAGAGTCTGTCTGGACACTTCAATACAAAACAAATGGCATATCTTACCGGGTGGCATACCTTCCGAAATGCGCAATCAACGGCGGGACCAATACCCAACTTGCGTTCAGAGATTCCTCCATGGGAGCGGTGTGCAGCGAAAATATCCTTGGACTGGCATTTTTCGCCCGGAACCTGACCACGTTTAATTTTCCGAAACGCGTCATGTATCTCAAACAGACGAGCATCGGCCCGTTCACCAATAAAACGAGCCGCACCAATGCGGTTCCAGCCAAAAAACTTTGATTAATGCCGCCCGAAACGACGGCGCGAACCGCCACCGTGGCTGCCGTAACTGTCTCCACCTTGCCCTCCCTGACTGCTGCGTCCACCTTGACCGCTGTGGCCGCCCTGATTGCCGCGTCCGCCTTGTTGTCTTCGTTGCGGGGGACGGTCAAAGCTGCGTTCTGATTGGGGCGGGGCCGCTGCGCTGTAATCGAAGCCTTCCGCCTTTTTGCGCACGATGCCGCGACCGATGAACCGTTCCAACCCGTGCAACGCGGCGTGGTCTTCCGGCGTGACAAAGCTGATGGCGTCGCCCACCGCGTGGGCGCGGCCGGTGCGTCCGATGCGGTGGACGTAATCTTCCGAGTGCATCGGGAAATCGTAATTCACCACATGCGAAATGCCGTCCACATCAATGCCGCGCGCCGCGATGTCGGTCGCCACCAGCACGCGCACCGCCCCGGATTTGAAATCCTTCAAGGCGGCCAGCCGCTGGTTTTGGGAGCGGTTGGAGTGGAGGGTGGCGGTGCGGATTCCGTGGCTGGTCAGGTTGCGCGCGATGCGGTCCGCGCCGTGTTTCATGCGCGAGAAGACCAGCACCGTGTTCATTTTGGGGTCGCTCAACAGATGAACGAGCAACGCTCCCTTCAAATGTTTCGGCACTTCGTAAACCAATTGCGTCACCGTTTCCGCCGGGTTCGAGCGGCGTCCGATCTGCACCAGTTTGGGCGCGCGCTGGAATTCGTGGGTCAGCACCTCGATTTCCTTGGAAAGAGTCGCCGAAAAGAGGAGGGTTTGCCGTTTGGCGGGCAATTGGCGGACAATCTGGCGGATGGAGGGCAGGAAACCCATGTCCAACATGCGATCCGCCTCGTCCAGGACCAGGAATTGCAAGGCCGAAAAATCGCCGTTATGCCGGCCGACCAAATCCAGCAGACGTCCCGGGCAGGCGATAATCACGGTGGCTCCGGCGCGCAAGGCCCGGATTTGCTGCTGTTCCCCCACGCCGCCGAAAACAGTCGCCACCGTGAGGGGGACATGCCGTCCGTAAGCGCGGACATTTTCGTCGATTTGCAGCGCCAGTTCGCGCGTCGGGGCCATCACCAGCACCCGGGTGCCCCGTCCGATGCCGCCGGGTTGCGTCACCAAGCGGTTGAGGATGGGCAGGGTGAATGCCGCCGTTTTTCCCGTGCCGGTTTGCGCGATGCCGATCATGTCCTGCCCGGCCAGGATGGCCGGGATGGCCTCCACCTGAATGGGCGTGGGCGTGGTGTAACCCGCGTCTTGCACCGCTTTCAATATTCTTGCATCCAACCCTAGTTCACGAAATGACATAAGACCTTAGTATGGCACGGTTTTGCGGGATAGCACGTTCAAAGCCTGGAAACATTGGAGGCTTGCAGGCAAAAGCTGAAACGCTGAAATCTGAAACAAATGCGTCCCGATAGTGGGGGCAACTTCATATATTCAACATTTGAGCTGATCTATTCCCCAAGGGGAAATGGGGGTTGCCTTGATGGCGGGGCGGCCAGGGAGGGGAATCCCGGGCCGCCGACTACAATTTTTCTTATTCCAGACGGAAGCTGGCGGGGGCGAAGGCTCCCAGATCTAAGGTGAAT
>CAZLEE010000075.1:0-19148 GCA_964558455.1 uncultured Verrucomicrobiota bacterium | reverse complement strand
CGGTGCGAGTGCGCGCCGGCAAGGCCCACCAGCTCTCCGCTTCGCGCCAGCTCTTGCCCTCGTCATCCGAGAGATACCACAATGCAATGGCGCGATCATCGAAGGAGCGGTAGCTCTTTGGGTCCGAGGCGCGCGAGCGATGAAACGCCAGAGGCGCCACCAGCCGCCCGCTCTGGAGTTGGATGACCCGGTCATTGTTGAGCACGAAGTAACCCGGTGCCTCGGTCACCCGTCGCGGCTCGGACCAGGTTTTTGCCTCGTCGGTGGAAACGCGCATGACCGGCTGGCAGTCCAGCATGCTGTTCTTAACCAGGTAAAACAGCGCAATGCTCCCGCTGCGCAGCCGCAGGAGCGAAACGCTCATCACGTTGCCCCCCGCCTGGTTCTCGACCACCACGCTGGGATCCCGGCTCCAAGTGCGACCGGCGTCGTCCGAGCAAATACTGACAATCCGCGCCGGGTTTTCATCGCTGGAGCCGC
This sequence comes from uncultured Verrucomicrobiota bacterium, assembly GCA_964558455.1. Taxonomy (GTDB): domain Bacteria; phylum Verrucomicrobiota; class Verrucomicrobiia; order Limisphaerales; family Palsa-1400; genus DASRLE01. The sequence continues at coordinate 18,668 of CAZLEE010000075.1, read as the reverse complement.
CGTAGAATTGGGTGTAAAAGAACAGGATGCGTCCGGACTTGAGCGTGACGAAGGAGCCTTCGGAATTACGCGGGTATTTGGCGCTCGACTCCAGGTTGAACACGACGCTGTTATCCTGGGCGTGAGCCGCCGGTTGCCAGGCGGCAAAGGCCAGCGCCGAGGCGAGGCAGAAGGCGCGTATGAATTGTCTTCGATGAATGGCAACTTGCATGTGGGGGTTCATAAGGCAAATGGAGATATTCAGTCAATCGTGTTCTTGGCTGCCACAAGCGGATTATTGTCCGGTCGCCTCCGGCGATGGCGCGATTGGCGGCCGCGACCCGTTGACCCAGCCCGTTTGGAGAGGTCTTGGGGCGGGCTGCCATTGGTCTCGCAGGTTGCCGGCTAACAGCAGCGCCGCGCCCATGACACACCCCGGGCCAATAAGGCTGCATTTCAGAACCATAGTCTTGGGAACCAATACATCCATCAAGTTTTCCTGGTTGAGGCTAAGAGCGGCTCCCGCCCCGGCCAATTCATTTTTGCTTGTCGCTTTACGGAACATTTATGATCCCTCTCCGCCGATGTTGGCTTTGCCGACGCGTGTGGAAGAAGGCACAGCCCGAGCTTTCGTTCCTGGCAATCGCTCATCTGGCAATAAATGTCTTGCCTAACGAGGCGTAATCTTTCTCATGCAACCTGATTTTAAGGCCTCCATGGCCAGTGGTAATCCACAATTCCCCGGCTTTTGGCTCGAAAACAAAAGGATAGGACAGCCATTGCTTGCTGTCCCAGGCATTTTCCAGCGTACATTTTTCTTGCAGGCGGCTTTTTGCGATGACAACGGGTTTGGTCCAGCTTTTTCCTTCATCATCAGAGAACATCATCGCCAGCTCTTCCCGCTGCCAGCTACAAGGGACCTCCGCCAGGTTGCCATCTCCACCGAGCAAGGGATATGAATCCTTACCTTCGGGATAATATCTGTTCCATACTAAAACCAATCGTCCGTCAGCCAATCGTTTTAACGCTCCGGGAGAGGCGCTGGCATCAATCTTCGTCGCTTTTGGCTCATTCCACGTGACACCATCATTGGTTGAAAAGGTTTCCCAAAAATATCGCTTGTTGGTTCGGAGTAACATCCATAAACGACCATCCTTAAGCTGCTCAAGGGTCGATTCCATGACACCGGCGTGATTGCCCGAACCGCCTAAGTCAATCACATTACTCCGAATCCAGGTCTTGCCATCGTCTTTTGTCGCGTAAGTCAACACTGTATGCCTGCCTGGATTATGTCTCATCATCATGGTGGCAAAAACAACAGTGCCATCCTTTGTTTCTTTTATATCCCGATTCATTCCGGTCCAATCCTCGTGAAGTTTTTGGACATCCTGCCACGTTTTTCCGCCGTCCAGACTCCGAATGACATACGCGGGGAGAATCGCATTGGGAGAATCATGAGTAACCTTGTTCCAATTCCAATTCGCCTTTTCTTTGCCATTGGAAAAGCCCATAATCACCACCCCGCTGCGCGTTTGAATCACCACAGGCGACCAGGCGATATAATTCGTCGAATCGAAAATGGGATAATCAGTCCAAGTCTTGCCCGCATCTTTGCTGATGCTGCATTTTACAGCATCTTCCGCGACAGTAAGGATGGAGCCATCTTTTAAAAGTATGAACGGTCCGCTACCGATGAGCGCGTTCAACTCCTCCGCATTTGCGGGCACCCAATGGCCGGTGGATGTAACTTTACCCGTTTTATCCGGTTCTTTCTGACTGGCTGGTTGCTTGTCAGAACAGACAGCCGTGAGGGCGCAAAGAACGAGACTGAGCGATGTAATTGCAATTGTCTTTCTCATAACTTTTCTCATAACTAAATTGCCGGCAGGAAATTTCACCCCTTTGACATAGGCTGCGCTTATATCTGCTCCACCTCATCCACGGCCTTCACACGCCAGGCATCGCCCGGCACCAAAAGCTGCTGAAATAGTTTTTCAGGTTTCATTGCCGTCCTTATTCAACCCGCTTTTCAAGCGATTACCCATTACAAACATCACCGAATCGTGCGGTCAAAAGTGTAGTTCAGCCCGCTCATGTTGAGTATGCCCAACTGGTAAATGAGACTGGTAAAGGCGGCGTGGCCGTCGGCGAAGGCTATGTTCCAGCGGCAATCGTTGTATTTGGTGTGAGGAAAGTCCAGGACCGGTATTTGAATGGGGTTCCACGCGGGGAAGTAGCATCCCTCGTCGCCTATGACAACCATCTTCGAGGGATTCATGATTTGCGTCATGGTGCAGCCTTGACAATTCGCGATGCCAATCGTCATGAATGCGGGGTTGGGATGGCAATTGTCGGGATAAGAGCTGCCGGCAACATTGTACTCGGACGATGCCAGATTGATCTGGCTGGGGCACTCGGCAACTGGGACCTCGTTGGTGGGATGGTATTTGCCCAGGTAAGCATTGAGGGGACGGATGGTGGCATCCATCGTGGAGTAAGGAGCGGTGTTCCCGGCCTTGCCCACCCAGGTGTATTGGCTTTGGTAAACACCGCCATCATTTCCCGTGATTTCACACCCGGGAAACGTACTCTTAAAGTCGCCGCAATAGAGCATGCAGGCCAGGCCGATCTGCTTCAGGTTGCTGACGCAGCCAACTCGTTTAGCCCTTTCCTTGGCGGCGGCCAGCGCCGGGAGCAGCATTGCCGCCAGGATGGCAATTATGGCGATGACCACGAGCAACTCAATCAGCGTAAAGCCGCGTGGGGGGGCCGGCCGCAACCATTTTCTCAATCGGTTAATGACATGTTTGTTCATATAGTCGAAGCTCCTTTTACAAGATTTATTCTGTCTGGTCACAGTGCATGAGCGCTCTTTGTTATGCTTTGCACTCTAGAATCGGCCCGCTATCTTTCAAAGTTTCTTTTTCTTGTATCTTTATGGGACCTGTCATGGTCTCGCCGGGGCCGCTAGCTCTCTTCTTTCGACCGGCTTGGCCGGACGGCCAGCAGCACCACGGCGGCCATTATCAGGGCGATCGCCGCGGTTTGAAATGCTCTGACCAGGCCGGTCTGGGCGTCGCGCATCACGCCTCCCAGGTAGATCATCACCCCGCCGGCCAGGGTACTGCAGAGGTTCAAAAAGCCGTAGCCGGTGGCCCGGTATTTTTTGCTGACGATCTGGCAAAGAATCGGCATGGTGTTGGCGTCCGAAAACCCTCGTGCCAGGCCGTAGAGCAGCATGCCGCCAATCGCAATGGCGAACTGGTGGGTGCCGGCCAGCAAAAAGACGCCGGGGGCCCCAAGGCAAAAGCCGGCGACGACGATGTAAAGCCGGCCGCGGGGCGTGCGCTGCACCCAACGGTCGGACCATACCCCGCCAAGCAGAACCCCGAGGTAGGAGCCAAGCTGGATGTAACCGGTGGCCGAAAGCCCGGCCTTGCCCTGGCCGAGGGAGAATTGCTCGCGCAAGAAGGTTGGCAACCAACCGCTCAAGCCCCAGCTCGCCAGCGCCGCCAAGCTGAAGTAGGTTAAGAGAGCGAGAAAAGATGGCTCCCCGAACAGAGCCCGCAACCCTTGCGACCAACGGCAGTTTTTTCGTTCCTGGCGTCGAAGCGCGCCAGCCGCAGCATCTCCCGGCCCGCCGTCGCGCAGGCCGAAGAGCAGCACCATGGCATAGACGATGCCGAGCAGGCCAAACCAGGTAAAGCCCCGGCGCCAGCCGCAATATTCGGCGATATAGCCGCCTAATCCCCCCAAAGCCGCGCCGGCATACAGGCCCGACATGTGGATGCCGGTGGCTAACGAGCGGGTGGACCCATGATGCCACTCAGCTATGAGTGCCAGCGCGGCCGGGATGTAAAAGGCCTCGCTGACCCCCATGAGCGCCCGGACAATAAACAGGCCATGGAAGCTATGGACTTGCCCGGTCAGCCAGGTCATGGCCGACCACATCGCCACGCTGCCGATGATCGCCCATTTGCGGCTGAAGCGGTCCGCGATGAACCCTCCCAGCGGACTCATGACCCCGTAAACCCATAGGAAAATCGAGGTCAGCAAGCCAAACTGGGCTTCGCTCATGACAATGTCGGCCTTCACCGACTCGCGCATCGAGATCAGCATCAGCCGATCAAAGTAATTCAGGCAGGCGACAAACCAAAGCAGGCCAACAATAGTCCAGCCGTAAGCGAAAGCGCGCGCCTCTGACCCCCTCACGGAGACCGGCGGCGTGTCAAGCTGGAGCGGTTTCTGCGGAGGTTGGCTCATCCGGTCACTCTCAAACCTTGTGGTCGGGGTGGTTGCTGCGGCAATAAAGATCGTGTTTTGTCCCTGTCTGGCTCCAGTCCGGGCAAAGCCTGACATCGTGCGGGCCAGCCAGCATCCCCGGCCCGCTCGGCGGGCTATCATCGCTTAATCGGCGCATCTCCCACCAGCACTGGCCGCAATGATTGTGTTCATGGTCCACTGCAAAACCGGCTTCCTGAAGCATCGGACCGATCCAACCCATGCAATGGTTGCAATAATCGTGGTAAGCACCCAGGTGGTTGCGAAGCAAAAAACCTTTCGAGGGACACTCGTGCATGTCAATTCGAAACACACCCTCGGCGACGGTGGTGTCGTAACCTGCGCCTTCGTGGCTCAAGGTATGGCCCCAATAGGTCGCCATGCCGGCGAACCCCTGTTGTTGGATGAGTTCACAAGCATGTCGCTGGGAGTTTTGATGGATCGCTTCGTCCCAATACTCCCGGACCAGCGCCTCGCCGCCCGTTTGGCGCAACCATTCGAACGTCCAGTCGTAATGGCCGCAGAAATCATAAACGCCTATCATTTCGCCTCCTTAATCTGATTCAAATCCTGCGCCGGCAGATGCTCCTGCCGCGGCAGAAACGTCTGACGGCAAGAGCCGTTGCCGCCTTCAACCCGGACGGTCAAGCCCGCCGGGGCGGCCATCGCTTCGGAAACGTAGTAGCAATGCTGGCAAAAGCAGGGAACGATTCGCCGGGCGTGAGCGCGCAGGTGTGTAATGGCAGGGCAGGCGCGCACCTCAAGAATCACGCTGGCAGAGTCCAAAATCACCTCGACCTCCGCGCCCGGTTCCGCCGCGAAGAAGGCGCGCCAATAAGCGGCCACGGCCGGCAGGCCGCCCGTCTTCCAGGCCGCGCTGACCGGCGAGTAATACTTGTCCCCAAGGCCCCGCCAATACCGGCGCAAACCCTCCAGACCGAATAGTTGTTGGATGAAGCCGAATGTGGCGTTGATGCCGAAGTAAAAATCGGCGGCCCCCACCTTCTTGGCATCGGTGTAGGGCAGTGCGTGGCGGGAATCCTCAGTGTTCATACTTTCGCCATGGTGGGCGCGCGTTGTTGCCATTGCTGATACACTTGCTCATATTCTTCGACTCGCTTCAACTCTGGAACGAAACAAACTGCATCAGCGTCCAACGCTGGCTCGATTCCAGGCCGGGCCAGCATGGCGGCTCCCAACAGAATATCACCCTGACCGCGGCGCACAGGACGGTTCAGGATATTGGCCAGCATCTCCAGCCACCACGGGCTGGCGCTTCCTCCGCCGATGGCTGTCACCGTGGACCGTCCGTTTCCAAGTGGGGGCATTTGCTCAACCAGCTCGCGCAGCGAGAAGCTAATGCCCTCAAAAACTGCCCGGGCCCGGCCCGCCCGATCAACCGGCCCCACCCAGGCGTCCCGGAAGGGCACGCGCTGCGGATAAAACAACGCGCTTCCGCAAGGCGCCCTCGCCGCGCGTTTGAGAAATCCGGGATCATCTCCGGGGCTTGATTGTGCCACCGCCCAATCCAGCGCGGCGCACCCTTCATCCCGCGTCACCAACTCATAAAAGCCGCCGCCTGGAAAAGGCCCCCAACACCCGGCGGCGGAGAACGGGCCAGCCGTGTCGCCGGCCAACCGGTAGGCCACCAGGGCGGTACCCAACGTGACCACCAGGTTTTCGGCCTTGATGCCATTGGCGTAAGCTCCAGCCGTCTGGTCGTTTCCGGCAAAGACGACGCGAAGCCCGGGCGCGAGGCCCAGTTCCGGGCAACGCGCGCGAGCGGCAATCGGCGTCCCCGCCTCGACTAGACATTCGCAATCCTCTCCTCTCATGGAGCAGGCGGAGAGCGCTTCGGTCCACCAACCTGCCTTGGCGAGCGAATAGAGGCCGCTCATCGCCGCCAGGTTGGAATCCGATCCCCGCACCCCCGCCAAACGGAAGGCCAGGAACGAGGGCAAGGAAACCACCCGGGTCCGCGCCAGCAGTCCCGGGGCAAGACGCCGCGCAAACCAGAGCAGCTTGGAGACTTGGAGTTGGGCCAGCGGAGCTGAAAAACTGCAATGCCGATGAAAGCCGGCGCCCATTCTCTCCGTCAGCTCGGCTGATTCCTCTTCCGCGCGCTTGTCGGCCCAGCTCAGGAACGGGACGATTGCCTCGCCCTGGGCATCGATTAACGTGAAGGTTTGGGCTTGACTGGCCAGAGAGATCGTCGTGATTTGCCTGGGCTGGACCTGGGCCGTGACGCATGCCTGTCGAATCAAAGAAAGCGTGTCCTGCCAAATCTTCTCCGGCTCGAACTCGACCCGTTCAGCGTTTCTGACGGTGTAGGCAACCGGTGTCGAGCAAGTCGATAGCCGCCGGAGTTTCTCGTCGAACAGCGCGACCTTGTGATTGGTCGAACCGCAATCGATTGCCAGGATCATTTCCACAGCTTCCTCGACAAGTCCAACGCGACATCGACCAGGCGCTGGCCCGATTCGGCCGCAAAGAGCGCAAACGCGGCTTCGTAACTCGCTTGGTTTCGCGCCTCGGGAGTAACGATGTAGCCTTGCAGTTCGCCGTTGGCCAGGCTGACGACAAAACTCCGGGCTGGGGCCGCCCGTTTGAGCTGGAGGGCGTACTCGATGAATTGCTCTCCTGGGAGGCCGGTCAGGAGCGTGTCGCCGAACCGAAAGATCTGCACTTCCGCTTTGCGGTATTGTTCCTGGAGCCTGGCAGTCTGACCGTCTGCCTGGGCCAGGGCTAGTGTAAGGCCCTCTTCGCAACCGAAAATCACGCACTCGGCCGTCCGCAACGGCCCATGCGGTGCGCCTTCACGTTTGAGCTGCTCGAAATGTTGTTGGGCTTCGCGCAAAGCCAGGTGCGCCTCGTTCACCGTCGGAAAGCGGTTGGGCACTAAATCGGCGTAGCCTTGCAGAGCCGCCAGGGGAACTTCACTTCGGAAATCCTCGTCCCGGAGTTGCCGCAAGGCAACCACGACCGAGTCCCCAAGCTTGCGGCCGAGCCGCTCGGCTTCCGCGAAGGTCTGGCTGCGAACATGGTATCGCGGACTGAGATTGCCGCAGGGAGCGGTATGGTAAATGGTGGTCAGGCCGGGGAAGGCCTCGCTCAGACGCTGGCGGGCATAGTGCGGAAAGTCCGAAGAGACCAATCGAGAATCCTCGTGCAGAACAGTCGGGTGCATGCCATACGCCAGGGTCAGCGTCAGCAGCTTGCCCTCCGAGCGGACGGCCAGCAGGCCGGTTTCGGAATCAAAGGGCCCGTCGGGTGCCAGGCGGTTGCAGCCAACCCCTTCAACTTGCGCGGTGGTTACCGCGAGCTGCGCCGGACGAGCTGCCTGGCAGGCTGCCGTGGCCGCCTGGACGATCCCGGCGTGGAAGATTACCATGTATTCAGCGTCCGGCGCGGGCACGACCGGATCATCTCGCCAGGCAAGCATCGTGACCGTCACCGGCGCCGAATGGGTGTGCGTGGCGCTGATGAGGATGTTGGAAACGGGCACGCCGCAGGCGCGGGCGATCGCCGTCCTGCAGGTATCGGCCGATTCCCGGGAGATGAACAACACGTCCACTGAGATCAGCAGCAACGCAGTTCCGCCATTGGAAAGGTAAAACGCCGAGGCGAGCAGCTGGTCATGAATCCCGGTCGAAATGCGCGGCACATGCGGGTAGCCAACCAGGAAGACTGGTTTACGCGGGCTGATGTCTCGCACGGCGACGCCGGCCTGCAAACTCATCGTGCTCCTCCCTCGCCCGGCGACAGCAGCGCAGGTTTCCGGCCAAAGCACGCATACCGCTGAACGGAAACCGCGGTGCTATTCTTCTGGGACTCCAGGGCAGCGGTGAAGAGACTATGGCTGAGGAGGGCTTCCTCGGGGGTGAGACAACTGGCAAACTTCTTTAACGGCTGGCCGTGGATCAGTTCGTGCATGAACGCCGCCCACATTTGCAGGATGGCATCGCTGAATCCAAACTGGAAAATGGGGGCAGTAATGGACTTGAACGCGGTTTCATGGCCGGTCTGAACCTGGCACCACGTTTGTTCGCCTCCATCATATTCCATGATCTCCAGCAGGTCGGCTTTAACACTGGTCCACCGGGCCGAAGCGCGAGTGCCGTAAACCTCGGTATACCAGTTGTTCTTCTGGCCTGGAGCTATGCGGTGAACGCGCAGCACCCAGGGGAATGGTTCGGCTCCGGCCGGGGCAGCCTCGCACAACAAGGTGGCGTTGTCCCATGTCTTGCATGGTACACGGCCGCCTTTGCCGTCCGGGCGCTCCTTGACGATGTCCGACAGGATCGCGCGCACATTGCGCGGGACCCAGCCCGCTCGGAACGCCAAGTGGCAGGCATGCGCGCCAAGATCACCCATGACGCCATATTCGCCGTTGATCTCAACCATGCGCTTCCAGTTGATCGGCTTGCTGGCATCCATGTCGCTCGAATGCAGAAACCCGGTATGCAGTTCTATGATACGGCCGAAGGCATTGCGCTCAATCATCTCCCCGATCCGCTGCACCGCAGGAAAGAAGATCGACTGGGAGGAACAGCGCACAAGCACCTTGGGATGCGCCTGGGCCGAGGCCACGATCGCCTCGCAATCGGGCTTGGTCATCCCGAAGGGCTTCTCGCCCAGGAGATGCTTGCCGGCCTCAATGGCGGCACAATACACCTCCCGGTGCAGGTTGTGCGGCAGGGCGACATAGACGGCATCCACATCGGGGTTCGCTAGGACAGCCCGATAGTCCTGGGTCACCTGCGCAACGGTGGGAAAGTTGTCCTGATACCACTTGAGCGAGCCAAGGTTCTGGTCGCAGAGCGCCACGATCTCCGGCCGCGCCGGCATGTCCGGCAGATGGCACCAACGCGCCGCCGCGCTGGCGAACTCCCGCCCCATGAGCCCGCAGCCGATTATCCCGAAGCGCACGGGCTTCATCGGTAGCCAAGCTCCTGTTCAGTCTCTCCAATCGCCTCGTCGATCATGTCCAGGCCCTTGAGCAAGGCTTCGTCTTCCATGATGACCGGCGGGCTCATGCGCAGGATGTGACCGGCGGGAATCCAGGCGAGGCCCTTCTGAAAGGCTTTTTGATAAACCCGCTTGCCCGCCTCACCAAACGGCTCCTTGGTGCCGCGGTCTTTGACGAGTTCAATTCCCATCAGGCAGCCCTTGGCCCGGACATCGCCGATGATCTTGTGCTCAGACAACATCTGCCGCATCCGCTTGAGGGCCAGTTCGCCCAGGTGCAGCGAGCGCTCCAGCAGGTTCTCCTCTTCGATGACCTCAATGCTGGCCAGGGCGGCGGCGCAGGCCATCGGGTTGCCTCCATAGCTCGAGGAGGCGGAGATGGATTCGAAGGATTCCATGTAAGACTCCCGCACAGCCACGCAGGTAACCGGAAATCCGTTGCCGAAGCCCTTGCCGATCGTCACCACATCCGGCACCACGCCCCAGTGTTCCATACAGAGCCACTTGCCGGTTCGGGCCCATGAGGTCAGCACCTCGTCCGCCATTAGCAGCACTTTGTGCTTGTCGCACAAACGGCGCAGCTTGGGGAAGAAGTCGTCCGGCGGTATGACCGACCCGCCCCAGCCCTGAATCGGCTCCAGCACAAAGCCCGCAACCTGCCCGACGGTGCCGCGCATCAGGTATTCCTCGTAGAACTGGATGTAGCGGTCGGTGTCAATCGTCCCGTCCGGTTTGATCCAACAAGGCCGATAAGGATCCGGGCGCGGGACCAGGTGCATGCCCGGCGCGCGCACCGAGCCATAGACGAACGACCTAAAGTCCGCCAGCGAGACCGCCCCATAGGTCTTGCCGTGGAAATCGTGGAAGCAGGAAATGAACTCCCATTTCTTCGTGGCAGCACGGCAAACGCGCAAGCCGGCCTCCACGGCGGCGGTGCCGCAGTCGTAGAACTGGAAGCCTTTGAGGTCGCCGGGCAATACCTCAGCCAGCTTCTCCACGAGCGCCATCTTGACTGGCGTGGTGAAATCATGCGCGTTCATCAGCATGCCGGCGTGCTTCTGAATAGCTTGCGTTATCTTCGGATGGCAATGGCCCAGCGTGGTGACGTAAATGCCGGAGGAGAAATCCAGATAGGTATTGCCGTCCACGTCCCGCAGTGTGCAGCCAGAGCCGGACTCGAATACCACCGGAAAGAGTTTCACCTGGCTGCTCAGCCCCTTGAAGTGTTTGGTGCAGCGCGCGTGCATCGCCTTCGATTTCGGGCCTGGCGGTGGCTCCTGGATGTTCGGGACTTGCTCCAGATCAACGTGTGACCAGCCGGCTTCAATTAGTTCATTCAGCATAGATTTCTTCGGTTGAGGTTAATAGCCAATGTTCCACCGCGGCTCAATATCCTGCGCAGCGCTTTCCGACACCCAGACATCGGTGCGCAGCGTCTGCAGGATCGACTCGGGCACGAGAGGGGTGACCGGCCCGTGCAGCACGAGGCGCGTGGTGAATCGCTGCCAGGAAATGGGCGAGCCGCCCACGCTGATCGCGTGCAGGTCAATCCGATGTTTGGCGGCGATGACCTGCGCGGGGCCGATGGTCGCCGCCTTGGGCGGCACGGCGCAGAGGTCCCCGCTGGCGCCAAAGCTCCCGTGCAGCGAGTTCTGCGCAATGGTGAATGGGCTTAGGGTGCAAACACGCGGCCCAAGCTGCTTCCATTCCTCGAGGCTGGCGGCGGCAAACTCCGGCGCGTCGGGTTCAATGAAAGCCAGGTGACCGGTCCAACCCGGGCCGCTGTAGCAAATGTCCGCCCCGCCCAAGTCGGCTAGCATCTGGCCGTAGTCTGGCAGGTTCTTGTTGGTGAGGCCGTGAATTTGCTTTGCCGGCGGCCGCAGCTTGGGATCGATCTGCGAATAAAAGTATTTCTGGAAAGCGTGGGCAAAGCCAAGGGGCCAGTTCTCCGGGGCAATGTTGCCGTGTTCATTGGCATACTCATCCATATTGAAGGTATGAAGGTGCCTGCAGTTCACGCGGAACTTGTTGATCAAGTAGGCCACCTTTGCGTAGGAAGGCCAGGGGTTGGGGGTAATGAGAACCACCTTCCGCTGTTCCTCGGCGGCTTGCTGGATGCGGTGGAACATATCAGCGATCCATAGAAACTCGATGTCGGCGTCCGGCAAGACCTGGATTTGGAAATCCGGGTTCCGATGGCGGGTGATGTCCTTGCGCTTGATCTTCCGCACGCGCTCGACCGTCTTCGGGTCCCGAAAGGGAATGAACATAGCCGGGCTGAACTTGAATGCTTTCATAAGGTCTCGTCGCGGGTGAAGAGGCATTGTCCGCCAACCCACGTTTTCAATACGTTCAGTTGCTGGTCCCACAGAACCAAGTCCGCATCGGCGCCCGGCGCGATCCGCCCTTTGTTCGTCAACCCTAGCAAGCGGGCCGGGTTCAATGTGCCCATGGCCCAGATTTGCTCCGGCGCCAAGACGGGCGCCAGCCAACGCAGCAGGTTCTTCATTCCCACGTCCATCGTCAAGGCGCTGCCCGCCAGGAATCCCTTGCTTGCGTGGCGCGCCGCATCACCAGGCGCTATCCGCACTTGGTATCCCCAGGGAGTATCGTATTCGCCGCTTGGCAACCCCGCGCCGATGTTTGAATCGGTGATCAGCATGACCTTCTCCCAGCCCTTGGCCGCAACCGCCGCTCGAATCGCGGTTGGATGCACATGAACGCCGTCGCAGATAAAGTCCACGCTCGTCCGTGAATCAGCCAGGATCGCCTCCACGGCCCCCACGGGCCGCACGCCCGCATCCGTCTCTTCCGGCACAGGAAACACGTCGTAGAAATGGGTCGCATGCCGGGCGCCGGCGTCGATCGCCGCCTCGGTCTGCTCCACGCTTGCGCGCGTGTGCGTGATGAAAGAGAGGATGCTCCGTTCGCGCAAGCGTTGGATCACCGGGACAATGTCCTTCTGCTCGGGGCTGACGGACATGATCGAAACGTGGCGTCCGCAGGACGCAATGAGGTCGTCGAGCAAACCGAGATCTCCCGGGAGGGTCGGGCAAGCCGCGCCCCCCAAGGCCACAAAAGGCCCTTCGAGGTGAAAACCGGGCACAACTGCGCCGGCCCCGCGCAGCAACGTTTCAAACAGCCGGGCTAGGGGTTCAAGCAATCTAGCCTTTGGCGGAGGCACAATGGTCGGCACCACGCAGGTCGTGCCGTATTGGGGGAGTACTCGCAACGCGGCGGCGAATTCTGCGGCGGGCTGATCGCAATGATAACAATAGCTCTGGATGCCATGCGTGTGCATATCAATCAGCCCCGGGGTGAGCAAACCATCGCGACAGTCAATGCACGAGGCGCTCTCCGGCGTTTCAACCGGGTTGATGGCGACAATTATGCCATCGTCAATTAGCACGCTGCCGGATAGCATACGCTCGCCCGGTAAAACCATGCGGACGTTGGCAAGCAGTTGCACACTCATATGCCGGGATAGTGACACCAAGCCGACGAACCGTCAGGCCTTCGCAAGAGCCGCTCGACCGGCCTTCTTGGGTTTCTGGCCCCATTCAAAGAAGCCACAGACCTCCAGTTCGCGCCGGAGCTTGGCCGCTTGTTCAGAATTGAGGTTCCCGATTGGCTGCCGGCAGGGCCCCACGTCCACCCCAAGCCATTTCATGATTACTTTGGAAGCACCCATGTAGCCGTAGCCCAAAAGCAGTTGAATCAAGGCAGTGCCTCGGCGCTGTTGCTCTTGGGCGGCTCTCACGTCACCGCAGGCAAGCGCGGCCAACAAACGATGGAAGACGGGCGCGGCAAAATTATAAGTGCTCCCCACGGCGCCAGTTCCACCCAGGGCGAAAGCCGCCAGCATGCATTCATCGATGCCCCATGGGATGTCGAAGGCCCTGTCATCCGCTTGCAAGCAGAGTTGATACGCCATCAGATCGTTGTTGGTGAATTTAATCCCGTTCAAGGTGGGGATGCGATCGGCCGCCTGTGCCAGGAACGCGGGCATCGAGAAATTCACGTGGGTCAGCACCGGCACATCATAGAAGTAGAAGGGGGTTTCCGGAGCCGCAGCGGCAATTTCGGCGCACCAATCCACGAGGTTCTCCAGTGTGCGCGGCTTGAAATAGTACGGCGCGATAGCCGCAATGGCCGCCACTCCCAGTTTGTCCGCCTGGGCGGCGAGGTTTTTTGCATCCGCAAGGCAGTTGGAACCCACATGCACCACTACTTTGAGCGTCGTGCCCCGCGACGCCTCCATCCAGCGTTCGGTAAGCTGGCGTCGCTCCTCGTAGGAAAGGGATTGGCTTTCGCCGGTGCTGCCACCGATGAACGCGACGCCCATGTCGTGACGAAGCAGATGCTCCATCTGGGCTTCGACCGGAGCGAGATTCAAGGAGCCGTCGGCCTTAAAGGGGGTATGGGCGGCTGGAACAAGTCCACTGAGTTTAAGTTTATTCATACTGTAAAATGGTTATTTCTTAGAGGTGTGCCTGGAGGCTGGCGCGCCGGGGAGGCTTAAGCTCCAGACCTCCGGCGTTCGCACCCTGGGCCTGATCTCTCCATTGGGAAACACGTATTGGCCATTCCAAGCCACTGCCGGGACCGTCACTTGGGTAACCGGCACCCGTCCTGCTTCGGTCCAGGTGTCCGAAGTGGTGTCGTATGCCAGGATGTCTCTGGCGAAGCCGGGGTGTTGCTCCGGCGGCTGAAAACCGAGTTTGGTGCCGTCATCTCCGGATAGCACCAGAAACTGAGTTTGGCCCCATTGGGGCGCAGGCGAAGGCGCGGCCGCCGCCGCCCGCGGGATGTCGGCCTTCCGGGACCACCCCGCTCCCGGCTCGTACCGATAAACATCCCTGAGATAGTGACGCACAGGTTTGCCCTCAACATCGGAACTCAGATCGACGCCACTGACCAGAAAGAACGCTCCGTCCTGAACCGCGGCAACTGCCAACATGCGCGCGGGGCCAGGCCACGGCTCCAGTTCGCGCCACGCCGGCTGACGCGCCGCCAAGTCCAGCGTCCAAAACGTCCGCAGCACGCGCGTCGAGTCGGGACTCTCAATGCCTCCGGCCACATAGACGGTTGTGCCGAGCATTGCTCCCGAACCGTTTGCCATGGGCTGCGGCAATGGCGGCAGCAGCTTGACTTGAATTTTGCCACCATCACATTCCACCACAAACGCGTCCCGGTAATGCCGTTGAGCGTCACTGCCTCCAAGGCAAATCATGCCGTCCAGCGCAGTCAGAGAAACGCCGTACGCCAAAGGCCGGGGAAGTTGCCCTACCCTTTTCCACTCCCCGCAGGCTTCCGACAACGCATAGACCGTGTCATACCAAACCTTCTGACCCCCTTCCCCTGGCGCCGCTTGAGGACAATTGGCGCCCCCGGCCACGAGCAGCCTCCCGTGACTGACCCCGGCAAATGGAGCACCCAGCCCGGCCCGGTCCGGCATGGGTGAAAGCTTTTGCCACTCCAAGGACACACCGGCAAAGGACGACTGCAAGCCGAGTTGACAACTCATCTGCCGGCCAGGGACTAGCGGTAACGCATTCGCCATCATTGACCCAAGAATATGATGGCTCCCGCCGCCCTGCCAGCAGGAATAGCCTGTTCCTTTGCGGGACAAGCGGCGGTCGCTTCCTAACCTGAACACTCCGGGAGGCGGACGAAGAGCCTACCCCAAGGTTTCTCCGTTTATAAAACGAGGCATGATCTTGTGATCAGGAAAGTGCTTGGCTCCATGCACCATCTGCAAGACGACGGATGAAACCTTGGAGGCAAAAACCTTTGGGTTTCTCGAATACCTTGCGACGCTCGGCACCAAGTCCTCCAGGAAAGAGTCGTCGTCCCGCGAGATCACCGCCACGTCTTTCGGAATGTGAAATCCCCGGCGCAACAGGTGGCCCACCACCGTCAGCACATGCAGGGGACGCGAGACCATTAAGCCGTTGGGTGGTTGGGAGCGAGCCATCAGGTTGTCCAGCCGGGCACAGATGCTCCCCACCGTGCCGTCGTGCCGCACCACCTCGGCCCTCAAATCCGCGAGTTGGGTCTTGTCCGCCGCTTTCAAGAAACCCTCGCGCGTTTTCTCATCCCCCGCAGCCCCGGGATCTGGATTGAGCAATACCAGGCAGCGGCGTCCGCGTGCCACGAACTGCCCCACCGCATGCTGACAAACCGCCCCGTAATCGGTGTCCACCGACGGAAGTTGGATCTTCTCGTAACGAGAACCAACAACCACACAGGAACGGTGCCGGTCCGAAAACCATCGCTGCATGGGTTCGGTGGATTGAAAGAGCACCCAGCCAGCCGGCCGCAGCGATGCTTCGAGGTTCTCCAGTTCCTGCGGCAAGCGTGTCCGGTACGGCACCCTGCTGGCATGAGTCTCAAGAAGATAGCCCTTTTCGGCCAAGTGCTCTCGCAAGTGGTCGATCAAAAACACCCCAAAAGGGCTTACCGAGAGCAGCGGCACCGGTATCAGCAGCACCACCAGCTTGTTCACAGACTTCTGGTCATGGCTTTGTTTTCCGGTGATCTCCCGCCGCTTGCCCTGACCACATCTCACGAGTCCTTCCCGGCCCAACTGCTCCAAGGCTGCCCTGATGGTTCGTCGGCTAACATGTAGCTGACCGCACAACTCATGTTCCCCCGGCAGCCACCGCGACCACCGCCCAGATGCAATCTCTTCAAGGATTACGGTAGCGGTCTGAAGCACTAGCGAAGTTTTCTGCGGCAGTCTGTTCATAATGCTCAACCAACGTGGCTGCAAATTCCGTCCCATTCTAGCAAGATCGTTAACGAGTGCAATCGACGACTTCATTTCAAGCTGATCGCGCACAGCATCCAAGCCCGGAAGACATGCAGGGCGCCGATTGGTGACTAAACCATTGTTCGCCTGCCACATTTATCTGTCGGGCGGCGGCGCGTTCTCGGTCTTGGCGAGTTGATTGAGAATTGGGGACCCGATTGCACCAAGACTGGAAACGTCGTCTTTTAACTGTTCAAACACCACAACTTCATTCCGACCCTTTTTGAGCCAGACGCCGGGCAGATACAATGTCTGCTGTGGACCGATATTCCAGTAACGGCCAAGATTGTGCCCGTTGACCAGGACAATTCCTTTGCCCCAACCGCGCATATCTAGAAATGTGTCGCCCAGCCGCGACAATGTAAAGATGCCGCGATGCACCGCCGGAGCGGCGGCTTGCGCGATGGATTTAAATCGCAGCGAGAATCCCCCGTCGAACGGGAATTTGTACATTTCCCAGCCGGCCAGCTCACGATCGCCAAGCGTGACCGATTCGGTGATGCCCTTGCGATTGTCAGACATCTGGTCGCCGTAGTTGATGCGACCGCCGTTCTCAACCAGGATGTCGAGGGTTGCGGCCGGACTTGTGATTTTCAAGGTGACCGCATCCTGCTTATGACGCCGATCAAGCGCCGCCACCCGGCGGCCATCAACACAAACAATCGCATAATCGCGAAGCTCCCTTATTTTCAGCGTCGCATCCACCGGTCCGGATATTTTCGTGCGATACAAAACGTAGCCGTAACCCTGGTCGAGGTCTTCAAAGCTCAAGGGCTTTTCTGATTTCACCGGGGTGCCGAGATTGTCAAAAATACTGGCCGACTCGGTCAGTTCGATTTTTGGAATTTCAATCACCGGCGTGGTGGCTGGAACGTCCGGCATTGTTTCGCCTGAGGCGAGGTGCTTTGCCAGCACCTCCCGCAACGCAAAATATTTCTGGGTGGGCCGGCCCATTTCATCCATCGGCGAATTGTAGTCGTAGCTCGTCGGCTGCGGCTGGAAATGACTGCCATAGTTCGCGCCATTCATGAAGCCGAACGACGTGCCGCCGTAAATCACGTAGTAACAAAACGAGACATTGTTGGTCAGTTTCCACTCGGTTTCACGCGCCAGCCCGCCGAGGCCGACCTGCGCGTGAGGCTCGCCCCAATGATCCAGCCAGCCAGGGTAAAATTCCGGGACGAACCACGGACCGGTCGGACGATACTTGCCGATCTGTTTCATGATGTCCGGGCCGTCGCCGCCGTTGAGTCCCGGCAAAGCTTCGGGCAGATGACCGCCGGCCATCATGTTGCCGCCGCCGTCAGCGGTGAAAAACGGCACGTCAAAACCAGCAGCGCGATCCATGTCGAGAATTTTCTGCATGTAAGTATGGTTCGTGCCGTAGCTGCCGTATTCGTTTTCCACTTGCACCAAAATGATCGGCCCGCCGCGCGTAACTTGCAGCCGCGCGAGCTGTTTGCCGAGTTTCTTCATGTAAACCGCCGCTGCCGCGAGAAAGCGCGGATCCTGGCTGCGTACTTTCAAATCGTGTTGCTTGAGCAGCCACCACGGATAGCCGCCGAATTCCCATTCCGCGCAGCAATACGGACCGGGGCGAAGAATGACCCACAACCCTTCCTTCTGTGCAAGCCGCACAAACCGCGCAATGTCTGCGTCGCCTGAAAAATTGAATTCGCCTTCGCGCGGCTCGTGCTGATTCCAGAAAACATAAATCGAAACCGTGTTCAGCCCCATTGCGTGTATCATCTTGAGCCGGTCAGCCCAATACTCATGCGGAACACGCGCTGGGTGCATTTCGCCCGCCTTGATAAGAAATGGTTTACCGTTCAGCAAAAACTCGGAGTCACTGATGGAGAAGGTGGCCTGGGCGATTACAGTTTGCGTCATGGACAGCATCAGGAATGCCGCTAGCGGAAACAGCATTTTAGAAAGAATCTTTGTTTTCATATTTTCACTCATCTGGAATTTCCCACTTGGTTTCTTGCCCGCGACCAGTGTAGACATTTCATGATCTTCCTCCATTCCACAGATTCGCAAGTCATTTTTTTGCGCGCGAGCGTGGGTGTGGCGGCGCCATATCAGTCCAGTAATCCCTCGGGACAGTTATTAGAGTATTAAACAAGGTTAAGGGCAACGGGGGGCCGGGGCTGCGTCCGGCTCCCCCGCCGGCCTGGGCAGAAGCCAGCTTTACAGTGGGCTGGGAATGGAATATTGCACGTTCGGAATGATAATGAAACTTGAACCACCTGACCTGATTTACCTTAATGCCGCCGAAGGCTGCTTGGCCTTGGCAACTGGCAAGAGGCGAATGAGGAGTTGGAGAAGATCACGCCGCAGAACAGGTCCCATCCATCCGTCCTGGCTGTCAGATATGAGATTTGTGCAAAGGCTGGGAGATGGGATGTCGCTGCCGAAATTGCCGCTCAACTCGCTAAACTGGAGCCAGATGAACCATGGGCATGGATCACCCTCGCTTACGCCACGAGACGAAAGCTTGGGGGAGGAATTCCTCAAGCCAAAGAAATACGCTTCTTCGACGTTTGTAATGGGTATCAATAGAACGGTATTTCCAGTTTGCCAGCGACAAAGTAGAGCATGGCGATTTGATACACCGGCGAACGAT
>CAZLEE010000074.1:0-19261 GCA_964558455.1 uncultured Verrucomicrobiota bacterium | reverse complement strand
CGAGCACCAAAGCGCCGCCGGCCACGCGAGTGGCGTCCGCGAGCCTTGCGTCAAGATCGTCGCACAAATCGATTTTATTGAGAAGGACCACCGGGCGCGCACCGCTTTCGTGGGCCATGACCAGCATCTGCTCCAGACGCGCAGCGTCGAAGCTCGCGTCCGCGGCGGTCACCATGAACGCCGTGTCGATATTCGTGGCGAGAACATGCTCAGTGCTGCCGCGGCCGGTCATCTTGCGGCAGAGTTGGGTGCGTCGCGGCAGGATGGCCTGAATCATGGCCTTCTCCTCGTTGGCAACAAGTTTTACGGCGACCCAATCCCCGACTTTGGGAAGTTTTGAATTGGCCCCGCGGGCTTGGTGGAGGCAATTGCCGGTGACTTGCGCGAGAAGTTCCGCATCCGCAGTCCAGACGCGGAAGAAATGTTTATCCTCCACCGCCACGCGAGCCGGCACCAGACCCTTGGCATGGTAGGGCGCGAACTGCTGGTTGAGGTCGGCATTCCAGCCCAACTTCGTCAGGTCCATACGGGCGTGTTGGTTGAATCATTCATGGCCCGCAGCTTACGCCCAAGCCCCCCTCCCACGAAGGCCGAAGTTGGAGATTATCCGTGAATCGAAAAGCCTGCGTTATATTTTGCGCGACGTTTCCAAGCTCAGACTGTAGCGCATCCAAATTGTCATGGACACTTGGAAATGCCATCTGTCCCATATCAGTGGTCAATCCGCCCCCGGCGGGCAAATCAAAATCCCGTCCGCCGGCCGTTCTCCGGTCTTTTCTTTTAACCCCCGCCGCCGTAATTTCACATCATGAAGGAATCGTTCGATGCGGTTGAGTCTGTCGTGGCGGATTTGCGCAAGGGCAAAATGGTCATCGTGGTGGACGATGCCGACCGGGAAAATGAGGGGGATTTGGTCATGGCCGCCGAACGTGTGACGCCCGCCGCCATCAATTTCATGGCGCGGCACGGGCGCGGGTTGATTTGCGTTCCGACCATATCCGAGCGCCTGAAAAAATTGGGCATTGAAGAAATGGTGGTGCATAACCAGGAAAGCTACCGCACCGATTTTCAGGTCAGCGTTGATGCCGCCAAAGGCATCACCACCGGCATCAGCGCCGGCGACCGGGCCGCGACGATCAAAGTGATGGCCGATCCGGCGGCCACGCCCGCGCAATTGGTGCAGCCGGGCCATGTTTTTCCCCTGCGCGCCAAGCCGGGCGGCGTTCTGCAACGCGCCGGCCACACCGAGGCCACGGTGGACCTAGTCAAGCTGACCGGCCTTCGCCCCATAGGAGTCATTTGCGAAATCATGAGCGACGACGGCACGATGGCGCGGCTGCCCGAACTGCGCCGTTTCGCCCGGCATCACAAGCTGAAAATTTGCGCCATTGAGGACTTGATCCATTACCGGCGCACCCGCGAAAAATTGGTGGAGCGGATTGAAGTGGTCAGGTTGCCCACCGCCTACGGTGATTTTAACCTGCATCTCTACCGCTCGAAAACCGATGGACAGAACCACCTCGCCCTGGTCAAGGGCGACGTGCAAGGGAAGAAAAATGTCCTGGTGCGAGTCCACAGCGAATGTCTGACCGGCGATGTTTTTGGTTCGCGCCGTTGCGATTGCGGGCCGCAACTGCATCAAGCCATGCGCCAGATCGCGGCGGCCGGCCACGGCGTTATAGTATATATGAGACAAGAAGGCCGCGGCATCGGCCTCGCCTCAAAGATCCAGGCCTACAAATTGCAGGAAAACGGCTACGACACCGTCGAAGCCAATCTCAAACTGGGCTACGGGATGGACTTGCGCGAATACGGATTGGGCGCGCAAATCCTAGTCGATCTGGGATTGAAAACCATTTCGCTCCTGACCAACAACCCGCGCAAAGTCATCGGACTGGAAGGCTACGGGTTGGAAATCATCAAGCAGGTTCCAATCAAGATCCGTCCCAATCGGTATAACGAAAAATATCTTCGCACCAAGCGCGAGAAACTGGGGCACCTGCTTTAAGAGACGGCCAGCCAGCGGCAAGGAATCAGATGCTTACCCCGGTCAAAAAGAACAAAGTTCGCGCGGCAGGCGGCGCTTTTGCCATTGTCGCCTCGCGCTACAACGCCCGCTATGTCGATGCCATGGTCAAGGCCGCACGACGGACACTGGTGGAGGCCGGCATAAAAACCGTCCGAGTCATCCGGGTGCCGGGGGCGTTTGAAATTCCGGCGGTGGCCTCGCGACTGGCGGGAGCGTCGCCGTCGTGGTCGGCCATCATCTGCCTGGGTGTGATCTTGCGCGGGGAGACGAACCATGCCCAACAAATCGGCGACGCCGTCACCGCTTCGCTGGCCCAATTGCAACTGCAGCGCGCCATGCCGGTCATTCACGAAGTGCTGCTTTTGGAGAACAAGGAGCAGGCCGAAGTCCGTTGTCTTGATAAGGACCACAACCGCGGCGCCGAAGCCGCGCAGACCGCCCTTGAAATGGCCCGCGTCCTCTCCAGCCTGCCTGCGGCTCCAAATCGATAAAGGCGGAACGGGTTCTTCATGGGGGGCTGCGCCTGATTTCCGGGCGATTCCAGGTTGATTGCGGGGCATGGAAAAGTTTTTTTTGACAGGTACCCCGGAAGATTCGATGTTTTATGGCGACGAATGGGGCGCGGCGTGTCATGTTATCAGTGTTGAAGCAGTTTCGGGATCACGCCCGTCAGAAAACGAAATAACATGCAGACCCTGCCATTGCGCATACAAAATTGGATGGCCGGGAACAGGCGTTCCCGACCCGGCGCCGATGAGGCGCCCTTGCGGGCCGAGCTGTTCAGCGTTGAACAACTGGCGCGTCATGCCAAGGCGCTGGCCGCCAGTCATGAGGTGGTCACGCGGCAGGGTTCCAATCGCCTGCTGGCCCGGTTGAGTCAAAACGAGGAAATACTGAGGGCGTTCAACCACGCGACGCTGGTCGTGAATCCGAACCGCGCCATCACCCCCGCCGCCGAATGGTTGCTGGATAATTTCCATCTCATCGAAGAGCAGATTCAATTGACACGGCGGCATCTTCCCCGGGGATACAGCCGGGAACTGCCCCGTCTGTTGAACGGTCCATCCGCCGGGTTTCCGCGCGTATATGACATCGTGCTCGAATTGATTTCGCATGTGGATGCGCAGATTGACCCGGAGCCGCTGCGCGCCTTTATTGCCGCCTACCAGACAGAGGTGACCCTGAAACTGGGCGAGTTATGGGCCATTCCCATCATGCTGCGCATGGGTTTGATTGAAAATTTGCAGCGCGTCACCAGCCGGCTGGGCATGGCGCGGGAGGATCGCGATCTGGCGGATTTGTGGGTGGACCGGTTGCAGGACATGGCGGAGAAGAACCCCTCCTACTTGGTGGTGGTGGTGGCGGACATGGCAAAATCCGATCTGCCCGTCACCAGTTCGTTCGTGGCCGAGTTTTGCCAGCGATTGTCGCGCCAGAGTCCGGTGCTGCACCTGGCGCGCGGCTGGCTGGAACAACGGCTGGCCGAACACGGATTATCCATCGAACAACTGGTTCAACTGGAGAGCCAGAATCAGGCGGCCGATCAGGTTTCAATCAGCCACAGCATCGCCAGTCTTCGTTTTTTGAGCGCGATGGACTGGGAGGAATTTGTCGAAAGCCTGAGCCAGGTGGAGCAGATTTTGCTGGGGGATCCGGCGGGGGTATATGGCAAGATGGATTTTGCGACGCGTGATCGCTATCGCCATGCGGTTGAGTTTTTTGCCCGGCACAGCCAGTTATCGGAAACGCAGGTTGCGCAGCGCGCCATACAATCTGCGGCGGACTGCGCCGCGCAAAAGGGGCGTCAGGACCGGACCGCCCATGTGGGTTTTCATCTGATAGCCAAGGGGGGGTCCATGCTGGGGCGTCAGGTAAAAGTGCGGTGGCCGTGGCGGACGACGATAGAACGAAGCATCAACCGTTTTCCGTTGAGCTTTTATGCCGGCGGCATAGGAGCGCTCGCCCTGCTGGCCAGCTTCGGGTTTGTGCGGCAGGCTTGGAAACTCAACGCGCCGGAATGGGAACTGATACTCCTGGCCTTTGCCTTTCTGGTCGGCGTCAGCCAGATGACCGTGGCGCTGGTGAACTGGCTGTACATGCTGCTGGTGAAACCCCGCCTGCTGCCGCGCCTGGATTTCTCCTCCGGCATCGCCGCGGACAGCAGGACGATGGTGGTGGTGCCCACGATGCTGGCCGGCATGGAAAGCGTTGACCGCCTGATTGAGACCTTGGAAATACATTATCTGGCGAACCGGGATCCGCGTCTTCACTTCGCCCTGTTGACGGATTTTCGCGACGCGGCGGCGGAAGAGCAACCTGATGACCCGGCGTTGTTGCAGCGGGCGCGGGCCGGGATCGAGATGCTGAACCGGAAATATCCTTCCGAAAACCAGACCCTTTTTTTCCTGTTTCACCGACCGCGCCGTTGGAATGCGCGGGAAGGACTGTGGATGGGCCGCGAACGCAAACGCGGGAAGCTGACCGAGTTTAACGCCCTTCTGCGCGGCGGTTCCCGCGAATGTTTTTCCGAGATCACGGGGAATACGGCGATATTGCCGGACATCCGGTATGTCATCACACTTGACACGGACACCCATCTTTCGCGCGACGCCGCCCGGCAGTTGGCGGGGACGATGGCCCATCCGCTGAACCGGCCGGAGTTTGATGACGCGCGCGGCATTGTGGTGGAGGGTTACGGCATACTGCAACCGCGCATGGGGGTCAGTCTGGCGGGAGCGCGGCGGTCCTGGTTTGTGCGGCTGTTTGCCGGGGACGCGGGCATTGATCCCTACACGCGGGAAGTGTCCGATGTGTATCAGGATATTTTTCAGGAAGGGTCGTTCATCGGCAAGGGGATATACGATGTTGATGCTTTTCAGCGGGCCATGGGGGGGCGTTTCCCGGAGAACGCCATCCTCAGTCACGACCTGCTGGAAGCGTGCTATGCCCGTTCCGCGCTGGTCAGCGATGTGGAATTTTACGAGGAACATCCGTCGCGCTACGACGTGGATATGGCCCGGCGGCACCGATGGATGCGGGGCGACTGGCAGATCGCGCCTTGGCTGCTGTCGCGGGTTCCCGGTCCGGGCGCGCGGCGCCTGGCTAATCCGCTTTCCCGGCTGTCGCAGTGGAAGATATTTGACAATCTGAGGCGCAGCCTCGTGCCCTTGGCCCTGATCATACTTATGCCGGGCGTGTGGTTGCTTCTTCCCAAACTGGGCGGACTGGCAACGTTGCTGGTCCTGGCGATCATTGCGCTTCCCGGATTGCCGGCCATGTTGGTCAACGCGATAGATAAGCCGTCTGATTTGCCATGGGCGATGCATTTGCGGGCGGTCAGCGAGTCGTGCGGCTGCCAGTTTGGCCAGGCGCTGCTCGCCCTGGCGTTTTTACCCTACGACGCCTACGTCAGCCTGGACGCAATCAGCCGGACACTGGTGAGATTGCTGGTGACACACAAACGGCTGCTCGAGTGGAAAACATCGGGCGATGCCGAACAAGCCGGCGGGGCCAGCGAGGCCGGATTTTATCGCACCATGTGGATTGCGCCGGCGGGTGCGCTGGCGGCGGGAATTTTCCTGGCCGTCCTGCATCCGGTCTGCCTGGTATCGGCCGTGCCGCTGCTTGGCCTCTGGGTGGTCGCGCCTTGGATCGCCTGGCGGATCAGCCAGCCCATTGCGTCCGCGGCGCCGGGTTTGACGTTTACGCAACTGCAGTTTCTCCGGCACACCGCGCGCAAGACGTGGTATTTCTTCGAGACCTTTGTCACGGCGCAGGAAAACTGGCTGCCGCCCGACAATTACCAGGAAACGCCCGCCCCGGCCGTGGCCGCGCGCACCTCGCCCACCAACATTGGCCTGTCACTGCTGGCCAATCTGGCCGCCCGGGATTTGGGCTATCTATCGACCGGCGGTTTGATACAACGCACCCAGGACACCTTTGCCACGATGCAACGGCTCGAATGGTATCGCGGGCATCTCTACAACTGGTATGAGACGCGCACCCTGCGGCCGCTCCTGCCGCTCTACATATCGAGTGTGGACAGCGGCAACCTGGCGGGGCATTTGTTGACACTCGCCTCCGGATTGAAGGAACAAGCCGGGGAAAAAACATACACGCCGGGAATATTTTCCGGGTTGCGCGACGCGGTGGGGGTGCTGAGGGATTTGGCGCCTGAAAACACCGCGCTGGCGAGGCTGGAAGAAGAATTGGAGACAGCGCCGTCCGGTTTGCGCGCGGCCTATTCCCTGCTGAAAACAGCGGCGGATCAGGCGGAGGAAATTTCCGTTGCGCTGGCGAAGAGGGGGGAAGGATGCAAGAGATGGAGCCAGACCCTGATGCGGAATTGTGCGGAACAATTGGAGGAGATGGTGTTCCTCGCGCCCTGGCTGGCATTGCCCATCCCGAAGCGCGGCAGCCGGCTTGAGGAACAGTTCGCCCAGCTTGACCAGGCGCAAACGTTGCGGGAGGTTGCGGAATTTGGACAATCGGTTTCCCCCCTGCCTGCGGCGGAAGACCCCGGCGAGGCCGAACTCGCGCACTGTCTGCGGGAGGCCGGCGGGCGGGCCCATCTGCGTCTGCATGCCTTGGAAGCCCTGGCCGCGCAAAGCGACAAAATGGCCGCGATGGATTTCACGTTCCTATTCGATCCGGCGCGGGATTTATTCACCATCGGGTACAACGTTCTGGAACGCCGGTGCGACACGAGTTTCTACGATTTGCTGGCCTCGGAATCCCGGTTATGCAGCTACGTTGCCATCGCTTTGGGGCAGGTGCCGCAGAGACAATGGTTTTCCATGAGCCGACTGCTCGTCGCCATGCATGGCGAGCCCATACTCGTTTCGTGGAGCGGTTCGATGTTCGAGTATCTGATGCCGATGCTGGTCATGCCCGACTACGAGAACACCCTGCTCAATCACACCTGCAAAGCTGCGGTGCAACAGCAAATCGAATATGGGAAACTGTGCGGCGTGCCTTGGGGCGTTTCCGAATCGGGTTACAACTGGACTGACGCCCGGCTCAACTACCAGTATCGCGCCTTTGGCGTGCCGGGATTGGGATTGAAGCGGGGATTGGCCGATGATTTGGTCATCGCTCCTTACGCCAGCGTCATGGCCTTGATGATTGCGCCGGTGGAAGCGTGCGAAAACATGCAACGGCTGGCCCGCGAAGGGCGCGCCGGCGCCTACGGTTTCTATGAAGCGGTGGATTACACCCAGGGGCGGATGCCGCCGGACGAAACCAGCGTTACCGTTCGATCCTTCATGACGCACCATCAAGGCATGAGCCTGCTGGCGCTGGACAGTCTGCTGAAAAACCGTCCCATGCAACGTCGTTTCATGGCTTGTCCGTTGCTGCAGGCGGCGGGTTTGCTTTTGCAGGAACGCGTGCCCAAGACCGTTGCGACCGTGCTTTCCGAAGACCTGAAAATGGAGGAATCGCGCAAGAGCGCCGAAAACGTCGAAGCCGTCATGCGCGTCTTTACGAATCCCTCGACGCCGACGCCGGAAGTTCATCTTTTGTCCAACGGCCGCTATCACGTTGTCATCAGCAGCGCCGGCGGGGGCTACAGTCGCTGGCGGGATCTGGCAGTCACCCGCTGGCGCGAGGATGCCACGCGCGATTGCTGGGGAACATTTATCTATCTGCGTGACGCGGCGACGGGAGATTTTTGGTCCGCCGCCCATCAGCCCGTATTGAGGGCGGGCAAGAGTTACGAAGCCATATTCACCCAGGCCCGCGCGGAATTCCGGCAGCGGCGCGCCGGCCTTGAAATTCACACCGAGATCAGCGTGTCGCCGGAAGACGACGTGGAATTGCGGCGCATCACAATCACCAATCGTTCCGCCGTGACGCGCACGATAGAATTGACCAGTTACGCGGAAGTGGTGCTGGCGGTTCCGGCGGCGGACGCGTCGCATCCCACCTTCAGCAATCTATTCGTGCAGACGGAATTCGCCCCAAAATCCTCCGCCATACTCTGCACCCGCCGCGCCCGTTCCCTGGAAGAAAAACCGCCGTGGCTGCTGCATCTGATGGTGGGACAAGGGGGGCAACAGGGGGAAATCTCCTGCGAAACAGATCGTGTCCGGTTCATTGGGCGGGACGGCACGCCGGCCAACCCGGCCGCGATGCGCGGGGGGGGGTCGCCGCTGTCAAACACGGTCGGGCCGGTGCTGGACCCCATTATTTCGCTGCGGCGCGAAGTGACCCTGCCTCCCCACGAAACGGCCGTGATGGATTTGGTTTTGGGCGTGACAGAAAACCGGGAAGCGGCGCTGGCTTATGTGGAGAAATATCAAAGCGCGCGTATGGCCGACCGCATACTTGATCTGGCTTGGACCCATAGCCATGTGACATTACGCCAAGTCAACGCCACCGAAGCCGAAGCCCAGATATACGGACGGCTGGCGGGCGCGCTGATATATGCCGACCCCGCCCGCCGCGCCAATCCGGGCGTACTGCGCAACAACCGGCGCGGCCAAAGCGGTCTTTGGAGCTATGGCATTTCCGGCGACGCGCCGATTGTCCTGCTCCGCATCAGCGATTCGGAGAAGATCGAAATCGTGCGGCAACTCATCCAGGCGCACTCCTATTGGCGCATGAAGGGACTGACGGTTGATCTCGTCATCTTGAACGAGGACGTTTCGGTTTACCGCCAGTCCTTGCAAGACCAGATCACAGGTTTGATCTCGTCCGGCATCGAAGCGCAAATGCTGGACAAACCCGGCGGTATATTCGTCCGGCGACTCGAACAAATACCCAACGACGACCGGGTGCTGCTGCAATCCGCCGCGCGCATTGTGCTGGATGACGAAAAGGGGAGCTTGAGCGAGCAACTGGAACGGCGAAGCGTCCTGGAACCGTTGATTCCGGCTCTGACGCCGACCCGCGCCGCCTTCGCCAACCAGTCCGTGGCCCTGCCGCAGCGCGAGTTGATATTTGGCAACGGCCTGGGCGGATTCACCCGCGACGGCCACGAATATGTCATCACCCTGCACCCCGGCCAGATGACGCCGGCGCCGTGGGTGAATGTCCTGGCCAATCCCTTTTTCGGGACGGTTGTATCCGAGAGCGGGGCCGCCTACACATGGGTGGAGAATTCCCATGAATTTCGGTTGACACCCTGGAGCGGCGATCCCGTTGAGGACACCACGGGCGAGGCTCTCTATATCCGGGACGAGCAGACCGGACAATTCTGGTCGCCCACCCCGTTGCCCGCGCGCGGAGCCGCGCCCTATGTCATCCGTCACGGTTTTGGCTACACCGTTTTTGAGCATGTCGAAAACGGCATCGCATCCGAGCTGTGGGTCTATGTGGCCATGGACGCGCCGGTAAAATTCTCGGTTTTGAAATTACGCAACGTATCGGGCGGCTCGCGACACATGTCCGTCACGAGTTACGCGGAATGGGTGCTGGGCGACTTGCGCCACAAGAATCTGCTTCATGTGCAAACCGAGGTGGACCTCAAGACCGGTGCGTTGCTGGCGCGCAATTATTACAACACCGAATTTCCCGACCGCATCGCGTTTATGGACGCGAACGATCCCATCCGCGTCATCACCGGGGATCGGCAGGAATTCATCGGCAGAAATGGAAGCTTGGCCCAGCCGGCGGCGCTGAGGCGGGCGCGCCTTTCCGGCAAAGTCGGCGCGGGCCTGGATCCTTGCGGCGCGATGCAAATTACCTTTGATCTGGCCGATGGCCAGGAGAAGGAAATCAGTTTCCGTCTTGGAGTCGGGCGCAATCCGGCCGACGTGCAAAAATTGATACAACGCTATCGCGTGCCGGACGCCAGCCGCATTGCGCTCGAAGGCGTCTGGACCTATTGGAATCGAACCCTGGGCGCGGTCAATGTCGATACGCCCGATCCGTCCGTGAACGTGATGGCCAATGGCTGGCTGCTGTATCAGATCTTGAGCTGTCGGCTATGGGGCCGGGCGGGGTTTTACCAATCGGGCGGAGCTTACGGATTTCGCGACCAGTTGCAGGACGTGATGGCGCTGGTGCATGCCGAACCGGGGTTGACCCGCGAACATTTGCTTCGCGCCGCCACGCATCAATTTCGGGAAGGCGACGCGCAACACTGGTGGCATCCCCCTTCGGGCCGCGGCGTGCGCACCCATTTTTCAGACGACTTCCTGTGGCTGCCTTACGCCACCTGCCGTTATGTTTCATGCGTGGCGGACACGGGAGTGCTTGACGAAAAAATTCCCTTCCTTGAAGCCCGGCCGGTCAAACCGGACGAGGAGGCCTATTATGATTTGCCCAATCGCTCCGAGGAATCAGCCACGCTCTACCAGCATTGCGTGCGCGCCATTGAGCGCGGACTAAAATTCGGTCAGCACGGCTTGCCGCTGATGGGCTGCGGCGATTGGAACGACGGCATGAACCTGGTGGGAAAAGAGGGTCGCGGCGAAAGCGTCTGGCTGGCGTTTTTCATGCATGACGTGCTTACCCGGTTCGCCGGGCTGGCGCGCGCGCGCGGCGACGTCCCGTTTGCCGACCGCTGCCTCGCTCAAGCTCTGCAACTGCAACAGAACATCGAGCTGCACGCCTGGGACGGCCAATGGTATCGCCGCGCTTATTTTGACAACGGGGAACCGCTCGGCTCCCAGACCGACCCGGAATGTCAGATTGATTCCATCCCGCAAAGCTGGTCGGTCATCAGCGGGGCGGCCCAGCCGGAACGTTCGAGCCAGGCGATGGACGCCGTTGACCGGCGGCTGGTTCGGCGCGGAACCAAATTGATCCAGTTATTCGATCCGCCTTTTGATAAATCCTCCCTGAACCCGGGCTACATCAAAGGCTACATTCCGGGCGTGCGGGAAAACGGCGGCCAGTACACCCACGCCGCGATTTGGGCCGCCATGGCCTTTGCCCTCATGGGTAAAAACGAGCACGCGTGGGAATTGTTCACGCTGCTCAATCCCATTTCCCACAGCGGGACACCCAGACAAATCGCCATTTACAAAGTGGAGCCTTATGTCATTGCCGCGGACATTTACGCGCTGGAGCCGCACACCGGCCGGGGCGGATGGACCTGGCTCACCGGGTCGGCCGGCTGGATGTACCGGTTGCTGATAGAAACGTTGCTGGGCGTGAACCTTGAAGGAGACCAATTGCGTCTTACCCCCCGATTTCCGAAAAGCTGGACGACATATAAAATCCATTACCGCCATCGGGAAACCGTTTATCACATCACCATCACCCGGCTGGCGGCGGATCAGGCCGCCCCGTCCGTCCCGCGCCAGCTTATTCTTGACGGAAACGAACTCACCTCGGAAACGGTGCCGATGGTGGACGACCACATCGAACACACCGTCGAATTAAAAATCTGGAATCAAACCTGAGCGAAGCCTAAAAGCTACGGCGGACTGATGCTGTAGTAGCGGCCGGGATAATTCGTCCATTGCGCATCGCTGAAATAGAACGCCCCATTGGTGAGCGAGACGGTTTGGAGCGGTGTCCAGACGGGATTGGCCAGATTGGCGCAGGCTTGCACGACGACGGGGATATTGGCCGCGCCGGTGACGTTGAACCCAAATTGATTGCTCTGCACGCCAAAATAGCCGTCGCCGGTTTGGATAACCGGGTTCCAAAGCACGACCGGAAGATTGCAAAAATCCGAAATCTGCCACCATGTTGTGCCGGGGACATAACAAACCGTCGCGTTTTGGGCGTACATAAACGCAAACGTATTACTGCTGCCACCGGGCGCGTTGCCGGCGAACAAAACCCACTTGAGGCCGTCGCAGCCTTGGAACGCCCCGGCCGCGATGTTGGTGATACTGCCGGGGATGGCGATGCTGCGAAGGCCGGCGTAGGCGAACGTGTAGCTTGCGATATTGGTGATGCTGGCGGGAATTGTGACGTTGGTCAGGGCGTAGCAATATTCGAAGGCCTCGGTTCCGATGTTGGTGACGCTATTGGGAATGGTGACGCTGGTCAGGGTGGTGCGTTCCCAGAACGCTTCGCTGGCAATGCTGGTGACGAAGTTGGAAATGGTCACCGCGCCCCCGGCGCCGGTGTAGGCGGTAATACTGATGACGCCGCCATTGGTGGCATATTGGAACTGCGCCTGCGCCGCGACCGGCGCGACCAAGAGCAGCAAGCTTAAGATCGCTGGCAATGTTCCATTTCTATTCATATTACGAAGGAGAACAATTCGAGACTCCTGATCGGACAGCTTCTCTTTTAGGCAGCATGGCGGGTGCCACCGGCCGGGCAGGCTGCAGCGGCGGTTTGGCAGGGATTTGGCGTGGAAATGACACATCGGCGCGAAGCTTCACGCGCCACAGGGTCAGGCCGCATTAGCCTGGGGACAAAACCGTTTTGGCACCACGCCCGCCTTGCGCAACAACTCAGCCGGCGTCTTTACCTTCGCGTATTTCATCATCGCCAGCAACACCCGTCCGGCGGCTTCGGCATCGGATTGGGCCTGGTGGTGGTGAAATTGATGGCCGATGTGCGCCGCCAAGGTGTTGAGCTTGTGGTCGGGCAGGTCCGGCCAGATGCGTCTGGAGACGACACAGGTGCAAAAATAATCGAACTTGGGATGTTGCAGGCCAAAATGATCCAGGGTGTTGCGCAAGACACCGATGTCGAATGGCGCGTTATGCGCGATCACAACGTCGGCGCAGGTCAGCCATTGCAATAATTTTGGCGCGATGGCCGGAAATTCGGGAGCGTCCCGCACCTCCAACCGGGTCAGACCGTGAATGGCTGTGAACTCCGGCAAAAACAGATCGTGCCCCCTTGGCGGTCGCACCAGCCAATAGGGAGTCTTGGTCATGGCGCCATTTTCAAAGAGGGCAAGCCCGGCGGCGCAAATGCTGACCCGCGAACGATTGGCGGTTTCAAAGTCGAGGCTGATGAAATTCACGGAATTGGGCGCAGGTTGTGGCAGGCGATGAGCTGGATGCGGCGGATAATTTCCCCGTTCACCAACACGTTCCGGACGCCAAGGTTGGTGACGGATTCAAATTCGCGGCTTATGTCTGCCGGGAGAGGCGGCGAAGGGGGCGGGTTGTCCAGGTAAAGGTCGGGGTCATGGTTCCACCAGCGGGCCAGCCAATCGGGTCGGAAGCGCGGTTTTTCGATTTCGCGCACGAAGAGGGCGTCCTGGCCGGTGTGATGGAGGTAGTTTGGCCAGAAATAGAATTGACTGTCCGCCCTCGGGGTGGCGCGATAGAAAACAAGCGGGTCGGTGGTGACGCGGCTTTTGGCTTCGGGCAGGTAGAACGAGATTTGGGAGGTGAACCCGTAGTGTTCGCAGAGGATGAAGGCGGGCGTGCCGGGGGACTCGATTTTGCGCCGTTCCTGGCCGACGATGCGCGCCATTTCCTGCCAGCCATGCACGCGGCGCAACAGGTCGAGCCGGGGTGGAAGAGTGCGGTGGAAAATTTTGTCAACCAACCGGGTGTCGTGGGCCAGAACCACGGCAAAAATCCCGAGGCCGAGTCCAAGGGACAGGCAGGGTTTCAAGGCGGCGGCATATTGCTTCCAGCGCGCGGCCCAATAAAAGGCCATCAAACAAAACAGAGGCACAACGGAAGGGGCAATCCAATTAAGCTCGGTGTGGCTGTGCAGGCTGAGCAGAAAATAGATCAGGAACACGGGCGCGCCCATGCTGAATAAATAGAGCGGCCAAGGGTTGCGGCGATCCGCGCGCCAGAAGCCGATGGCGGCCCACAAGGCGGCGATGAAAAAGACCGGGTTGAGCACGCCGGCTTCGCCGAGGAGGAAATCAAGGGTGTAAATCTTGTGCCATTTTTCGCCGATCTGGCCGTCGCTGGCGACATGTTTGACGGTGACCCAGTCATTTTGGGTCAACCAGATCAGGACCGGGGCGGAACAGAGGACCGTAATCAGAAGGGCCAGCCACGGTCCCCGGCGGCGCAGGTGCGCCCGCGCCGCGGGCCACAAGAGGAAGAAAACGGCCCAGCAGGCGAATTGGATGAGGTTGGTATATTTGCTGGTCAACCCCAGGCCCATCCAGAGGCCGGTCCACATCCATTGGCGGGTGGTGCCGGTCGGGCTGACGGCGCGCCATCCGGCGATCATGGCCGCGGTCCAAAACAAGACGGACAACGGATCGACGGTCATCAAGACGGAACCCAAGGCGAGCAAGGGACTGGCGCACATGATGAGGACAAGCATGAAGGCGGCGCGTCCGCCGGTTTCGCGGGCCATGAAACGCAGGAGCAAGACGGAGAGGATGGCCGTGATGACGGGCGAAAAAAAGCGGACGCCAAATTCGGTGTCGCCCCAGAGATGGGTGCCGAGGAATTGGGTGTAAGCGATCAGGGGCGGTTTGCTGTAATAAGAAAAGGCGGGATGTTTGGACCAAAGCCATTGATACGCCTCGTCCTCGGACAACTCGATTTTGCCGGAGGCGAGGTAAATGAGGCGGAGGAGGCAGAGCACGGCGGTCAGAAGATAACCCAAATGCACCCATTGCGCGCTGCGCGCCGACGCGTCGCCGGGATCGGAGCCGGGGGGAAGGATGGCGGGTTGGATGAGAGACGGCAATCGCTTTTGCCAGAGCGGGAACCAGCGCGGTCCGAGACATTGCCAGAGACTGTCGAGGAGCCAGATGATGGCGACGCTGTAACCGGCGCCGAGCAGGGCGCCGGCCAGAACGTCACTGGGATAATGGACGCCGTTGTAGAGCCGGGAAAAAGAGACCAAGGCCGCCATCGGAAACAGGACCCAGGCGGTGCGCCGATAATACACGAGCATCACCGCGGCCAGACTGAACCAATTGGCGGCGTGAGACGATGGCATGCTGAAACTTCCACCCATGCCGATACGCAAATGAATGTCGGAGAGGACCTGGAAAGGGCGCAGGCGTCCGACGGCATTTTTGATGGAATCGCAGACGAGCCAGTTGCCGAGGCACAAGCTGAGGACGAGCATGAGCACGCAAATACGGCCGCGCGCGCCGCCTTTCCAAATAAGCAGCACGATGCCGGCGAGCAGGAGAGAGGCGAACCAGGGCGAATTGCTGACAAACGGCATCAGCCGGTCGAAGAGCGGATTCGTCAGGGACGAATTGCAAAACCGGAAGATCGCGACATCAATGGATTGCAGCCAGCCGGTCATGACATTCGTTTAATAAACCACCAGCGAACGGACGGGGAGGTTCTTGAGTTTTTCGCGGCCGTTCAAGAATTTCAATTCGATCAAAAAGGACAATTCCAGAATTTTGGCGTCGAGGCGGCGCAACAACTGGGTTGCCGCCTGGGCCGTTCCGCCGGTGGCCAGCAGATCGTCGATCAAAAGCACCTGGCTGCCGGGGCGGATGGCGTCGGTATGAATGGCGACGGTGCTGGCGCCGTATTCGAGGGCGTAGCTTTGTTCGTAAGTGCGAAAAGGCAGCTTGCCTTTTTTTCGCACCGGGACGAAGCCGCAATGGAGGCGGTAGGCGGCGGCGGCGGCGAAGATGAAGCCGCGGGCGTCGATGCCGACCACGGCGTCCACCGAGCCGGGCGCGAAATGGCCCGTCAACAAATCAATGGAGGCGGCGAAGAGCCTGGGGTCGGCCAGGACGGGAGTGATGTCCTTGAACTGGATGCCGGGTTTTGGAAAATCCGGGATGTTGCGAATGGCACTGGCGATGTCCGCCGCCGACACATCTTTCGTTGTCATGGCAGGCACGATAAGACAGGGCGCTAGGATTTTACAGCCTCAAGTTTTTCAATCATGCGGCGCAATTTGTGCAGGGCGATGTTTTGGATCTGGCGGACCCGTTCGCGGGTGACGCCGAATTTCGCGCCAACGTCCTCGAGGGTTTTCTCGCCGCCGCCATCGAGGCCGAAGCGGTATTGGAGAATGGTGGCTTCGCGCGGATCGAGGGTTTTGATCATTTCGCGCAACATTTTGGTGACGGTTTTCTCCTCAAGCTGCTCGTAGGGAGTGTCGGCGTTTTCGTCCTGGACAACCTCGGCAAAATTGTTGGAATCGTCGTCGCCGATGGGGGCGTCGAGGGAGGCGGGACGGATGGCGGCGGTGCGCATCTGGGCGACGCGGGAGGGGGTCATGCCCAATTCATCGGCCAATTCCTCGTCGGTGGGTTCGCGCCCGAAGATTTCCTGCAACTTCATGGCGGTGCGGCGCATTTTTGAAATTTTGTCCACCAAATGAACGGGGAGCCGGATGGTCTTGGATTGGTTGGCAAGGGCGCGTTTGATGGACTGCTTGATCCACCAGGAGCCGTAGGTGGATAATTTGCCGCCTTTGGAGGGGTCAAAGCGCTCGACCGCTTTCATGAGGCCGATATTGCCTTCATTAATCAAGTCAAGCAGGGGCAGGCCGTAATTTTCGTAATCATGGGCGATTTTGACCACCAGGCGCAGGTTGGCCTTGATCATTTGTTCGCGGGCTTTTTTGTCCCCTTTTTTGATGCGGGACGCCAGATGAATTTCCTCCTCGGGGGTGAGGAGTTTGACCTGGCCGATTTCGCGCAGATAAAGTTTGATGGCGGTATCGCCGTCGTAAGCGTTGCGCTCCCTTTCGGGCGTGGCGACGTAGGTTTCCTCGTCGCGCGGGACGGAGGCCGGGGGCGGAATTGGAACGGGGGCGGCCGACGGAGGTTTACGGGCCGGACGGCGGGTGCGGGACGGGGCGGACCGGTTTTTTTTAGTCGCGCCAAGGCGTGTCAGACGCCTGCCGGACTTTAATCTTTTTTTAAGTCGATTCGCTATAATGACCATACCACTCAGACAACGCGGGGAGTCTTTACGAACCGGGCCGCGTGGGCAAGCTAATAAAATGGCCGGTCAGGCCCCCGCCCTTATCTATCCTCGACAGTCAACAAACGGGTGCGTTTTTTCAAGGTGCGCAAGGTGGCAAAAATGCAGAAGCCGGCGATGAAGGCTATCAACCAATCAGTTCCCACCGTGAAATGCCGTTCCACAATTGAGTCGCCAATGATGTCCAGAACGAAGAAGACGGAAATGATCATAAAAAAGGCGTTGTATTCCCTTTGCAGAACGGTGCGCCAGGAAAAGGAAACCCCGTTGGGTTTCCATCCGCGCAATTTGGGGATGAAGGCGGGCGTGACGGAGGCCCATTTTTCGAAGGTTTCGCCGAAGCGCTCGCGCAGGAAACTTTCCTCGGCCATCATGATGCGTTCGTAGTAAAGCGCGTAGGCGAGGGAAATGATGAGGACCAGCCACCAGATGTGAAATTCCATGGTGATGCCGAGGATGATAATATAATTGGCCAGGTAAAGGGGGTGCCGGACGACGGAATACATGCCGGTGGTGTTGAGGGTGTTGGCCACCTGCTCGCGCGTGTTCCGGCCCGATGTCCCGTAAGGGGCGTGTCCCACGATGAACATTCTCAAAGCCAGACCGGAAAATGAAACGCAGATGCAGATGATTTGCCAGATTTCATTGATGACATGGCTTTTGCCCAGATAGCTGGCCGAGAGAAAGCAGATCAAAAAAACGGGCAAAACAACCAAAGGCAGATAACTGCGGCGCCGAAAGAGCCATGCTCCGGATAATTCCAATTGATTACGCAACGACATTAAGACCTCATTCGTTTGCCACCTGCGCGCCTATCTTCTGCGGCGAAATATTGTTTTCCCCGGGCACGCCGATGGCGGATTCCTGCGACTCACATGATTATAAATCAACCCATGCTATGTGATGGCAGGTTGTTAGTCCAGCAAAAAGGCGGGCGGCTTTGAATCGTTTTGGAGGGAAAAATCCGCTTTTAACCCGCAATCCTGATCTTCCGCTTCTTCACTTCGAGCCATGCGCCGCTTCCGGGGGCGGGTTGCAAATCGCCTGGATTTTTAACAGGCGCTGATTCCAATCCTTCCATGATTCATCCCAGTAATCGCCCGTGTACTTTCCCCGCGCCGCCGGCAACACTTCCTGTAATTTCTGGCGGGCGGCGGCGGCGGCCGCTTTTTCATGCCATCCCAAATACGACTCGATCAGGTTCAAATAATTTTCCGGAAAATCCGGGCAAAGCTCCACCGCGCGCAACAAATGGGTTCGCGCCTTGGCCTTATCCCCCAGGCTGACCGGCCAGCTTGGCGCATCGCGGTACAACAAACCGACGAAGCGGTGCGGGCCGCCGCCGTCCAGTTTCTCGTCAATCGCCGCCGCCGCCAGCCATTCGTGTTCCATCCGGCTCAACAGCGGCAGGGCACCCCACAATTTTGTTCGCGCCAACTGGGCCAGATTCATGGCCGTGTAATAGTGGCCTTCCGCCAGTTTCGGCGCCTTTTCCAGCGCGATTTTGCTGGCCGCAATCCCTTCGTTCGCCAGTTGGCCGCGTTCCGCCATGCTCTGCGAATATTCCGCCCGATCAAAACAGGCCCGGCCCAATATCCACGCCGCCCGGGTGTCGCCGGGATTCGCTTCATGGTTTTTGCGCGCCGCATCGTAGTTCCGCTGCATCACCGCCGGAACGGGAGGGGGGGGAGAACCCTGCGAGGAAACGACCGTTCCTGCCAGCGCGGTCCAACAGCACAGCAGGCGTCCTATCATTTTTTTAAGATCACTCTTTTCCATTTCTTGACGGTCTTCAACCATGATCCAACTCCGCTATTCTATCAACCCTCATTACAAAATGGAGGAAAACCCCGTTTGATTCCCGCGATGTCCTGGCGTAGCGTTATTCATGAAAACAACATGCGAACCGCATGGAAAAATATCGGACCATTTCAAGGGGATGGGCACCGTGACCCGGGACATGGTTGTTGCGCGCGCCCGCGAGGTTGCCCTCATCAACGGACATCATCCCAATCGTTACACCAAGGAGGATTTTGCGGAGGCGATGCGGGAATTGACCGGCGCCATTCCTGATGCTGACGACGGCGAAGCCGGGGAAGAGAGCATTGCCGGCCTCGTGACCTGGAACGAACTTCCCGAAGCCGCCGGGGTCGTGGGCAGGAAGGACGCGTTGGGAGACGAGCCATCCTGCGCCGCCCAACTGGTTGAGGAAGGGATGGAAGAGGCCCGGCACGAGCAAATGGTTGAAGGCGCCCGCAACTCCCGCAACCAGGAGTAGGGCGGTGCGGGGAAGATTTCAGAAGGGCTGTAAGCCGAATTTTGTCTGCCTCGATAAATCGAGGGAGAGAATCATTTGTC
The DNA here is from genome assembly GCA_964558455.1 of uncultured Verrucomicrobiota bacterium. Classification (GTDB taxonomy): domain Bacteria; phylum Verrucomicrobiota; class Verrucomicrobiia; order Limisphaerales; family Palsa-1400; genus DASRLE01. The sequence continues at coordinate 118 of CAZLEE010000074.1, read as the reverse complement.
TCAGCAGCCAGTACCCGAAACCTGTTCCGCAGAACGGAACGCGGAGCGGGCCGCTCCTCGATTTCCTATTTGGCCTTGCACCCGATGGGGTTTTCCGTGCCCTGCCGGTTGCCCGGCA
>CAZLEE010000073.1:0-19449 GCA_964558455.1 uncultured Verrucomicrobiota bacterium | reverse complement strand
ATCGCTCACCAAGCACTACCCATTGAGTCAGGTTGCGTCAATAGGATAGCCAGACACTGCGGATATGCTCCTCGCTCGCTCCTCGCCAGCCGCCAAAATCCCGGCGTCATATTTGTAAATGTTATTTCCTGACGGCTCCTTATTTCACCGTCGTAATAAAGTTGGTCTGCCCCGTGCCTTGCGGCCCGGAAAATCCCAGAGTTGCCGTCCAATCGCCTGCCGTCTGCGGCGCCGCTGTCGTCCGATATTGTCCCGCGGTGGCGGTGTGCATCACGTTCCCGATGCTGTGCATCACCGCATCCGGCTTTATCAATTTCAACTCAAAAGTCACCTTGCCCACATCGGTCAGTTTGTTTTGGCTGTTGCGAAATTCAATCAGCAAATCATTGCCTGACGTGCGTAGCGCGTCGCCTTGTGCAAACAAATTGGCCTTCAACCCGCTGATCACCACCGAAGCAAACGGCTGGCTCGAAATGTCCCGCGCCTGCGGCCCCCGATGTGCCATCCGGTCCCAGGCCAGATACCCAAAAATCCCCAGCAGAACAAGAATTGGCAACGTGCATAATATGTTGAATAAAATTCTGTTTTTCGGCCCTGCCTTCTCTGACGACGCAATATTTTTCATCACCCCGAAATCTTTGAAGCGCCGTCCAAAGAACACAAGGTAAACTTGCGCGCCGCCCATTCGGTTTGGCGGGCAATCCTGAAAGGAATGCAATCATTCAGCCCAGCGGTTGGCGCGAATACGCCTGTTGGAAAATATGTTAATAATTGAAATCAACCCCGAAAAGGTTGAATAAAGGACCGGGATGCGGACTTCAAGCTTCCCCCGATTTACGGGTCCCTCGCTCCCAGAATCGCCCTTTCCCCCATCATAGCCTTTAGTTGGTTCGTCGCGCTTGCGGACGGTATCGCGTTCGTGTTGGACTTGTAATTCGCCGGCGGCGACCCAAGCGGCGTCTCCCAGTTCTTGGTCATACGGAAGAGAACGCCGGAATAATCCAGCAGCGAGTAAATCCAGAGCAAGATCAGCATGGCAACGACGAATTTGGGCCAGAGAGCCCGTTTCTCGGCGTAGCGATCATCGGAATCAAGACTGGCGCCACCCGGCAGTTTCGCGACGGCGGTCAGGCGTTCGCCAAAAGGAACATTGATTTTGGCCTTGGCGTTGATGGCCCAGCCATTGGCGTCAAGGATGGGGCCAAGGTTCCGTTTCCGCAACTTGATGAACGCCAGAAGCAGCGACGGCCCGGACACGATCAGCGCGATGCCCGCCAGCACGAAGGGCAGCAACGCCACCGGAACTTTGCCCAGAAACGCCAGCACGGTGGCTGCGCCCGCCGCCAGACTGCCGACGGCCAGGCTTAACAACGCGATCACGCTCGGATCAAACAACGGCTTGGCCGGCGCCGCCCCCGTCGCCGGCGCGGTGGTCACGGTCGTCGCCAATTGCGTTTGCGCATCGGTGTCCGCGGCGGCGGCGCGTTTGGCGATGTATTCCTCGATCATCCGCACCAGCTTCTTGTAAGGCGACCAAAACGCCTGGCGCAGGCTGATGGGGCTGGCCACAATTCTCGTGATGGTGGCGTCGTAATCGCGTCCTTTGCGGTCGTAGAACACCCCGTTGCGTCCGATCATCAGGTTGTCATCGTCTCCCTGCGATACCACGGCGACGATGCTGAGTTTCTCGCCCGTGCCCCGCCGCGCGCAATCGCAATAGGCCAGATAAGCGCCGGATAGTCCCGCCATCGCAACGTGGCGCCCGGCGTCTTCAACTGTCAAACATAAAAAACAGGCGCGCTGGTCCAGATAGAGCGCGCCGCACTGGAAGATCGCCGGCCCTCCCGCCACATATAGGTCGCTAAAATTGACGAAATTGCGGCAGAGCAGGTGAAGGTCGCGCACGTAGCGCAACAGCTTTTCCACTTGAACCGCGTTGGCCGCTTCCGTCTCCAGCGCCTTGTCCCGGGCGATCAGGGCGTTGACGCTTCCCTGCGCTTTGCCGGTGAGAAGGTACCGGACGCGGGCCGGGCCGAGTTTTTCCACCGCCGCGCCGCCCTTGGCGGCTTTCCATGTTTTATAGGCGGCCAGCCTGGCTTGGAGCAAAGCCCATTCGGCCTCGGTCAATTCCGAGCGGTTGCCCAGGAGAGGTCGCACCGCCGCCGTTGAAAGCGTGGCGATGGCGGCGGCGTGGGCCGGATTCAGCCCCGTCTCAAGCGGCAATGCCTTGCCGGGGGCGGCTTGCGCGAGCGGAAAGGATGCCAGTTCGCTCGCATCGATGCTCAGTTGATGCGTGGCGATCTGTGCGTATTCTTCCTTGGTCCGATTGAGTATATCAAGGGTTCGCGGGTCAAACGCCGCCACGCGGCAGCGCCCAAAATAGTCATCCACCTTTGGCTTGATCGCCAGAACCGCATCGGCGGCGGCGGCGGTATTGGCCCCGGCGGGCAGAATGGAGCGCGCCTCCGCCTCCGCCTGTTTCGTCCAATTGTCAAAGGCGGCGCAAGCCTCGAAAAATTTATCCGCCCGCTCCTGGTCGATGCCCGGCTTGCCGGAACGATCATTGATCGTACCCATGCACCCGGCAATTTCGTCGATCACCGCCACGATCTCCGGATCGTCGGCGCACTGCGGCACGATCACGCCATCCCCGTTAAACAGCGCGGCGGCGAAAATGCGGTTGGCATCCATCGCTTGCGCCAGGGTCACGGACGCGCCTGCGGGTTGATTGAGATGGGCCAGAATGCGCCGGGCGGAGGCGAGAATTTGTTTTCCGTGCTCGCTGTTGTCGTCGATGGCGTCGAGGCTGAGCGAATCTCCGCCCTGAATGAGCCTGTCCGGGTTCTTGAGCGCGTTGCCGGCCCATTGCACGGCGGCGATGAGTTCAGGCGCGCGGATGCGACCGTCGTTGTCCGTGTCGATCAGGGCTGCGGTCTTGGGATCGAAGTCCAACCCGGCAATGGGGCAGGCCAGCGCGACCCATAGTTTTTGGTCGAGCTGATCCAGGCTCATCAAGTCAGCCCCTGATTCGAGCCGCACCTGGTCGAATCCCCCGGCGCAGTAGAATCGCCAGCAATGGGTTGTTGCGTTGTTCGTCATGAAAAATCAGCCAGCCGCGCCCAAAACCTTGAGGCGGCAGCCATCGCAAATTTTGCCGTGGTTCTTAGTTTATATTGCAACACGGGACTAATGCGGGCTGCCGGAAGTTTTGTCAAGTGCCGGTTTGTAATCGCGCAAATCTCCGGTCGCTGCATCGGCAGGCGCCATCGTCCCCGACATTCCATCCGCCTTATAAAATTCCACGCAAAGTTTATCATTTTCACGCAGTTGCACCCGCGTGATTTTCATCAAATCCTTTTCAAAACAATAAAAGTGACTGAAAACCTGGGGTGTCTCTCAGATCAGCCCCATTTTTTGGCCTGTAGCCCAATAAAGCAGGCTTTGTTTGACAACTGGCATTCGCGATGCTGCTCCGTCGAGGTTAGCCGGATGGGTGCGATTCTTCCTATGAGTCCCCCCTTTGTCCGCGTCGAAGCCGCCGGGGAACGATTGAAACCAAATCGAATGGGGGAATTGTGCGTTATGAAGTCTCAAATCATTTGCTTGCATCTTATGAAAAGAACCCTGCCCACACTCTTCGCCCTGCTCCTATTGGCTGCACCGGCGGCAGTACAAGCCCAAACTTACACGAACAGTTACGGCATCTGGAATTACACGACCACTAACGGCGCGATTACCATCACGGGATTCACCGGTTCCGGCAGTGTGTACACCGGTTCCAATACTGTGGTGACCATCCCCAGTTCGATCAACGGCCTGCCGGTCACCAGCATCGGGAACGGGGCGTTCACCGACGATTACGGCACTCTGAACAGCGTTACGATTCCCAACAGCGTCACCAGCATCGGGCAGGATGCGTTTCTGTATTGCACCAGCATGACCAACGTCCTGATCGGCAACAGCGTCACCAACATTGGGCAGGATGCGTTCCTGGCCTGCACCAGTCTGAAAGGAGTCTATTTCCTGGGTAACGTCCCAAGCTATGGCCCCGCCATATTTGCCGATGAAAGCCCGACCGTCTATTACTTGCCGTTCACCACAGGCTGGACCAACACTTTTGCCGGTCTTACAACCGCGCCGTGGACCCCGCCGCTGCCTCCGCTTGGCGTCGCCACTTACAGTAATCAGCCGGTGTTGTTTTTCCCATTGCCAGCATCTTTTCCGACATCAATCGGCTCGAATTATGTGCTGCAAATGACCACCAATCTGGCCTCAGGCAACTGGACGACATTCACCAATGGCATTCCCTTTATCAGCCTGCAAATCACCAACGCCCCCAGTCCCGCCTTCTTCCGACTGCAACCACTATAATTTCAGAAGGAAGAGATTCTGCGCGGTCACAGTTGTTTTTGGAACTGACGCTGGTTTTTCATTGAATGAGGCAGGGGCAGGCCCTACTAATAATGCCATCGCCGGTCAAAATGGTCCGGCGTTGATGTGTTTAAATGAAAAATTATTTTCTTCCTATTCTGGTCGGCGCGGCCTGGCTCGCTGCCTTTCAATCCCAAGCGCAGGTCGAATACGTCGATCCCACCATCGGCGGCGTGGGATACCTGCTCGAGCCAACCCACCCGACTGTTTCGCTACCGAATAGTCCGCTACGATTTTACCCGGTGCGACGCGATGCGCTGGATGACCAGATTCATTCCTTTCCGCTCTCGGTCATCAGCCATCGCTTGGGAGAGTTGTTCTGGCTCATGCCGGCCTCGGGGAAACAGGATGGGGGAGCGTGGAATCGTCCTCAAGCTTACGATCAGGAGCAGACGACGCCTTATTATTACTCCACGCGGCTGGACGACTCCTTGATCCGTGTCGAGTTTACCCCGACAGCCCGTTGCGGCTTTTACCGGTTCACTTTTCCCGCAGGCCAGCCGGTCATTTTGCTGGCCAACCGGCAGGGCGGTGAATTAACCGGGCTGGAAACGGGGGCGGTGACGGGAGTCGAACGCTTCAACGACATGAAAGCGTTTGTTTATGGCGAATTCAGTGCGCCGGTTCATTATGCGGCTTCCACCAACGGGCAGAAGACCCGTCTCGTCATAACCACCCGCGATCCCGGCAAGGCCCTGTCCTTTCGCTACGGTATTTCCTACATCAGCATTGAGCAGGCGCGCAAAAATCTGGCCGAGGGTATTTCCGGCTGGGATTTTGACCAGGTGAAGGCCCGCGCCAAAGCCCGCTGGAATGAGGCTTTGGGCCAGGTGAAAGTGGAGGGCGGCACGGAGGATCAGCGGCGCGTTTTCTATACCGCCATGTATCGTTGTTTCGAACGCATGGTGAATATCACCGAGGACGGCCAGTACTACAGCGGATACGATCATCAGGCGCATCAGGACCCCCGTCCGTTTTACGTCGATAACTGGCTGTGGGATATGTATCGCGCGCTGGAGCCTTTGCAAATGATCCTGAATCCCGAGCAGGAGGCGGACAAACTCCAGTCCTACGTCCGCATGTATCAGCAGGAAGGCTGGATGCCCTCGTTCGCGCTGATCTGGGGCGACTGGCCGGCCATGACCGGCAATCACGCCGCAGTCTGGATGGCGGACGCCTGGTTCAAAGGCATCCGCAATTTCGATCTCAAAACAGGGTTCGAAGGGGTGAAAAAAAATACGCTGGAAGCAACCATGCTGCCGTGGCGCAACGGTCCGAAATGCGCCCTGGATGATTTTTATGCCGGGCATGGCTACTACCCGGCTCTGCATCCCGGTGAGAAGGAAACGGAACCGCTGGTGGACACGCGCTGGGAGAGACGGCAGGCGGTGGCGCTAACTCTCGACCAAAGTTATGATGATTGGTGTACCGCGCAGATGGCGCGGACGCTGGGCAACCAGGCGGATTACGATTTCTTCCTGAAACGCGCGGAAAATTATAAGAATGTGTACCGAGCGGACAAAGGATTCTTCTGGCCCAAGGACGCCGCTGGAAAATGGATTGAACCGTTCGACCCGAAATTCTCCGGCGGCCCCGGCGCGCGGGAGTATTTCACCGAGAACAACGCCTACACTTACCAATGGGACGCGCAACAGGATTACGCCGGCCTCTTCCAGTTGATGGGCGGACGGCACGCGGCGGAAGCAAAATTGGACACCCTGTTCCGCGAGGATTTGGGCCGTCCCAAATATGAGTTCTATTCCGTGTTCATGGATTCCACCGGCATGGTCGGCCAGTTCTCGATGGGTAACGAACCGAGCATGGCCATCCCTTATCTTTACAATCATCTCGGCGCGCCTTGGAAAACCCAGAAACGGGTGCGCCAATTGCTCAATTCCTGGTTCACAGACACCGTGCTGGGCATGCCGGGGGACGAGGATGGCGGCGGCATTTCGTCGTTCGTCGTTTTTTCCATGATGGGCTTTTATCCGGTGGTGCCAGGCATTCCGGCCTATGAGTTGGGCAGTCCCGTGTTCGACCGCCTGACCATCAAGTTGCATAACGGCAAAACATTGCGCATCGTGGCCAAAAACAATTCCGCCAATAACAAATACATCAAAAGCGTCCGGTTCAACGGCCAGCCGCAGAATCGGATTTGGTTCCGGCACGCCGATGTAACGAACGGACTGACCATCGATTTGGAGATGTCGGATACGCCGAATACGACCCTCGGGGCGGATGAGGCGGACTTGCCCCAGGGGCGCATGACGCTCAACCCGGAAGACTTGGCAAAATGAAACAAATTTACGCCTTGAACTCAGTTGAGGGATCGGCACAATCTGCGCCATCGGAAATTAACGGAAGGCGCAATAGTCGGAGATGGACGGAATTTTGACGTTTCGCGTTCTTCAACGTTCTGTCGTGGGCACCAAAACAAAAAAACGCGGGAACAAAGACACGTTAATGGATTTAACCATCAGACGCGCCACCGCTGACGATGCTGCCAAGTGGCTGGATTTAGTCCAGGCGACTTTGGGCGCCCAATACCCGGCAACATGCCTCTACGACCCCACTTGGATCGCCAGCCAATGGAGTGACCCCGAGGACCATGGAACCTGGGTGGCGGAGGCGAATGGAAAATTGAGTTGCAGTATTTCTTTTCTGAGACCTTCCGGCCCAAACTCCAATCCCGTGGCCAATTTGGGACGCGTCCTGCTCCGGCGGGAAAGCGTGGCCGACGGTACGGCGGAGCAATTGTTGAAAACGGTCAATGACCTGATTGTCCAACGCCGCGAAATGGCCATCGTGCGGATCGTCTCGACGGACAAAGTGCAACAGGCTCTGTTCGAGAACCTCGGTTACGTGTGTGTGGGATTCCAGCCGCTCAAACACATGCTGCAACGGAGGGTGAGTGTGCTCTTTTACGTGCGCGGGGTCGATTCAGTGTTGGTCACCCGCATACCCATGTCGGAGTCTCTTGCCCAAGTCTCTGAGCTTGGCGCGGCCGTGTTGGAAAACCTGCATGTCTCCGATACGATGGTTGTGCGGGACGGCATATGCGGCTATCCATTGCAATGCGATTTGAAAGTGACCGAAGGGACAATTGAGAATTTTGAACAAAACCGTTTGTCGGCCCCAAATACCAATTCGCCCTCGGAGGTGTCCGGCCGTTTCAACTTGGGCCTGGGCCTGATGCGCATTCCGGAAAAGCCAAGACTCCACGCCTTCCTCGGATGGCGGAATCAAACCGTGGTGACGGGGTTGAGTTGCTATTTTGACGAACAGGACCTGTGCGCGCGTTTCACCGAAGCGTTTTGCCACGATGACATTTCGATGGGCGCCTTGCTCGCCCATTCCCTGCACCTGGCGCAGGAACAATGGCACGCCGCCTATACGGAGGTGGATATTCTGGCCACGGCGCCGCGATTGCTCAAAAGCGCGGAACAACTCGGGTTCGTCCCGGTCGCGTACCTGCCCGCCTTCTATTGCGGCCAAGGACGGTTTGCGGACGTGGTCAAGATGGTGAAGCTCAATGTGCCTTATTCGCTCGAAAGCGGCGATTTCACGGATCGCGCCCGGGCCATGGTCAGAATTATTGACCGGAATTTCGAGGATCAAAAACTCGGCCTGGCCATCATCAATCTGCTGCGCCCGCTGTCCATGTTCGCAGGCTTGGGCGATGGTGAATTGCGCAAGATCGCGCGCTTTTTCGCGCAAAAACTTTACCGGGCCGGCGAACGCGTTTTTGCCAGGGGCGACACGGGCAATGAGGCGTTTGTTGTCTTGCGGGGTAAAATCAGCATTCAACTGGAAGCGGAATCCCCGCCGGTGGCGCAATTGGGCGATGGAAAAATTTTTGGCGAACTGGCTTTTCTGGACGGCGCGCCCCGGGCGGCCTTTGCCGTGGCCAGCCAGGCCACCATTTTGCTGGTCATGCAACGCTCGGCCTTCGTCGAAATTGTCCGCCGGGAACCCAATCTCGGCATGATGGTGATGCGCAATCTGGCCCAGGACCTGGCGCTGAAATTACGCAGTGTCAACGAGGCGCTGGCCACCCGCCGCTCGTCCGCCAAGGGTTAGGCCCTTTCTTTGACATCAGCTCCAGGGCGTCTCCACGCTCAGTTTTTTCCCGAAACGGTTGGTGTAGTACAAGTGCTTGTGCTGCAATGCGTATTCATGCACCAGACGCGTGATTTTTACGTCGTAACAGCAATATTCCGCAATCTCCAACAGCCGCCCTTCCTTGAACCAGCGCACGGCCTGCAATCCCTCGCTCGTCTTTTCCACGCCAAGGGTGGCGGTGGCTATGGCGTCCAGCGAAAGCCGGTGCTGCAATATCTTTTGCAAATCCACCAGCATGTCCAGGGTGTGGAGTTGCTCGATGTCGAAAAATGGATTGTGTCCCAGCAACACTTCGTAATCGAAGCGGAGGCTGTTGAAACCGACCACCAGATCGGCCCGCCGCAGTTCCTCGATCAAGGCGTTGACATCGCTTTCGCCGTAAATCTTGTAGGTGCCGCGCTCCGTGCTATAGGTGACCCCGATGCTCATGCGCATGTCCCGGATTTTGTCCCAACCACCCACATCTTCGGACGATTTCTGGGTTTCGAGGTCAAAGTAAACAATGTTGCTCATCGCCATTACCGGGAAAGTTATAGGCGGTGGGCGAACCATTTGGAAGCTTTTCCGAACGCGCCATCATTGCAATTTGCGCCGGGGCCGCGTATTTTTCGGCGCGATGATTCGTTTGGTTTTATTTGACGTTGACGGCACGATCCTCCACTCCGGCGGGGCGGGTATCAAGGCTTTTGCCCGCGCTTTTTCGACCGAATTTGGCATCCATGACGGCGCGGACCGCCTCAATTTTTCGGGGAGAACGGATGTTTCCCTGGTGCGCGAGTTCTTTTCCAAAAACCAGGTTGAGCCGTCGCCGGAGAATTTTGCGCGCTATTTCAAGGCTTATTTGTTCTGGCTGGAAAAGATGATGTGGGAATGTAAAGGGGGCGCGTGTCCCGGCGTGATGGAGTTTTATGACGCCCTCCAATCCCTGGCCGACCCGCCGCTGACGGGCCTGTTGACCGGCAACATCCGTCAGGGCGCGCAGATCAAGCTGGTGCGTTATAATCTCTGGGAAAAATTCCCCTTCGGCGCCTTTGCCGACGACGACGAGGAACGGGACAAGATTGCGGCTGTCGCCCAGAAACGCGGCAGCGAGCGTTTGGGCCGTCCGATTGAGGGCGCGGAAATTCTGGTGATCGGCGACACGCCCCTGGACATCCGTTGTGCGAGGGCGATCAAGGCCAAGGCGCTGGCGGTCGCCACCGGCTCGTTCACAGTGGAAGAGCTTGCCCGGCATGCGCCGGATTGGGTGGTGGCGGACTTGTCGAAACTTTCCGCGCGGGAAGTGGTTGGGGTGGCGTGAATTAGTGGTGGTGATGCCTGCCCGCGCATTGGCAGCCGCACGAACTGGGATCGCCGTTGCAAGACGGCGCTTCGGACGTTCCTCCCGCCACATTGGACGCAAAGACGGACAACTTTTTCGTCAACCGGGTTGCGCCGCACTTGGGGCAGGGCGTCCCTTGCCAGCGGCTGGAACGAACGAGTATCTCGTTGTCCGCACCGCATTTTTCACAATGAAACTCGTAAATCGGCATGAGCGGATGATAAACTGGCGGCGGTGCGTCACCAATGAAAATCGCTGGCCGCGCCCGTAAAATTGACTTGCAGCGAAAATTAACGAAATTTCCTTGCTTCGTTGTCAAAAGCCCGTTAGTTTTCGCGGCTCGAATGGGTTGGTAGCTCAGTCGGTAGAGCAGTGCCCTTTTAAGGCATTGGTCGTGGGTTCGAATCCCACCCAACCCACCATTCTCCGTTTCCGCAGGGTGGCGGGACAGCGGTGCTTCAGCTCAGGGCTTCTTTGAGGGCGCGGGAAATTTTCTGGTTCCATTGCTCCAAAACGGCGGCATCGCGGCCTTCGAGCAACAGACGCACTTTCGGTTCGGTGCCGGAATAGCGCAGGAATATCCGGCCCCCTTCCGGTTTCAAGGCGGATTCGGCTTCGGCGAGGAGCTTCTTAACCCCGTCCAATTCTTCCAGCGGCTTCTTTTCCCGGACAACGATGTTGGTCAGCATTTGGGGAAACCGCGTCCAGCAGTGGGCCAGTTCCGACAGGGGCTTGCCGGTCATCTTCATGATGCGCAGGACTTGCAAGGCGGAGATGAGTCCGTCGCCAGTCGTGCTGTAGTCGCGCAGGATGATGTGGCCGCTTTGTTCCCCGCCAACCGTCAGGTCCAGCTCTCGCATGGCCTTCAGGACGTTCTGATCCCCGACCGATGTCCTGAGTATCTTGCCGCCGGCGGCCGCGATGGCGACGTCGAGGCCGGCATTGCTCATGACGGTGGTGACGAGTGTTTTCTTAGGAAGCGTTCCGGCGGCCAGACGCTCCAAGGCGATGATGGCGAGGACGTCGTCGCCGTCGATCAAGGTGCCGTGTTCGTCGCAGAGCAGCATCCGGTCGGCATCGCCGTCGTGGGCCAGGCCCAGGTGGGCTTTATGCTCGCGGACGAGGCGGCAAAGGTGTTCAGGATGCATGGAGCCGCAGTCCTGGTTGATATTCAAACCGTCGGGCTGATTGCCATGGACAATAATCTGCGCCCCAAGCTCGCGCAGAACACAGGGTGTCGATTTGTAGGCGGCGCCGTGGGCGCAATCAATCACGATGCGAAGACCGTCCAGGGTGAGATGACGGGGAAAGGAGCCTTTGGCGTATTCAATGTAGCGGCCTAATGCGTCATCAATGCGGACGGCTTTGCCGATTTCGCTGGCGACGGGCCGGATTTTCTCGATTTTGCCGCTGAAAACAAGCTGCTCAATGCTATTTTCGATCTCGTCATCAAGCTTGTAACCGTCGGCGTGGAAGAATTTGATCCCGTTGTCGGCGTAGGGATTATGGGAGGCCGTAATGACGATGCCGGCGTCGGCGCGCAGACTGCGGGTGACGTAGGCGACGCCGGGGGTGGGGAGCGGGCCGATTAACAGGACATCCACGCCCATGGACAACACGCCGGAGGAAATGGCGTTTTCGAGCATGTAGCCGGAGAGCCTGGTATCCTTGCCGATGACGATCTTATGTTTGCCGTGGCCGCGCGACTCCGTGTGGAGGTGTTTAAAAACGTGGGCGGCGGCCCGACCAAGTTTAAGGGCGGTTTCGGCGGTAACGGGTTCGATATTGGCGGTGCCGCGGACCCCGTCTGTGCCGAAGATTTTCTTTTTGCCGGTCATGTACGCTGGTTTAAGGATGAGGGTGAAGGCCGGAAATGACAAGCCAACAAACCGGAAAATTGGGGCGGTGTGAGGCTCATCGGTGGGGCACCACCTGTTCGACGGCGATTGTGGCAGGGGTGGTTTCGAGCACGTTAATTTCCGGCGGGGCGTCGATACGCACCTCTTGGGACAAATTTTGCCGGCCATGAAAGTAAGTCAGATCGACCGAGGCGCGGACGTCCCGGCGCAGGGCGGTAATGTCACCAATGGCGAACACCACGACTTCCGGGGGGATGAGTTTGAAAACCCTGGGGTCGCCCGGGGGGACGATGACGGCGACAGGAACGACGATGCGGTTGATGTTCAGGTGATTGATGGAGAGTTCGTTTCTGATGCCGTAATGAATGGTCAGCCAGATGACAGCGGCCAAAGCGACCGAGAAAAACTTCAGCCAGAAATTACGCAGGATGGGGGAGGGGGCGGTCATCTTATTTTGGGACGGCGTTTGTCACCGCCGGGACGGATTTGGCCGGGACTGGCCGGGGGCGAAACCAGTTGAATATTTTGTGCTGCTTGCCGGGTTTGACCAGAATGGAACTGAGAAAAGCGCGCAATTGCTGGGCGGTGACGCCGCGAACGAGCTGGCCTTTGTAGGCATGGGAGATGGCTCCCGATTCCTCGGAAATCACCACGACCAAGGCATCTGTTTCCTCCGTCAAACCGATGGCGGCGCGATGGCGCGTGCCGAGGGAGGCGTTGAGGTCCGTCCGCTGGGTGAGCGGGAAAATGCAGGCGGCGAAGGCGATACGGTCGCCCTTGATGATGACACCGCCGTCGTGAATGGCGTTGTTGGGAAAGAAAATGGTCTCCAACATTTCCGGGGTGGCCTCGCAATCGACCGGTATGCCCGATTCGGTGGCTTCCTGCAATTGGATGGATTGTTCGATGGCGATGAGCGCGCCGATTCGAACTTCGGCGAGGCGTTCGACGGTTTGGATGATGACCTCGATGTTTTCCCGTTGTTCGTGACCGGTAGCGAAAAAAGGATGGGTGCCGAGTTCCGCCAGGATACGGCGCAATTCCGGCTGGAAAATAATCAGGACGGCGACGGCGGCAAAGGCGACAAAGGAACGCAACAGCCAGCCCAGGACTTCCAGGTGGAGGAGAAAAGCGATCAGGCTCAGGCCGAGCAGCAACAGGATAAAGCCATAGACGACGGGCGCGCCGCGGGTGCCGCGCACGAAGTTGAAGCAGGAATAAATACCAACGGCCAGGATGGCGATCTCCAGCACCGGTCTCCAGCCGTCATATATCAAATGCATTATGTTTGGCATTGGTCTGCTGTTCCATCAACGCTTCCGTCATCCGCAAGGCGTCGCGCGTCGCCGCCACATCGTGGCACCGGATGATGTCCGCCCCATTTTCCACCGCGCAACACGCGCAAGCCAGCGAAGCGGCCAGCCGGTCCTTGCCGGGCGCCCACCGGCTCATAAAAGACTTGCGGGAGGCTCCCAACAATAACGGACGCCCCCATTTTGTAAAGCGGCGGAGTTGCGTGATCAATTGCAAATTATCCACAACCCGTTTTCCAAGTCCAAGTCCGACATCCAGCACCACTTGCTCCCGGTGGACGCCGCAAGCCTGCAAACGGTCCAAACGATCCGCAAAAAACTCGTTTATCTCGGCCGCCACGTCCTGATAGAAGGGTTTGTTTTGCATGGTTTTGGGGGTGCCTTGCATGTGGGTGGCGATGTAAGCGGCCCCGGTTTCGGCGGCGAGCCGCCACATTTCCTCGTCGGTGCGGTTGGTGGCAATGTCATTGATGATGGAAGCGCCGGCGCGCAACGCCTCCCGCGCCACGACGGGTTTGATCGTATCAATCGAAATGGGAACGGAAATGCTGTCGGCGAGTTGGGTGATGACGGGAAGGACGCGTCCAAGCTCCTCCTGTTCGGGCACGGGAGTGGCCCCCGGCCGGGTGGATTCGCCGCCGATGTCAATAATATCCGCGCCTTCCCCGACTAATTGCAGGGCATGGCTCAAGGCGGCGGCGGGAGTGACAAAACGTCCGCCGTCGGAAAAGGAATCGGGGGTGACGTTGACCACCCCCATAATGAGGGTGGGGCGGGGAAAAACGAATTTGAATTGCCGGGCACGTAGAATTGTGCCGGCTGGCTTCTGAATATCTGTCATTGTTCCCCGCCTTGCGCCTGTCTGGATTTTTGTTTACTTCGCCGCCTCGTAATTTTTGGCGACTTCGGACCAATTGATGACATTCCAGAAAGCCTTCAAATAGTCGGCGCGCCTGTTTTGATATTTCAAATAATAGGCGTGTTCCCAAACATCGACGCAGAAGAGGGGTTTCCCTTCGCATCCGGTCATGGTCTTGCCCATAAGGGGGCTGTCCTGATTGGCGGTGGAGCAAACTTCCAATTTCCCGTCGCTGAGCATCAGCCAGGCCCAACCGCTGCCGAAGCGGGCCAATCCGGCGGCTTCAATCTTTTCCTTCAAGGCATCGAAATTTCCGAAGTTGGCATTGATGGCGGTGGCAAGGGCGCCGGTGGGCGCGCCGCCGGCTTTCGGGCCGAGGATCTTCCAGAACAGGGAATGGTTGGCGTGGCCGCCGCCGTTGTTGCGCACGGCGCCGCGGATCTCGGCGGGAACGGCATTGAGGTTGCTGATCAAATCTTCAACGCTTTTCTCCTCCAGACTGGCCTTGCCGGAAATGGTTTTGTTGAGATTCGCCACATAGGTGGCGTGATGTTTGTCATGATGAATTTCCATGGTCAACGCATCAAAGAACGGTTCAAGCGCATCCTTGGGATAGGGAAGAGAAGGTAATTCGTATGCCATAATATTTGTATGTTAGTTTTCCAATTGACTCTCATTTAAACGACCGTGCTAACGTCCGACAACCCTTCAATGTTAACAGACTATTGTCCGAACACAAGTGGGCGTCTGCCGCCGTTCATTGGCTTTGGATTAAACCTTGCATGATGATCGCGTTGGTGAAGGCGCTGCCGGCGGGATGGATGGTGTTCGTTTTACTCCAGACCAGAGCGCCGTCAAGCTGCGCGGCGGCGTTGGTAAACGTGACCCAGCCGATCAACGAACCTGCCCCGTGATAGAGGGGGATATACAACGGCCAGCGCCCGTCTTCCAGCAGGGGCGCGCTTTGACTGAGGACGCTGCCGTCGGAGAGAGTGCCGCCAAGGGCAACCGTGCCGTCTTGAGCGAGCGTCAACAAACCGGCGCTGTTCTTCTTCAGGATGGACAAGTCGCTGTTGGTGTTGGTGAGGGAAAATGAATACCGGGCGGCTTGCAGCGGCGGGTTTTGCGGCCCGTCAACTTCGCCGGCTCCGTCGATCAGGGAGTACCAAAGGGCGTTGTCAGTGACTGCTCCGGAGATGGCGCGGCCGTCGGGGGAAAGCTGGAGGTTCATTAACAGTATGTTCTTGTGCGAGCGTGTCCATTCGACCGTGGCGGAAAGAGTTTGGGAGTTGAAGACGCCGGAGAAGTGATGATTTTCGGCGCCGATTTTGAGGAGGCCGGAAAACCGTAAATCCAGGGAGATGTTCAGGCTGAACGAGCCGGAGGAAGCGGGATTGATATTGGTCGGCTCGTAAAACAGTCCTGCGAAGGAGCCGGGAGCGAAGGCAAAAACGTCGCCGCCTCCGAACGCGCCGCCGGAAGAAGCGACGCCGTAGAGGCGTCCTGACGAGGCGGGCACAAGGAGAACGGGGTTGGCGCCATCCACGCCGTTGAACGTCGCCATCTGCACCGCGTTGCCGTTGGTGGCGATTCGAAACAGGACGCCGCTGCTTGAATTATTGGAAGGTGCCTGGTCCCCGTTGATTTGCATGCCGCAATAGAGAGTGCCATCGGATGCTTCGACCAAGGCGGAGGGACGCAAGCCGCTGTCGGGATCGAACTGAACGATGTTCGTCAGCGTTCCCGACTGGGTGAGTTGGAAGACGGCCCCGGCGCTGTTGGAGTTGTTGGTGGTGAGTCCGTAAAAATCGCCGTTCTTGTCCTGCAAAAAAGCGCAGGGTGTCGTGCCGGTGGCCGCATCAAAAGTGAAGAGCGTGCTGATGCGGCCCTGGGGTGTGGCTTCGAAAACAGTGGCCTGCCCGGAATAAGGACTGGCCAGTTTTCCCTGGGTGATGCCGTAAAAATTGCCGTTGTGCCCCAGAATCAAGGTGGAAGGATTCACGCCGTTGGTTCCATCAAAAGATGCCAAGGTGGTGAATTCGCCCGCTGACGACATTTTAAAAACGGTTCCGTAGCCGGGAATATTTCCGTCCGTGGGGATGCCGCCGGTATAAGTGGTTCCATAAAAATCCCCGTTGGGATCTTGAATCAGACTGGTGGGATACGCGCCGTTCTGGATGTGAAAAGGGTCTTGATTGAAGGAAACCAAAGTCGTGATCTTGCCACCATGGGTCATTTTATAAATGGTTCCGCCGGAGCCATTCGTAGCGGCCCCGCCGCTTAAAGTCGTCCCATACAAATCGCCATTTCTGCCTTCAACCAGAACGGTTCCTGGAAATTCGCCCATACCGGCGCTCCCGCCAAAAGAGGCGAGGGTGGTCAGGGCGCCGCCGGGAGACATCCTGAAAGCGGTGCCTTGGTCGGAATCGCCGCCGGCAACGGTCGTTCCATAAAAAGTGCCATCGCCCGATCTTACCAAAGCCTGCGGCATGTTGCCGCCGGGCCGGACGAGTGTGGTGACGGAACCGGATGACGCGACCTTGAAAACGGTGGAATAAGTGGCGCCATAGAACGTCCCATTCTTGCCCCACGCCAGACTCAAGGGGTGGGGACCGTCCTTGTCGCGGAACGAAAACAGGGTGGTGATCCGTCCAGCGGAAGACATCCGAAACACGGTGCCGCCGCCGTAGCGCCCGCCATACAGGGTGGTTCCGTAGAAATTGCCATCCGCACCCGACACCAAACCGGACACGGGTGTGGCCCCATTGGTGCCGGTAAAATCAGCGAGGACGGTCAGATCCCCGGCTGGCGTCACCTTAAACGCGACGCCGGAGTCGTAAGCTCCGCCCTGAGTGGTTGTGCCATAAAAATTGCCTTTATTGTCCGCAGCGAGATTGCCCCAGGGAATAGCGCCATTGGTGCCATCAAAGGAAGCCAGAACCGCAAATGCCCCGGAAGTTGAAATGGTGAAGAGGATGCCAGGATTGTTTGTTCCTCCGGCGGCGGTTCCGTAAAGAAGGCCGTTGGTGCCTTGAACCAGAGGCGACTCCGGCTGGCCGGCGTCATTTTGGCCGTTAAACGTATAAAGCATGGCGAGTGTTCCGTTGGTGGTAATCTGGTAGATGGCCCCCGCGCCGTTCGTGCCGCCTTGACTGCAGGTTGCGTAAAAATCCCCGTTCGCCGCCTGCATGAGCAGGCCGGGTTGGACGTTATTGGAAGGAACAAACGAGGCGGCATTTGTGACCTGTCCGGCCAGGGTGACGAGGAACAAGCCGCCATCCCCGTTCGTCTCCCCAGAGGCACCGGTGCCGTATAAATTGCCGTCCGCGCCTTGAATCAGGTTTCCGTAAAATGTGCCCGAAGGGACCGCTGAAGTGAAGGAAGTCAACAGGGTCAACTTCCCGGCGGGGGTGATTTTGAAAATGGCGCCGAAACCATAATCGCCGCCGGTTGGGGTGATGTCATACAGATTCCCGTCCGTAGCCTCGATAATTCCGTTTCCAAATCCGGGATTGAAGGAGGTCAGGATTTGCAGCGGGAATACGGCCAACGCGCGCGGCGTGGAAACCGCGACGGCCAGAAAAGTGGCGGCCAGGAGGCAGAAGGACAAAAGGCGGCGGCGGAAGGCCGGCGTTTTTTTCAGCGTGGGAACGAATTTTACATTCATCTTACAACGAGTGGTTAACGGGCAAGGGCCACAAAATTTTTCAATAACCGCAAGCCGGTCTGCTGGCTTTTTTCCGGATGAAATTGGGTGGCAAAAACATTGTCGCGCCAGACGGACGAAGCGAAGGGCAGACCGTAAGTCGTCTCCGTCGCGATGATGGACGAATCGGCCGGCTGGGGATAATAACTGTGAACAAAATAGACGTGGCTCCCCGGCTCGATCCCCTGATAAATCGGGCAATCGGCCTTGATGATGTTGAGCTGGTTCCAGCCGATTTGCGGGACTTTCAGGCCGGGTTGAGTTGGAAACCGGACCACTTTTCCGCCAAACACGCCGAGGCCCAAGGCGCAACTGTTGAATTCTTCGCTGCGCTCGAACAGGGCTTGGTAACCGACGCAAATGCCGAGAAACGGGCGTCCGCTTTGGATGTAATCGCGAATGGCGCCGAGCAATTCCTGTTTTTGCATGGCGTTGACGCAATCGTCAAAGGCTCCCACCCCGGGCAGCACGACGGCGGCGGCGTCTTTAAGCTCTTCGGGGCGCCGGACGATCCGGACATCGGCTCCGACTTTGAGCAAGGCCCTTTGCGCGCTGCGCAAATTTCCCGAATCATAATCAATCAAGGCGATCATTCGATAGAGATTACGGCTTAGGCGTGGAACCGGCAACTTGCAACTCCTTTTCGGCGCGCAAACGAAGCTGGCCGCAAGCGGCGTCGATGTCGTGCCCTTTTTCGCGGCGGAGCGTGGCCGTGACTCCCTCGTTTTCGAGGGCGGACAGGAAGGCGTTTTGGGCCTCCTCATCCGGGCGGTTCCAAGGCAGTCCGTCCACTTTGTTGTAGGGGATCAAATTGACTTTGGCATGGAGGCGGCGGGCGAGTCTGGCCAGGGGGGCGATCTGGTCGGGGGCGTTGTTGACCTTGTCGATCAGGATGTATTCAAGGGTCATCATGCGTCCCTTTTTCTCCAGATAATAATCGCAGGCGGCGGCGAGTTCGGCCAGGGGATATTTTTTATTGACAGGCATGATCCTGGCCCGGACGTCGTCGGTGGCGCCGTGAAGCGAAATGGCGAGGCGGAACTGGAAGGGTTCCTCGGCCAGGCGGCGGATTTGCGGGGCGAGGCCGCTGGTGGAGATGGTGATTTTGCGCGCGCCGATTTTCGCCCCCCAAGGGGCGTTGAGGATTTTGAGCGCTTGGAGCAGGTTGTCGTAATTGGCCAGGGGTTCACCCATGCCCATGATGACAAGGTTGTTGATCAGGCGTTCGTGCCGCGCCGGTTTTTCGGCGCGCTCAATGGCGAGGACCTGGTTGACAATTTCGTCGGGCTGCAAGTTGCGTTTCAGACCTTCCAAACCGCTGGCGCAGAATTTGCAGCCGTAGGCGCAGCCGACCTGGGTGGAAACGCAGAGGGTGTGACGGTCGCTGGGTTCGCCAAATAACCCGGCGGAAGCGGGGATGAGGACGCTTTCGATCAGCGCGCCGTCGGCCAGCCGCCATAAAAATTTTTCGGTAGTATCGCGGGACCCTTGTTTTTGGACGAGGGTGGGGGAGGTGATGGTGTAGTTTTCTTGCAGCAAAGCGCGCAGGGCTTTGGAAAGATTGGTCATCGCCTCCCAGCTTTCGACGCGGTGGAGATAGAGCCACTCCAGTAGCTGGCCGACGCGATAAACCGGTTGCTGCCAAAGAACATATTGGCTGAGCAATTCCTCCTGCGTTTGGGAACGAATATCCACCTTCACATCAAAACTATAAATCCACCTGCTTCAGTTCCAAAGCAAAAGTTTGAATCGGCTGCCGCGTTGTCGCGATATGCCTTTAGGAGCAATGCCGTATAGGAATTCAGGCATAGATCTGGCCAACTGAGTAATCGACCGCG
>CAZLEE010000072.1:13633-19605 GCA_964558455.1 uncultured Verrucomicrobiota bacterium | reverse complement strand
GCTCAGGCGTCCGCACCACAGTTATGACCCCTTATTTAATGAACACTACACTAGGTGAAATTGAAACTCGTTTTGCCCGAATTTCAAATGCGCGCTAATCCATTTCGTCTCCTTGGGACCGTTAAAAAAGAATCCATCCGGTCCGCCGCCATTGGTGATAAATTTCTGAAATCCCCCGTCTGCCATCGCGCGGAGCATCCGAAAGAAGTCCACGAAATTGCTCTTTCCCGAGCCGTTTGCGCCGACGAGAACGTTTAGTTTTCCAAGCTTGAAATCGGTCAGGTCTCTGATGGATTTAAAACCCTTGATCGTGATTTCGTTTAAGGCCGGCATGCTTGTTTTCTGTTGCTTGGATATTCGGAAATCCCATGGTTAACACAAGGAAAATTTAGCTCAACGCCTTCCAGACGCGCAGGGCTTCGGTCGCGCTCCAGGCTTGCGCGTCGCAACCGCGCGCGGTGTGCGGGGCGTCGCCATCCAGTATCTCCGGGAGCTGGCCGAGGCAGTTTGTCAATAATAA
Organism: uncultured Verrucomicrobiota bacterium; assembly: GCA_964558455.1. Taxonomy (GTDB): domain Bacteria; phylum Verrucomicrobiota; class Verrucomicrobiia; order Limisphaerales; family Palsa-1400; genus DASRLE01. The sequence goes on along the minus strand of CAZLEE010000072.1, from coordinate 19,085 downwards.
CGTGTCCATGCTCCCCAAATAAGACCGGGCCGCCCGCACCGCCGCCGGGGATTCATCCCAGGCCTTGACCAGCGCTTCGCAGGCGTCCGGCAATGTCCACACCCACGCCGTTCCGTTGTGGTAGGCGGGCTTGCGCCGGGTGTCTTCGTCGCCTTGATAATGTCCCCAATAAGGCTCGGACGGATTGTTGAGAAGGCGTCCGTCGCCGCTGAAGATGGGCACGGGAGGCGAAGCGGGCAGGGGGGCCAGGGTGCGCAGGGCGCCGGGGACGAATAAATATTTCAGGGCCGCACACATGGCCCGGCGGGCCTGGGCGCCGGTGAACAAGCCGAAGGCAATGGCCAGCAGGTAATTGCTGCGCAACGCCCCGTCCGCCACCGCTTCCGCCGCAGGTTGTCCGGGAGAGGCGATCAGCAAATCAGAGATGTAGCCTTGGTCTTCGAGCCAGAAAAATTTTCGCAGCGATTCCCCGGCGCGCCGTGCCAAGGCGTCCCAAGGTTCCGCGCCAGGCTTCAATCCCAGCCGGCTGACTTGGTGCAAAAGTCGAATCCACAACACTTGGATTTCCACCGGATAACCCTGGCGCGGCGTGCCGGGCGGAAAATTGGTGTCCATCCAGGTAAAATGGGAAGGACTCCAAATCAATCCCGAAGCGGGGTCCATGCGGATGCCATTGGGGGTGCCTTGGACGTAGCCAATGGCGATTTCGCGGAGGACATCGGCCACGTTGCGGCGGGTTTTATCGACTACTGTTTGATAGAGGCTTTGGCCCATGCGTTCCGCCGTTTCCTCGCACATGATTCCGTACCAGAGCGGCGCGTCGGAGGTGTCGCGATTGGAGGCGTTGTCGCCGCAAATGGTGTTGGGCATCGTGCCGTTTTCGGAGAACCGCCCGAAAGTGACGATCAACTCAGCCACTTCCGATGTCATTCCGGCCGCGAGGAGGCCGCGCGCGCTGATGAATGTGTCACGCCCCCAATCGAGAAACCATGGATAGCCCGCGATGACGGTCCGGCCCGCGCCGCGCCGCGCCATGAACGAGCGGGCCGCAATGGCCAGCCGTTGGCCGAACAAATCTGTTTCCGGCAGCCCCGCTTGTTCGCGGGCCGCCGCCGCTTCCGTCTTGCGGCGGGCGCTGTTCTGTTCGACCGATGGGAAATCCGGGATCGATTTTTCGGCGCTGAGCAGGAGCGTGACGGTGTCGTTTCCGGGCAGCGGAAGTTCAAACCATCCCGGACTGTAAGCGTCTCCGTCGGGAACTTGTCCGCGGCTGGCCTCGATGGGATGGGGGATTTTCTCGCTCCATTCGACTCCCGGGTGGTATTCGCCGGAACTGGCCAGGACGTGCAATTGACGGTCCGGCGCGGGCGTGAAATCAAAACCTGGCCGGTCCGCCAGCGGGTGACAATGGGTGTTGAAATGGTATTCGGCTCCGCCATTGCGATGGGTTTCGGTGTGGAAATTCCGGTCCTCAATATCGACCCGGACAATAATGCTGACGTGAAACTGCGGGGGCAAATCGGCCGGGCGGGCGCCGGGCAGCCGGGTCCAGGTGAACGCGGTTGTGTTCGAGCCTTCGATCATGTCGGCGGTCAATTTTAGTTCCACCGTCCGTCCGTCACCGGCTTCGGCGACAAAATTCCAGACGGCGGGGGGGCCGGGTTGCAATGAGGCCAGATTGTGCAAATTCAAGGCGGTGGTGAAACCGTCCGCCGCGATCCAGGCGCGGACGCGTTTGACCAGGATGTGGCGGTCCACCGGAATTTCGGGGTCAAGGTTGGCCCCCAGGGCGCAATCGTATTTGGAATTGATGCGTCCGAAGTCGGCCCGCAGCCGGGCCATGCCGCCGCGCCCGTTAGTCAACAGAATACAAGCGTCCCCCGAAGGGTGGGTGAAAGTGTCGGGCATGACCGGGCCGGGGGCGAGAAATCGGACGTTGGCCTCGACCTGCTCGTTGCTCAAGGCATAGCGTTCAAGTTTGAGTTCCGCATCCACTGCGCGGTCAAAATTGCGCGGGGCAAAAAAAGCCGCATGACCATCGCAAACTTCGATGGCTTCGGCGTGTTCCTGCGTGCCGTCGTCCTTTCGCGTGAGGCAGGCGCGGAAGGGCCGTTCGTCATGCAACAAAAGCCAGTGGCCCGGCGGAATGGGGGTGATGCGGCGTTGATCGACCAAAGTCCAGACGACCACTTGGGGAAAATTGTCTTTGGCCGCGTCCAGCGCGCCCAATAAATCCACTCCCGCGCGGGCGGGATCCACGGAAGAGATGGACCCCAGGAATCCGGCGGCGTCCCGATGGATGCGTCCGGCCAATTCGCGCCATGAACAGGGTCCGATTTGCTCGGGCAGCAAGGTTTTGCCCAAGGCCCGGATGGCCCAGGAGGATTGGGCGCGGGCGCGACGATAATCGTCGCCGGAGAGGCCGGCGGGCTTGGAGCGGGAGGCGAGGCAAAACGCGGCGCCGGGCGCCAGTTTGAATACGATTTGATCCGGGGTTGATTTGGTGGCGGGGGGATTTTGGCCGAGCAAATCAATACGGGGTTGTCCCGCTGACAGGTCGTCGGACGTTTGCAAAACGAAGTCGTGGCCGGCCGCGACATCGGTATTGACCAGGACCAGAACGGTGTCGAGACCCTCGGCGGATACGCGGCGCAAGGCGTAAACATCCGATGTGCCGGGACTCAGCCGGGTCAGTTTGGCGCCGTCAAAAAAACAGGGGTGACTGGCCAGCAACCGGTTCAGCCCGGCCAATTCGGGCAGCAGATTGTCTTTGCCGCCCCAGGACAGCCCCGTGCTGGAATGGACGTTGATTTTTTCCGCGGCCAGCCACTCCACCCCGCAGGTGAACCCATATCCGCCCGCCACACTGGCCAGGGCGGAAAGGCGATTGCGCATGAGCGACCAGAGACGTCCTTTTTTTGCCAGACGGTCGTTGTCGTGGGTTTCGCTATAATGGACGTAGAGGCCCACGCGTTCGCTTTGACGGATACTGTAGTCAAGATAACGGGCGACGTCCGGGCCGGTGTAATTCTGGAACAGTTCGGAATAGGCCCATTGCATTCCGCCCTCGGTGAGCAGGGATTCGGTTGCCTCCAGCGGTCCGCCCAAACCTTCAAGGAGGAACAGAGCCCCCGGAAATTCCTGGCGCACCCGCGCTTCAATGTATTGCCAGACCTGCAGCGGAACCTTGTAGCCGGCGTCGCAACGGAAGCCATCCACGCCCCGCTGGCACCAGATCAAAAAGGTTTTGGCCAGTTCCTCCCACAATTCAACATGAGCCGGATTCAACTCCACCAGGTCCTCCCATGTGGTTCCCCAGGCGCCCGGGCTGGCGAAAGTTCCGTCGTCGCGGCGCAGGAACCATTCGGGATGATGCTCGTAAAGGCGCGAACCCCATCCGGTGTGATTGACAACCATGTCGAGGAAAACGCGGCCTCCGCGCCGATGCGCGGCGGTGGTCAGTTCGCAAAACTGTTCCACGCCGTTTTTGCGGCGGTCAAATTCCACCAGCGCGAGATCAATTCCGGTCAAGTCGAGGCAGGCATAGGGGCTGCCAAAACGGCCCAGGCGGGCGAAGGTGGCGGGGATTGGGCTGACCGGCAGCAAATGCAGAATCCGGCAGCCCAGTGTTTCCATGATGTGCGGCAATTCACGCGTCAGGCCCCGCAACGTGCCGGAAGGGGGAATGACAACGTAGCCGCGCTTGTCCAGCTTGCTGAATTGCTTTTCCGCATCCAGATCCAGGGTGGCGCGGGTCGTTTTGCCGGGGCCGAAGAGCCGCGGGAAGGCGCAATAAATGGAATTGGCCGTGCGATAGAAACTGGGGTGGACAGAGATGCCGGCGTCGGGACCATCCGGCCAGTATTGCCGGCCCTGCCCATCCAGGGCGTAGGGTTTGGCGCTGTAGAATCCGACATCCGTCAACGGCAATTCGATGGACCACTTGCCGTCCGCTTGTTCCTGCAGGGGGACATCGCGCCAGAAAGCGACCGAGACGGGGCTTTTGCCGGCGTGGGTGTTGATGACTTCCTGGCGGAGGCGCGCGGTTTTGCCGAGGGTGGTGCGCAACAAGGCGCGCCAGCCTTTTCCAAAACCTTGCGGGGTTTGCAAGCTGAAACGAACACGATCCCCGACAAAACGCAACAAGCGTTCGCCGGGCGCTGGAGTCATTACAAGTTTATCCATGCAAATCAACCGCCACAGTTTATCTTCCATCCCGCTGGAAATTTCAATGACATACGTTGTCTGTCCGGTTAATGATCCCACTCTTCATGCGCGGTACTGACCCGCAACCCCCGTCCGTCTGTCACCAACAAATACCACGCCAGCGGACGTTGCGCGGGCAAACGGGCGGAGACGGTGTCGCCCTTTATTTCCGCCGGGACCGCATTCCAGCGGCGCTGCTGCCATTCGCCTGTGTCCGTGGTGTAGAGCAGGGACCCTTCCTTGATCGGCGCGGGCGAAACGACGGTTGCGTCCGCCCGTCCGTCCCGCATCGTCATGCTCTTGACACTGGGCAGGGGCGCCGCGCCGCGCAGAACGCTGTCCACGAATTGATCCACCTCGGGGAATGTCCGGATATAGCGATGATGCGGCAAATCGGGAATGACGCAAAGATGGCGGAGGGAGTCCGGCACCAGCCGGTAGGACGCGCGATAACTGTCCAGCGGATAAGCAAAATCCCGGGTTCCAACCATGAATAGGATCGGGCACTTCACCCCTCCCAGATACTGCGACGGATCGAAGTCGCGAAGCCACCGCGCCCGTGCTTCCGGCTGCATTTTGGCCAAGGCTCTCATTTTCCAGTAACTGTCTTCCCCCAGAAAACCGCATCCGTAAACCGGCGCCGCCCCTTTAAGTTCGTCGTCCAGGCCGGCGACGATGCAGGTGAGATATCCGCCCCAGCTCAGGCCGACAATGCCGATTCGCGAGCGGTCCACTTCCGGCAGGCTGGCCAGCAACGCATGCCCGCGCATCACCACCGCCACCGCGTGGTAAGTCCACATGTCGCCCGCCTCCGCGTCCGCGAAATCGCGGAACTTCGTTTCGTCGCTCTGATCCGGGCCGCCATCGGCCAGGCGGCCATTTGGCCCGCACCCTGCGGTATCCATTGCCAGCGCCACGTAACCGCGCTTCGCCCAAAGCTCCGCCCAATCCTGAAATGCCTTTCCGCCCCCGCCATGCACGAGCAGCACGGCCGGGTAGGGACCGTGGCCTTTGTCGGGACGGCCCAGATAGGCGAAGACCCTCGTCGGTTTTCCGTGAAACGGTTCCCCCCGATAATAAACCTCCTGCGTCAAACCGGCGCGCGCGCCCCACTCTGCCGCCGGCGTTTTTTTGAGCGTGGCCAGATTCCATCCGGCGGCGGGATGGGCTGGTTCCGGACGCGAGACGCAGCCTGCAATCAAAAACAGCGCCGCCCAGAGGCTTGTAAAATATCGCATATTCGGGG
>CAZLEE010000072.1:0-13533 GCA_964558455.1 uncultured Verrucomicrobiota bacterium | reverse complement strand
CGCGGACAAGTCGAGTCCGTCCTGAAACACGCCGAACAAAGTTTGGCCGATGCCCGGCCGGCTTGAAGGGCCACCTATGAAAATTCTCTTCGATCAAGGCACGCCGGCCCCTCTGCGAAAGACTCTGGCTCCGCACCTGATTGCCACCGCTTTTGAAATGGGATGGGCGGGGGTGAAAAACGGGGATTTGCTGGCAGTGGCAGAGAAGGTTTTTGACGCGTTCATTACCACCGACAACGACCCCGGTTATCAGCAAAATCCTTCCGGCAGGCGGCTGGCCATTCTGGTGCTTCCGACGACAAGCTGGCCGGAAATCCAAAAGCATCTCGGCCGGATTTTTGACGCAGTGAATGTGCTCAAGCCCGGCGATTTTGTTGAAATGAAGTTTTAGTCCGTTCTGGAGGCAATTCAGATGGGCTGGCAAGCCTTCAATGATATTTGAGACGAGCCGGCCGGAACACGCTTGACATTTACGCATTTTGAGTTTTATTATACGCACAATGCGTAACAACTCCATTGCCAACGCTCTTTTTTCCAGCACCCGGCAAAAGCTGCTGTCCGCCTTGCTTTTGAATTCGCATCAGCCGGTTTATGCCACGCAACTGGCCAACCATTTTGGGGTCAGGCCATCCACCTTGCAACGGGATCTGGCAAAATTTACGCAAGCCGGCATCCTCAAAATGTCACGGAATGGAAACCGCACCTATTTTCAAGCCAACGAAGAATGCCCCATTTTTCCAGAACTGCGCTCCCTTTTGCTCAAAACATCCGGCTTGGTTGATGTCCTCCGTGACGAACTGGCCCCGCTTGCCTCCAAAATCAAAGTTATGGCCGTTTATGGTTCGATTGCCAGCGGCACGGAAAATTCCGGCAGCGATATTGATTTGCTCATCATTGGCTCCGTCAAAATGATCGAATTGTCCGTCCTGCTGGAACAAGCAACGGGGAAATTGCGGCGGCAGATCAATCCCACCCTCTACACCACCGGGGAATTCTCGCAAAAAGCCCGCAGCAGCCATTTTCTCCAATCCATTCTTGGCAAGCCGCTCCTTTTTGTTATAGGAGTGAACAGTGACTTGGAAGCAATTACTGGGCGAAAACCGCGTCGCGGCGGAACCGACAAACTCCGCGGAGATTAAGAACTTGCGGGCGGTCGTGCGGCGAAACCTGGCCGACGCGCAGATCAAGGGACTCTCCGATGACGGTCGCTTTAGTCACGCCTATGACGCCGCCAGGATCCTGGCCAATATTGTTGCCCGCGCCAGCGGATACCGGGTCAAAAGCGATGGAGGAGGGCATTACAATACCTTTTTAGCTCTAAAAGCGGCCGACCCGGCATTTGCCAAAAAAGCCGTTTATTTTGATGTCTGCCGCAGAAAGAGGAACAACTTTCTTTACGAGCAGGCCAATGTCGTCAGCCACACCGAGGCGGAAGAACTTCTTTGGCACGCCTCAGGTTTTTCCCTTGAAGTTGATGCGTGGCTAAAAAAGCATCATCCCGACGATTTAATTTGAGCCTATTTGGGGCTGGTTATTGGGGCGCCTATTTCCTACCATCCTGCCGGATGGCCAAACTTGTCTTTGATATTGAAACCACGGGCCTGCCACTCGAATGTTTTGATCCGGTGCAGCAGGAATATCTGTTGCGGGACGCGGAACATCTAACCGATCCGGCCGCCCGCGCCGCGCGACGGGAGGAAATTCAACGGATGTTCAGTCTCTGGCCTTTGACCGGCCAGGTGGTGTGCATCGCCATGGTCAATGCTGATAGCTGCCGGGGAAAGGTGCTGTATCTGGCCGAGGATTTTGAGGAGGGGGCCGGCCCGGACGCGGCGGTGGAGTTTCAGGCTTATGCGGACGAGGGGGAATTGCTGGCGGAATTTTGGGAGGTGGCTTCGCATTATGATTCCGTGGTGACTTTCAACGGGCGGGGGTTTGATGTTCCATTTGTTTATTTGCGGTCGGCTGTCCTGGATGTCGGGGTGTCGCGCAAGGATTGGCTCGGATACCGTTATCAAACCGATCCGCATTGCGATTTGCTGGAGCAGTTGACCTTTTACAATATCAGCGGGCGCGACGGCGCGGCCCGGCGTTTTAATCTGGATTTTTATTGCAAGGCTTTTGGGATTGAATCGCCCAAGAGCCACGGCGTCACGGGCATGGACGTGGGCCGGATGATAACGGAAGGAAAAGGCCGCGAGGTGGCCGAGTATTGCCTGCGCGATGTGCGGGCGACGCTGGCGCTTTACCGGATTTGGCGGGAGCGGCTTTCTGGTCTGAAATAGGCGCGCTTTATTATGTCGGGAGAACGCAATGAAACAGGGTTGGTGGGCCGGTGGGTCAGGCAGGTCTCGCAGGCATGGAATGGGTTCAGACGGAGGCGGCGCGGGCGCGGGCCGGTGGGGGCGGTGGCGAGTCCGCCGGTGGGGTTGCTTCTGTTTTTTGCGGTGGAGGAGGAGATGAAATTTTTTGCGCCGCACCGGGCCGCCGCCAAGGGATTTTCCTTGGGGACGACTTTTCAGGTTTGGGTGACCGGGATGGGACGGAAAAATGCGGCGGAGAATGTCCGGGAAGCCATCGCCTGCCTGAAGCCGGAAAGGGTGATTACGGCGGGATTCGCGGGAGGGTTGAATCCGACGTTGCGCTGCGGCACGGTAATTTACGATGAGGATTTTGACGCCGGATTTGGGCCGGATTTGGAGGAATCCGGGGCGTTGCCCGCGAAGTTTTATTGTCACCGGCGCGTTGCCATAACGGCCGGTGAGAAAGCGGCGCTCTGGCGGGAAACGAAGGCGGATGCGGTGGAGATGGAGTCGTCGGTGATTCGGACGATTTGCCGGGAATTGCACATTCCGAGCGCGACGATTCGTGTGATATCCGACGATGCGCACCAGGATTTGCCGCTGGATTTCAACGCCTTGATGACTTCGGAGGACCGGATCAATTACCTGAAGCTAATCGGCGCGGTTTTGGGACATCCGGGCCGGATTCCGAAGTTAATCGAATTTCAGCGGCAGACCATCCAAGCCTCGCAAAAACTGGGTGCGGCGCTGGAGGAATTATTGCGGGTTGAGCGGAGTTGAATTGGCGGCGGAAGACGACGGATTAGTGGCATGGGATTTGACCGACTCGCTATAACTGGTCAGGAACGCGCCCATGGCGATCAGCAACACGCCGGCCCAGCGGACCGGTGTGACTTTTTCATGAAGAAGGAACTGCGCGGCTAGCGTGGTGACGATGAACCCAAGAGAGGTTAACGGCCAGACGAAGCTCACGTCCCACTTGGACATCATGTAGCAGAGCGCGCCAAAAAAAACTGCTTCCAATGCGACGCCCAGGATAATTTTACCGTTGGTCACCCCTTGTTTGGCCACGCGGACGACTTCGCTGACGGTGACCTCCTTCACCCCGTTGATTTCCTTGAGGCCGCCCGCGAGGAAGGCAACGCCGATGGATTCAATAATGGCAGCGGCAACAAGAATGGAAAATATTTTGGCCATAAGTCAAAGATCCTGGTAGCGGATCAACTGAATTTCCAGTTGCCGAACAAGATTTCGGATTGAGGGGTTAACAAGCGCATCAAACTCGTTTTTAAATTGGTCGAGAGAAGGGTGAGAGTAAAGCTCGGAATCGCCCGCCGGCAGTTTGGGCAGGAGGCGGGCGACGTAATCGCCGTCCACCAGGCTGTTCTGCAACAAGCCGAAGACGAGGCTGGTGTGACGGATGTTTTGCCGGGCGAGAGCGGATCGGGATCGCCCGGATAAAATACGATAAATCACCGCGTGGCTGATCCGGTAAGGCCAGCGGCCGGAAGCGAGGCGGGCGTTGAGAAAAAAAGGGTCGCGCGTGAATCGCATGGCGCGGATGCCCCACGGTCCGGCGTTATCCATGAGAATTTTGAACACGGCGGGGTGGAGATGGAGGTGGAGATGCCCGTTGACGTGGTCGAGGGGGAGACCGGTGGCGCGGAAGCGGTCGAATTGGGCGGCGATTTCCTCGCGCAACTGCGCGCGGCAACGCGGGAAAAAAAAATAGCGGAAGCCGGCGGCGACAGGGTTGTCGGTGAATTGCGATTGCTGGTTGACCAGATCGGGAATGGCCGATGGCGGGAGGGCGGATCGTCCGCAGGCGAGAGAAAGATGCAGGCCGACGCCCAGACCCGGATTCTGGCGCGCCAAGGCGACAGCTTCGGCGGCGGCGGGTTCGTTGACCATGAGGCTGGCGGTGGTCAGGATGCCTTCCTGATGGGCGCGGATGACGGCTTGATTGACGGAAGGGGAGCGTCCGAAATCGTCGGCGTTAACGATCAGGCGGCGCTTTTCAAGGAGTGCCATAATTCGGGGCGGCCCCGCCCAGAGTCAGACGACACCAGGTGCGGAGGATGAGGAAGGTTTTCAGTCCCTTGCCGATGCGGATGGGTTGTGGGCCGAAAACTTGGAACCGGTTGCGTTCCAGCTTGCGGAACAAACGCCAATAAACCGATCCCATCAACTCGGCGGCGATCATGGAACGGCGGTCGCAGGCGGGCAGGGTTTGGCGGGCGAGCCGGTAATATTTCCGGGCCTCCTGGGCGGCGTGTCCGGCCAGTTGCTCGAAGCGGGCGGACCAGACGCCGTTCAATATCTCGTCGGGCGTGACGCCATGCCGTTCCAATTCGGCGAGCGGCAGGTAAATGCGGCCGCGTTCGGCGTCGGTGCGGACGTCGCGCAGGATGTTTGTCAACTGCAAGGCTTTGCCTAGGAAAACGGCGTAATCGCGGCAGGCGGGATTCTGGTAGCCGAAAATCTCGATGCTGAGGAGGCCGACGACGGACGCGACACGGAAACAGTATTGTTCCAAGTCGTCAAACGTTTGGTAGCGTTTGATGTCGAGGTCCATTTCCACGCCCCGGATCAGTTCGTCAAAATGGGCGAAGGGCAGTTTGTATTGGGCGATGAAAGGTTGCAGCTCGCGATTGACGGCGAATTCCGGCGAGCCATTTTCGCAGGCGCGGCGGACGTCTTCGCGCCAGGCGGCGAGGGCGGCGCGGCGTTTTTCCGGGGGAACCGATTCGTCGTCGGCCACGTCGTCAACCTCGCGGCAGAAAGCGTAAAGGGTGGACATGGCCTGACGGCGGTCTTTGGGCAGGAGCACAAAAGCCAGCGCCAGATTGGAGGCGCTTTTGCGGGTAATGGATTGGCTCTGTTCGATCATGCTAACGGGAAAAGAACGCGTTTTTAGGCGTCCTTGGGAGGAGCGGCTGCTCCATCTTCGTCGTCGGCCTCGATGGCGATATTGAGTCGCTGCATGCGATAGCGCAAGGCGTGCCGGCTGATTTTGAGGTGTTCCGCCGTTTTGGAAATATTGAAGTGGCACTGTTCGAGGGTGGAATTGACGAGTTGACGCTCGAACTCGGACATCAATTCATCCAGCGATTTATCGCCGGTGACGATGGGGGTGTCGGACTTGCGCAGGCGGCCCTCGAAATTGAAATCGGGCAGGTTGGCGGCCTGCAGTTCGGCGGTGGACTCCAGGATGACGGCGCGCTCGATGACGTTGCGCAATTCGCGCACGTTGCCGGGCCAGTTGTGGCTGAGCAATTTGCTTTTCGCGCCGGGGGAGAGGCTGCGAATGTGCTTGGTCATCGTGCCGTTGAAGTGGGCCAGGAAATTCTCGGCCAGGATGATGATGTCGTTGCCGCGCTCGCGCAGGGGCGGGGGGCGGAACTGCACGACGTTGAGGCGGTGGTATAAATCCTCCCGGAAATTATTCTGGCGAATGGCTTCGTGAATGTCGCGGTTGGTGGCGGCGATGAGGCGGACGTCCACATGCAATTCGTCGTTGCCGCCCACCCGGGTGTAAGTGCCGTCTTCGAGGAAACGGAGGAGCTTGGCCTGTAGAGGGCGGCTCATGTCGCCGATTTCGTCGAGGAAAATGGTGCCGTGGTCGGCCTCCTCGACCCGTCCGTATTTTTGTTTGACAGCTCCGGTGAAGGCGCCTTTCTCGTGGCCGAAAAGCTCGCTTTCCAGGAGGTTTTCGGGGATGGCGGCGCAATTGATGCGGACGTAATTGTTTTGGCGGCGCTGGCTGAGGGTGTGCAAGGCGCCGGCGATCAACTCCTTGCCGGTGCCGCTTTCGCCGAGGACCAGGACGGTGGCGTTGGTGGGGCCGAATTTTGAAATCAACTGGCGCAGCTCCTGCATGCGGGGCGACTCGCCGATGATTTCCTCGAGGTGGAAAGGCTCGGTGACGTGGGCGCGCAGGGCGGCGTTTTCGCTGAGGAGGCGGTGCCGTTCGGCGCAACGGGCGACGGCGTGAAGCAGCTCTTCCGGCGCGAACGGTTTGGCCAGATAATCAATCGCGCCCGCCTTGATGGCCTCGACGGCCAGTTTGGGGGTGGCGTAGGCGGTGATCATCAGGCAGGGGACGTTGGGCCAACGTTTGCTGGCGGTGGCGAGAAATTGATAGCCGCTCATGCCGCCGAGGCGGGCGTCGGTGATGACCACGAAGAACGGCTCCTTTTCGAGCAAGGCGACGGCATCCTCGGCGGACTCCACCAACCGGACATCATAACCCTCCACCGAGAGGATGGACTTCAATGAAAGACGCATGTTCTTTTCATCATCCACCACCAAGACTGGAGGAAGGGGCCAATTCATTTGGATAACCTCATGAGTATTCTTGCCGGGAACTGTAACGTGAACTGGGTGCCCTTTCCAAGCTCCGAATGCACATTGACCACTCCGCCGTAAATTTCGGTGTTGTGTTTCACGATGGCCAGGCCCAGGCCGGTGCCTTTCTCGCGCGTGCTGAAATGGGCTTCAAATATCTTGTCTATTTTGTCGGACGCAATGCCGGGGCCGTTGTCGGTGATGGAAATGATCACCGCCTCCGCCTCGCCGTAGCGCGTGGAAATTTCAATGCGACCCACGCCGTGCATGGCTTCGCGGGCGTTTTGCAGAATATTGGTCAGAACGCTGGAGAGGTGCCTCTTTTGCATGAGCAAGGACGGCATGGAAGGGGCGTATTTTTTGACGATTTCCACCTGGTATTTGGCGGCGGGCGGAAAAATTTCGAGTATGGCATTGTCCACCTCGTCGGCGACTTCGAGCCGTTCGACCGAGCCTTCAGCCAACTGCGCGTAACCCATCAACTCGGTGATGATGCGATCCGCATGTTCGACTTCCTCGCGGATAATCTGGACTTGTTCGTCAACGGCCGTTTCGCCTTCCTGCACCGCGCGTTGGAGGGAGTAGGCGGCGGTGGTGATGATGCCGAGAGGATTTTTGATTTGGTGGGCGATTTCGGCGGCGAGCCGTCCGGCGGTATTGAGACGTTCCTGGCGGACGGCGAATTCGGTGGCCTCGGCCTCGGCGCGTTTTTGTTTTTCAAAGAGCACTTGGATGCCGTAACAGCACAAGGCCCAGGCGACCAGGATGATGAGGCGTTCCGCAGGGCGGCCTTCGGTGATGCGGGACGCCTTGTCCGTTCCGTAAAGCTTGATGTCGAGAGGCACGATGATGATGCGGTCCAGCATCCCGCCCGCGACAAAGGCTGCGTCAACAATAAAATTGAGCAGAAGCTGGGGAAGCGCGACCGGGATGACGAGGGCGTTGTGCAATATCAACGGGAGGAAAATCCAGTAAAGATTGCTGTCAAAACCACCGGTGAGCATCGTGAGCGTGCCGACCAATACAGCATCCAATATACCAACGGAAAAAACCATGGTTTCGATGCGTTTCAGGTTTAACTGGGGGAACCAAATCAGGATGATGCCGCTCAGGATGTTGAAGGCGGCGTAAATGATGAAGCACGTTTGGATTACGGCGGCGTGGCGCAGACTCCAATCGTCCGGTTGCACATTGACCTCCTCGCTCAAATGCGGACGGACGGACGGAGGGTGGGCTTTTGCCGGATTGAGGATGGCCCGGTTTGTGATGACATGGGGCGCCCGCGTAATGTTTGTGGCGTCTCCGTGAGGTATATTCTGGGGGACAAACCAGGCGGAAAGAAAAAAGTAATAAGCCAGATAACAGATAATCAGAAACCGGAGCGGCAAGACGATGTCTTTTTCGACGGCTTGAATGCGCGCGGCGCGTTGGGCGGGCGCGATAGTCGGGGCGGCGAGCAGACGGGTCAGCTTTTCAATCGTGCCGCTGAGACCGGATTCGATATTGCTGTCCGCGTTCACCGTAGGAGAGCGAGGGCCTTTTTTGTGATGTCATCCACCGGCCACAAGCGCCCGATGCCTTCGTAACCGCAGGAGAGCAGTCCATTGTCCGGCCCGATGAACCGTGCTTTGCGCTGCTTAAGAATGGCGACGTTGGCTTGGGTTGCGGGATGGAGCCACATTTTCCCGTTCATGGCGGGCGCAAGAAGCAGTTTGGCGCCGGGGTTAAGCGCCAGCGCGATGCAACTCAGCGCGTCGTTGGCCAGGCCGCAAGCGAGTTTGGCCAGCGTGTTGGCGGTGGCGGGCGCGATCAGGAGCAAATCAGCCTGGTCGGCCAATTGGATGTGGGAAGGTTGCCAGCCTTCGTCGGTGTCGTAAAGATCGGTTACCACCGGATGGCGCGAGAGGGTTTTGAACGGGAGCGGGGTGACAAAGCGAAGAGCGTCGGCGGTCATGACCACATGAACGGCGCAACCGGCTTTGACCAACTGGCTGGCCAGATCAACCGCCTTGCAAGCGGCGATTGAACCGGTGACACCCAGAATAATTGTTTTGGTCTTCATTCGAGTGGAACCCATGATGCGACGGAGCGGTCGGGGATTAAAGGCTAAAAATACTTATCAGACACATATTTCCGATTTTCGACCCATTTGCGTAACGAGGTTGGAGGACTTGACGAACGACGGTGGGTTCTTATTATCACGCCGTGACTGAGAGCCAAACGCGTTATGGACAGGGATTCCTCATGCTGTTGGGCTTGTTTGCCTTCGCCTGCGTTCTCGCCTTTCATAATATCACGGATGGGGATCTTTGGGGCAAATTGGCCATTGGCGCCTCGGTCTGGGATCGGGGACATCTTTTGCGCCATGACATTTTTGCCTTCACCCCGACGTTGCCGGAATATATCGATCACGAATGGGGTTCCGGGGTGGTTTTTTACGGGTTGCTCAAAATCTTCGGGCCTTGGGCGTTGATGGCTTTGAAAATAATGCTGGCGGCGGGGGCGTTGTCTTTTGGCATGATCACAGGACGCAAGCAGGGGTGCGGTTTGAATATTCTCCTTTTCATGGCCATTCCGGCGGCGGCTTGTCTTTTGCCGGGGTACGTCCCGGTTTTGCGTTGTCATACGTTTTCTTTCTGTTTGTTTGGGGTGACGCTGTTTTGTCTGGAACAATTGCGCGCGGGCCGGCGCTGGCCGGCGGCGGTCCTGCCGCTGGTGATGTTGGTTTGGACGAATTTGCACGGGGGGTTCGTGGTCGGGTTGGGGGTGGTTTTCTTTTACGCGGCGTTCGCCGTTTTTTCCCGGAAGGACAGAGCCGTTCTGCTCGGCACGGCGGCGGCTTGCGCGGCGGTGACCCTGGTTAATCCCTACGGCGTCCAGTTCTGGCATTATCTTATCCCGGCCCTGCTTCATCCGCGGGCGCGGATTTCCGAGTGGCGCCCGCTGCCGTTGCTGGAATGGGATCAATTTGCGGGGTTTCGGATTTTCTTCGGGTTGACGCTGGCCATGGTGGCGCTGGGGTGGAGACGGGTGGGGCGGAAAAACTTTCACGGGCTGGCCGTGCTCGCTCTGACGTCGTATATGGGTTGGCGCTCGCGCCGGCACGGGCCGTTTTTCGGGGTGGCGGCGCTGGCTTTTGCCGGTCCGTATTATGCGGGGGTTGCGTCGGTCTGGGCCGCCCGGATTCGGACGAAGTTGAATCCGGTGTGGGCGGTGGGAATTCTTTATGCCGGGATCGCTTTTTATGCGGCGCTGGAAGTGTTGCCGGGCGTGTCGGGTCAGTTGTTGGCGCCGATTGGTGAGGACCCGGTGCGGGAGACGGATATTTTGAGCCGGGCCGGGGCAAGGGGAAATCTGGCTTCGCCCTTTGGGTGGGGCAGTTACCTGACTTGGCGGCTTTATCCGAACATCAAGGTTTCAATGGACGGGCGGTATGAGACGACTTATCCCGAGTCCACCTTTAATCTGAACGCCGCTTTTTTTGATCACGCGGGGGATTGGTTTGCGATGTGCTGCGCGTATAAGGTTGATTTTGTCATTCTCGATTTGCGGGATCGGTTGCGGCCGGAGGACTTGATGGCGCGGGGTTATGTGCTGATTTGGAAGCAGGATGATATTTCGGCGCTGCTTTGTTTGCCGGAACACGCGGCGGCGTTGCGGGAAGCGGTGCGGAATCTGCCGCCACTTACGGTTGATCCGCTGGATTTGAAGGCCCGACCGCCGCTGTTTTCTTCCGCGAGGGGCGTTTCCGGCGGGGAATTGCGCTATTGAGCGGCGCGGGTGAAGACGCTGGCGATCTGGATATTGGCGGCCTTGGCGGCGTCCATGACCCGGACCAGTTGACCGACGGGGGTGTCGGTGTCGGCGCGGATGGCGAGGGTGGTGCGGGGGTTTTGTTTGACAGCTTCAATCAGCCGTTGTTGCAGGGCCTCGATTGTGATCGGTTCCGTTTTTAAGTAAAGCGGCCCCTGTTTGGGGACGGTGAGAACCAACGCGTCGTCGGCGGCGCCGGCTTTCTGAGTTTGCTTGGAAATGGGCAGAGAGAGTTTGAGGGACGGCTGCTGTTTGAAGGTCGAGGTCACCATCAGGAAGATCAGCACCACGATCAGGACGTCGATGAGGGAGACGATGATGACGGTGGGGGCCGTTCGTCTTTTGCGGGTGGTGAAGTGCATAAAGTCGGATCAACGGCGCCTGGCGGCGGGCGCTTCTTCCCGTTCAGGGGCGTCGGGAGCATCAGGGGCGTCGGCGGCGTGGTAGAGCTGGCGCAGGAAGCCGTCGCAGAGCGAGGCCAATTTCACGGCGTGGCTCTCGACTTTTTTGTTGTAATAACTCCAGGCGACGAGCGAGGGGATGGCGGTGATCAGGCCGAGCAAGGTTGCATTCAAGGCGATGGCGATGCCTTGGGCCAGACGGTTGTTATCGCCCAGGCCGGCGGCGCCGAGTTCGCCGAAGAGCGCGATCAGGCCATAGATGGTGCCGACCAAGCCGAGCAGGGGGGCGATGCCCACGACGATTTCGAGGATGACCAGGCCGCGTTCGAGTTTGGAAATTTCCTGGCGGGCGAAGGTCTCCAGGCCGCTGCTGTTTTCCGCCTTGCTCCAATTGCGGTGTTTTTCAGCCATGAGGAGGAGGCGGCTGAGGGTGGAGGGGTTCTGTTCGCAGATGCGTCGCAGCATGGGGAGATCGGCCGCAGTGCGGAAGGTTTCCAAGGCGCCTTCGACCGACTCGGGGATGACTTTTGAGGCGCGCAAGGCCAGGCCGCGTTCAACGATGAACGTCAGGCCGACCACCGAGGCCAGAAGGAGCACTCCAAGAATAATATTTTCCATGATAAACTTTCTTTACCGGGAACAAGTTAGTTCACTCGGTCGAATAATAAAAAATAAAAGTCACATCCCGGACGTTGTTCGGGATTTCCCGGCGCATTTCCTCCGGCCACGGGCCGTAGGGGGCGGGATCAAGAATGGCGCGCTGACAAATCAGACCGAGCAAATCAGACATCTCGTTGCGGGTCATGGTCAAATCGGTGATGCGTCCGTCGGGGTGCATGTGGAATTCCACCATGACCCTTCCCGATCCTTCGGTGGAGCGGTTCTCCAGTAATTGATACCAGCGTGTTCTGACCGCGTCGATAAACTTGGCGTCGTAATCGCCGAAGGGCGTTTTTATGGCGTCAAGGCCAGGCTCCAGGCGCAAATGGTTGACCCCGCCTTCCTGACGCGATTTATCGCCGAGCATCCCTTTTTTGGTCTTGGCTGCGGCAATGGTGCGGTCTTGGTCTTGAACCTGCGGGTCGGTTTTGTCGGTGGATTCCGCCAATGCCTGGCCGTTTTTGTCCTGGGTTTTCTCCTTGGGCTTGGCCATGACGAGGTTGCCGGGCGTGTAAGCTTTTTGCGGGAGGGCCTTGGTTTGGGCGGTTTTGTCGGATTCGCGCGTGATTTTTGGAGAAGGCTGCAAAGGCTGGGGCGTGAGTTTGACGTTCTCGGTGGTTTTCACGACTTTATCCTGGCGGCCTTTGAGTTCGGGCACGGGCAGATTTTTTGGCGTCGGATTGGCGGCGATGGAATTATTGGCGCTGTAGAATTTGGGATTTTTGGGAGGCGCGGCCTGGGCCAGTGCCGGATCCACATCCACAAAAACCAACTGGGAGGGGACGAGGGATTTGGGGTGGAGGATGGCGTTTTTAGGGATGGCGGGAATGAGCAATTTTGGGGTCAGGCGCATCCAAGCCGGGAAATTCACATGGCGCCACAAGTTGTGGGTCTGGCCCCACTTCCAAGTTCCGAACACCGCCAGATGGATCAACAGGGAAATAATAAGCGCCCTGAGCAATAATTTGTCAGTTGCACTCCTCTCGTTGAAGCCTTGGACCGTCACTCTAAACAAGATGTTCCAAAGCAGGGCGAAAACAACTTAAAATCAAGAGGCAGGCGCAGGGGCCGGTTGCAAGATTTTGCCGGGGTTGCCGTATGGAAAGATGGCGGGAACCGGGAAAAAAGGACGCCAAGGAGGTTGCTGCCGGTTGAATAGGTGACGGCAGGAACTGTCAAAAGGTAAAGAGGAACAGGTGAAAATGCGAAGGATTTATATGAAAACAATTGTAAAAACGTCTATGGCAGTGGGTCTTGCGGCAGCGATGGCCACATTTGGAACGTCCAACGCCCGCGCAGGCGGATGGCCGATTGCGGCGGGCGTGATTGGCGGGTTGGCGGTGGGAACAGCGATTGGCGCGACTGTGGCCAGCGCCTCGGCTCCGCCGGCGTATGTTTATCCGGCTTACCCGTATCCGGCCTATACTTATGCGGCTCCGGCCCCGGCGGTTCAACCGGTCCAGCCAACGGTGGTTCAGCCGGTAAGGCCAGTGGCGGCTCCGGCCCCGGCCACGGTGTATGTGCAGCCAGCGCCGGTTTACACTTATCCCGCTCCGGTGGTTTATGCGGGGCCTTATGCCTGCGGGTATCCTTATGGTTATCCATGCGTCCGGCTTGGGTGGGGCTATCGTGGCTATCGAGGCTACTATTACGGTCCTCGCCACTGGTAAGACAGTGGAGCAATGTGAATTGGGCCGCGTCTTAAAGAAGGCGTGGCCGGTTTGGAAAAATGGGGGGAATGGTGCGCGCTGCAGGTTTCGAACCTGCCGCCGCCATCTGATAATCAACGGGTTACTGCTAGAAACACACCGATAGACGCACAAAATTCCGGTATTCCTGCCGATTTGCGGCAAGTCATTGATTCTTGGGCGCGTTTAAGCGAACCACTGCGGCGGGCTGTCCTCGCGATAATTGGCTCGGCTGATGGGAGGGGACAATGACAGCCAGCATGGAAGGGCCGGGGGCGGAGCGGCGCGAAGCGCCGCCCGCCTCCGGCCTTCCTTGTCTAT
>CAZLEE010000071.1:0-19620 GCA_964558455.1 uncultured Verrucomicrobiota bacterium | reverse complement strand
CTCAAAGATTTGTACGCTTTCGTGTCTGGCTATCAATTGACCCGCGACCCGGGCTTGGTTCATCTCCACGGCAGCGTGGACATGGGATTGCTGGGGCAGGCCATCGCGTCGAAAGTCGGGACGAATTACGAAGCGTTTCTCGCCAGACAGATTTGCGGACCGTTAAAGATGGACAACACCGGCGGCACGCTGACGCCCAAAATGAAATTCCAGTTCGCTTTCGCCCACTCTGCTCAGTTTGGCTACGCGGTCCCACCCGGGGATTTGGGACTGCTCATGCCTCTTTGCGGTCTGCATTCGACGGCCAACGATCTGCTGAAATTTGTCTCGGCCAACCTCGGCTTCACGCCCTCCAGCCTCCCGCCGCTCATGAAAAAACTCATGGCCAATTTTCCGGCGAAGGCCAAGCTGGAAAGGGAAAGGGGAATTGTCGAGTCCGGAGGAGGAAACAAGTTTGTCGGCCCCTGCATCACCTTTGACAAGACGCGAAAACGCGGCGTGGTGGTACTGTGTTCTTCGGGCAACGGTCTTTATAACGCCAGATCCATCGGCAGGTTTTTGCTCGAAAGCGAATGGCAATCGGATCGTCGTCCAAAAGCGACCAATATCAGCAGCCAGGTTTATGGTTTGTATGTGGGACAATACCAACGTTCGCCTGATTTTGCGCTCGGAATGTTTTCAATGCGGCAATATTTCCTCAGCGCGCCTAAAGCGGCCATTTGCATCACGGCGGGATTCAGCCTCGTGCTCTTGGTCATCCTCTGGCGCGCGGGCAGTTCCCGCAAGCGCCAGCTTCTGTTGGGCGGCGCGTTCGTGGCCGGTGGTGTTTTGGCGGTGCTGACCTCGCTGGTGTGGAGTCATATGTTTTGCGCGCGTTTCCAGCCCCGCATCAGTATTTACACCAAAGGGGATCGGCTCTTTGCTCAAGCCACAGGAATGGCATTATGGCCGGTTGGAGATTGGGATCATGCCCCGGCAGGAGCGCATCCGATTGATGAATTATTGCCGCCGCGGCCTTTGGAATTGCTGCCGCAGTCGGAGACCCGGTTTTTTGAAAGGTTGAGCGGCCTGCCTGTCACGTATTCCCGGGATGATCGCGGCAGGGTGACCGGCTTGATCATCCACGACCAGGGCAAGGACTTTCCGTACGAAAAAATTTCCGCCCAGCCGCCGGAGTTCTCCAACCCCCCGCAACGGCCAGCCATCGTCAAGCTGGACACGAAACGGTTGGACGCGTGTGCCGGCCATTACGAACAAGCGCCGTGCAACTTCTTTCCCGCAGGGGCGAAAGTGATGATCTGGCGGGAAGGAGATCAGTTGCTCTGCCGAATCTCGGGCCGGAATGCCCCCAAAGGCGCCATTGAAATTTATCCCGAATCGGAAACGAATTTCTTCAACAAGCTGGGCGGCGCCATGGCCTTCGTCAAGAACGGCAAAGGCGAAGTGACAGCGGTGACGTTTCATGACGACGAATGGCCGGATATCAAGGCAAAGAAACTTTAAAATGCGCCCGAATGATTCCGACCGGCGGCAAGACTGTTGCCGGCAAAAAAAACACGGCGGCGGATGCGCGGTTTGATTTGGAGCCGGTTGACGATTCCTCGCTCGATAATATCTTCAAGAAACAGTGGGCATTGGCGTTGTTAAACAAGGTTTTGAACCGGCTGGAAGACGAATGTCGCGACTTTTTTTCCATTGCGATATTGGTTTTTACATTGCAGGCTTCGTTACCATTGACATGCCCGCATTGCCAATTTAAATGCGGGCATGTCAGTTTTTTAAGCGCCGCCCTGCGCGGTGGTATCGATCTCAAATTACGGCCAAAGATTTTTTCTTTGTTGTTTGCCCCATAATGCCCAAGCTAGGCTCGGGACGAGCGAACACATCTGAAGTTGAAAAAATATTCTTCGTCGTCGAGTTCATCATCGAGCGCGGACGCCCGCCGCGGGTGTTCACCGCGTTCCTGATCGTGGCGGCGTTATAAGCCTGTGGCTGGTGGAAAAAGCGGAGGAAATTATGAAAAAGACCCCAATCATCGCCGGCTTGATTGCCCTGCTGGCGTTGTCATGCGCGGCCCAAAACGTCGTCACACCCGCCATGGCCGGCCACTGGGAAGGGAACGCCCGGATCATCGTTTCCTGGTGCAGTCAAACGAATCTTTCCGTCAAAGTGGACATCCATACGGATGGAACCGTCACCGGTGCGGTGGGCGACGCCAAACTCAAAGACGGTCGTTTCCAGCGGAATCGCGGCTGGTTGCTGCGCAAGCTGAATTGGGCAACCGATTACCTCATCATGGGCGGCCTCGACGGCCCCATCGTCAAGGCGGAGGATGTCACACGATCCAAAGTCATGATGCCGCTCAACTTTAACGACGGGACATTCGAGGGCGGGGTCAACACCAGCGGCACATTATTCGGCGGAAAGGCCCACATGCCCTTTACCGCGAGCGGGCTTCATTTGGCCCGTTCACAATGACATTGCTACGTGTCGCGGATGACGGCCTGGAGGGTCTGCTTGAATTTCTCCACCAGCTTCTCGTGCGCGCTGTTGACTTCGGCGTCGGTCAGGGTGCGTTCGGGGTTGCGATAGGTGAAAGCGTAAGCCAGGCTTTTTTGGCCGGCCGGGATGTTGCGTCCGCGAAAAACGTCGAAAAGTTCAAATTTTTCCAGGTGAGCGGGGCGGACTTGCTTGACAACTCCGGCCACGGCTTCGTGCGACGTCAGTTCGGGGACGAGCATGGCGACGTCGCGCCGGATGGCGGGGAACATCGGCAGGGCCTTGAATGACTTGGCCGGGACGCGGCGGGCCAGGGCTTGATCGAAATTCAGTTCGGCCAGAAAGACGGGGTCGCGCAGGTCGTATTTCTTTTGGAGGATGGGCGAGAGTTGGCCCGCCTGGCCAAGGGCGAGTTTGCCGATTTGAATGGCGGCGGATTCGAGGAAAAAGGATTGATCGCCCTCATGCCGGATCCAGATCAGCCCGCGCAAGCCGAATTGCTCGGAAAATTCTTCCAAAGCCCCTTTGAGATCGTAGATGTCGAACTTGGCTTCGCGATCCGCGCCGGACCAGAAGGGGGCGAAGCGGTGTCCGGTCAGGGCGATGGCCAGGCGGCGTTCCTCCTTGAATTTGCCGCCGACCTGGCAGAAAACGCGGCCGATTTCAAAGAAAGCGAGGTCGGGGTTTTGGCGGGCGATATTGTGATGGAGCGCGTCCAAAAGTCCGGGCAACAAACTGGGCCGGAGCACGTTCATATCGCCGCTCAGGGGATATTTCAGGGCGGCGATTTGGCTGGCATCGGCGAAGAGACGGGCGGCGGTGTCGGAAATCAGGGTTTGGCCCTGGGCTTCGTTGAGGCCGAGACCGGTCAGAATACGGCGGGCGTCGGTCAATTGGTCGTGGACCAAGTCGTAAGGATGAGTGCCGATGGCGCCGCGCGGTGGTGTGGCCGGAATTTTTTCGATGCCGTAAAAGCGGGCGATTTCCTCGATCAAATCAACTTCGCGCTTAAGATCGACACGGAAAGACGGGACACGGAAAGCGGCCTGGCCGGAGCGGACGAGGCCGAGGCGTTCGAGAATGTTGTTCTGGTCATCGGCCGGCACGGGAACGCCGAGGAGCGCATTGGTTCTATCGTGGCGCAAGGTTATTTCCTTGGGCGGAAGCGGCGCGGGATAGCAGTCGATGGGCGGATCAAGCAAGACGCCGCCGGCGGTCTGGAGAATCAATTGGGCGGCGCGACGGCTGGCCCATTCGCATATGTCCGGATCGGCGCCGCGTTCAAAGCGATAGGACGAATCGGTGCGAAGTTCGAGATTTTTCGAGGTAGCGCGGATATTCTGCGGTTTGAAACAGGCGCTTTCAATCAATACGTCGGTCGTGCCGGGATTGATTTCACTGTTCAGTCCGCCCATGACGCCGGCAAGAGCAACAGCCTTGGTCTCATCGGCAATGAGCAGCGTCTGGTCGGAGAGCGTGTGCTCCTTGCCGTCGAGCGTGACAAATTTTTCAGCGGGCCGGGCAAGGCGGACGACGATGGCGGGGACGCCGGACGAAGCCGGGGCGAGCAGCCGGAAATCGAAGGCATGCAAAGGCTGGCCGGTTTCGAGCATGACGTAATTGGTGACATCAACCACATTGTTAATGCTGCGCAACCCCGTTTTTTCCAGGGCGGAGCGAAGCCAGTCGGGGCTGGGGCCGATTTTGACGCCGCGCACCAGACGGGCGGTGTAACGGGGGCAAAGAACGGGTTGCTCCACGCGCACCTGGACGAACTTTTCCGTGGCCTCGGCGGAAATTTGGGCGGACGGAATATTGATTTCAGGCAAACGCAGCGGCTTGCCGGTCAGGGCGCCGAGTTCGCGGGCGATGCCAATGACACTGTTCCAATCCGGGCGATTGGGGGTGATTTCCAGGTCGTAAACAACATCAATGTCGGTGCGGCCAAGATAGGCGGCGAAAGGCTGGCCGACAACAGCGTCCTCGCGCAGGATGAGCAGGCCGTCCACTTTTTCGGGAAGGCCCAGTTCCTCAGGCGAGCAAAGCATGCCGTGAGATTCAACGCCGCGAATCTTGCCGACCTTGATGGTGAAAGGAGGCTCGCCCGGTTTGGCGGGCAGGGTGCTTCCAGGCAAAACGAGCGGAACCTTGTCTCCGGCCTTGAAGTTTTGCGCGCCGCAAACGATCTGGCGTTCGCCCTTGCCGTCGTTGACGCGGCAAAGGGACAACTTGTCGGCGTTGGGATGTTTGTCGCGGGTGATGACCTGCGCGACAATGATGCCTTCAAACTCGCCGCCGATTTTGTGCATGCTCTCAACCTCCAGGCCGAGCATGGTCAAACGCTCAGCCAATTCGGAGGGCGACGAGTCAAAATCAACGTACTGCCGAAGCCAGTTTAGAGTGACTTTCATCCCCAAAAACCAGCCTACGACTTGGCCAAAGTGCCGTAAGTGATGGCTCCGACTTCCTTATTGTCAGACATGGACGTGATCTTGCGGGCATTCTCGTCGAAGACGCACATCATGTTCAGGCGATAGGACATTTCCGCGAGGGAAATGACGGTTTGGGCCTTGATGGCGAGTTCGATGTCGGCATTAGGCGTCTTGTTGCTGCGGATGCAGTCAAACCAGTTGGCTTCATGAGCGCCGATGTCTTCGTTGGGCTTGAGGCCGTCAAAGGTCTGGAGATCAACATCGTCGGCGAAATCCTTCTCGGGTTTCAACTCAACCCGTTCGCCGCTGGTGCCAATTTCCAAGGAGGCGTGGTGGCCGTAAATCACGAAACCAGGGCTGCGGGAGGCAACCGAGCTGGCCACGATGACGAGGGTGAGACCACTAGGGAACTCAGCCGTCACTTCAACCTGTTCAGGGCAGTCGCGCTCGGGCGTGCCGAGGATGCCGGCATCGCTGTGGACATTTTTGCTGCCGAGGCAGACGACGCGGGTGGGGAACTCCGGCTTGCCCGTGGCCACCATCAAGGGCAGGAGGCGGTGCGGGACGAGATCGCCCAAGAGGCCGGCGCAGTAAGGATAATATTTGCGCCAGCGGAAATAAGCATCGGCGCTGAATTCGGTCTTGTTATGGATGGGTTCCTGCCACTTGGCCCAATCCAAGTCGGTGGGTACGCACCAAGGTTGGATGGCGTAATCCCATTCGGCTTTGCCGTTGGGGTTGTTGCGGCAGTAATAGCCTTGAGCCCAGACGGGGGTGCCAATGGCGCCGGCCTGGATCAATTCGGCAGACTTGTGCCAGGCGGCGGCAGTGCAACCCTGCGAACCGACTTGGAGAATCTTTTTGGTGGCCTTGACCTTGTCATAAACCTGGAACGCTTCGTCGAGATAGCGGGTCATCGGCTTTTCAACGTAAACATGCTTGCCGGCGTCGAGCGCGGCCAGAGTGGCCTTGCAATGCCAGTGATCGACCGTGGCGATGGTGACGGCGTCGATGTCCTTGCGTTCCAGCATTTTCTCGTATTCCTTGAAAAGGGCGCAATTGTCGCCGATTTCACCCTTGGCATCCTGCATGCGGTGGTCGGAGAGATCGCAAGCTGCCACCTGCACGATATTGTTGGCGGCAGCGCCGGCCTTTTGGGTGCGGACGTGAGTCATGCCCTGGCCGCCGACACCGATATAAGCGACGTTCAAGCGGTTGTTGGCGCCAACCACACTGCCGGGGGCCGGAGCCTGGGTCTGGCCATAGACAGGCGTCTTAAAAAGACTGGCCGTGGTTGCGACAGCAGCGGCAGCCAAAGTGGATTTTTTGATAAATTCGCGGCGCGTGGCCCCGCTTTGCTGAGGACTATTTGCTTCGTGATTCATAAAATAATAAAATTGTTACCTACTTTGCCGCCCATTGTAACGCATTGGTTTTCCGGGGAAAGACTAAATTTGAGTTTTGCGATTTACCCTCCGCGTTTCCGGCAAACGCGGTTCGCCGCCATTATTCGGGAATCAGGCCGGTCCCGCCCGCTCCCGCGCCGCTCGAGGCGCGCGAACCGCAGGCGGAAGCTGGAATTGCGACCTCAAGCACCCCTGCGGCCGGGTTTGAACCAGCCGCGGGATTTCCTGTTCTTTGTATTCGTTAGAATACAAAGAAAACTGACACATCACTAATTAAACAGATATTTTTAAATATTTCCAAGCGAGCCTGGCACGCTCCGGGCGCGGCAGAGCCGGGGCAAAAACCCACCGCTGGCAACCAGCTTAAAAAGAGAACTGCCACTTGTGCGGCATTGGGCGTTTATTGCAGGGTTGACCGCCAAGAATGGGCGGCCCAAAAGCGCACCAAAATGTCCCAATGGAGGATAGATGCACGTCGCGTTATTTTTTTAGGATGCGGACGTTGGGAAAGGCCTGATGACGAAACCACAGTGGCTGTCATTTGAAAGAAAGTAACAAGCCATGGAAAGAAAGCACCAAGCCGGTGGGCGGGAGTGTTTGCCGCAGGCGGTTCATGCGGCGCCTCGGGTGACTGCGCGTGTTGCCTCCCGCCTCAGACGAACAGCAGTCAATATCCATCCAAACCTGCATTCAGATAATTAAGGAGTCCATATTATGAAAAAGCCTGTCACCGTGCTAGAAGACAATTCCTTAACTCCCCGGTCGCCCCCCGTTCTCCATGCCCCCCAAAAGCAATTTTCTATCAGTGGAAAACTACGCTCGCCGAAAATGCTGCTTGCGAGTTTATTCCAGGTTGCTATTGGGTTGCTGTGGATGTTCGGGGGCGAAGCTCGCGCAACTATCGTGTTGACCAACTCCTTTTACAACGGGACTACCCAAGTGGGGACCGCGATCAGTAGCGGAACCGGGGGGAATGACAGCTTCCTCTGTACCATCAACATGAACATCAACACGTCGTTAAACCAGCCATCGGGAGCCCAACCCAGTTTCGACTATCTTGCCCCGTCCCCGCCCGCGGATTGGACGTGGGATTACTCCCCGGTAAAGGGTACGCTGTCCTTGACTGGAAGCATCGAATTCAACGATCCCAACCTCACCAGCGATTGGGTGCAACTCATCCTGACCGGCTACCTCAATGGTGTGCCAGTAGCACAAATTAACACCGGAATAATATCCGCCAATGGCACAGCAGGTTTCCAATCTGTCGCCCAGTCTATAAACTGGGGTCCGGTGACCCCTTGACACGCCCGCGACAGAAACTCTGGAAATCGTAGGTGTAGGAAGAATGATTTACCAGAACGATGACGTGTTTGTTGGCGCCGTTCCCGAACCCGGCACCATGATTGCGGGCGCTTTGATGCTTGTTCCCTTTGGATCGGGTGCCATTCAGCAGTTCCGCAAAAAATTGCAGGCGGCTTAAAGCATTTCGGTTTTTCTAATGCGCAAGAGGCGTTGGCTTGGGCCAGCGCCTTCTTGCTCTTGGCATGGCGCATGCCCCAAACGATCATCCATCTACAACGAGGGTGTCTATCTGAAAGGACACCAGACTGCGAATAATTTGCGGTTCAGCGTCCGCCTTGCGATTATCGATCTTCAATAGCCGGAATGGTGCTGATCGGGATGGAGTTGGTGCTGGCGTCCGGCGTGCCGGGTTTGTGTTTCTTGGCCTCTTTGGCGGCGTCTTTGGCCTCTTTGGCGGCTTGGACAGCCATGTCATGCTCGATCTTGGTGTTGCGCTTGGTTTCGTCGGTGCGGATTTCCAGTTCGGCTTGTTTCACTCCAGAAAGCTTGTTGCGTTCCTGGGTTGCGACAACCGCCGCGACCTCGGGCGTGGGCAGGACGGTGGGGCGCATGAGCATGATGAGTTCAGTGCGAAGATTATCGACGGTAGTGCTGCGGAAAAGGTTGCCCAGACCGGGAATGTTCATCAGGCCGGGAATGCCGGAAATGGATTTGCTGCGGCTGTCGCTGATGAAGCCGCCCAGGATGATGGTTTCGCCGTTGCGAACGGCGACTTTTGCGCCTGCCTGGCGTTTGGTGGTGGTAGGCACGCCGCCGACGCCGGAGATTTGCACATCGGGCCCCAGTTGTTCGACATCAGCCTGAATGTCCATGACGACGAGGCCGTCCGGGTTGATGAGGGGGAGGACTTGGAGATGAATACCAACCTCCAACTGGGTGTATTGCGAACTGGGGCCGGAACCGTAACCGTAGTTGTAGGTGCCGGTGACGTACGGGACGGTATTACCAATAAAGAGATCGGCCTGGACGGCGTGGGAGGTCTGAATACGCGGCCGGGAAAGGACATTGATACGGCTGTCGCCGGCCACGGCTTCGAGAACGACATTGAGGTCCTTGCCGTAGTGGCCGAAATAGCTGAAACCGCCGGGAAGATTGGCCAGGGTCGAACCACTGACGGCGCTGGAAGTGTTGTTGGTGGTGGAAGAGCCGGTCAGGAAGCCGGAGGCGGAAGAGCTTAGGTTATTCAGGCCGCCGACGCTGCCAAATCCCTTGGCCCCGCCCGCTTCCGATCCGTAGCTGACGTTGAGATCGCTCGTGTCCTGCAAATTGATTTCCATGATGATGGCGTCGATCAAGACCTGGGCCAGGACGACGTCCAGCTTGCCGATGATGTCTTCAATCATGCGCATATCCTCGTCGTTGGCAAAAACGAGGAGGGAATTGGTGCGTTCGTCGGCGACGATTTTGGTCTGGCCGAACAATTGAAACTGGCCGGAACTGGCGGCGCTTTTCACGATATTCTGGAGACTCTGCTGGAAAGAGCTGCGGGCGCTGGTGCCTTGGGAACTCATGCCGGAGCTGCCGCCAATGCCCTGGGTGGACTGGCCGGGGTAGGAACTGTTGTTCCCCCCGAAACTGCTTCCGCCCATGCCGCTGCCCATTGTGCCGCTGGTTCCCGTGGTGCCGGTGCCGCTGCGGAAGTTCGCGCCCGAAGTGCTTTTGCCGATGGACGTGCCGCCGCTCGCCCCCAAGGCGCTGAGCGCGGAAGCGATGTCCGAAGCAAGCGCATATTTGATCGGAATGACCTTTGGCTTGATGCTGTTGGGAGTGGTCACATCAATTCTTTTCACCATCTCCAACATGCGCGCGACGTTTTCAGCGTAATCGCGCAAGATCAGGGTTTGGGTGCTGGGAATGACGATGATGCTTTTGGGAGCATGGCTGAAAGGTTCCAGCGCCTTGGTCAATTCGTCGGGATCGGCATACTTAAGCTGGACGATTTGGGTGACGAATTTGCCGGCGACAGGGAGGACGCTGCCGTTGGTAAGGATCAGACCGCCGGAATTGGGCGCGAGAGCCTCGGTGACGACCTTGGCGAATTTGTCGCCAATGGGAACAATGGTGACGCCATTCATGCCCAGGACGGTTTCCAAGGCCACAATCGCCTCGGAACGGGTGAGTTTGCCCTGGGTTTTAAGCATGATGCTCGTGGTATCGGGAACAGCCTCCGGGCCGGCGGTGGCGCGCAAAAGAGTGCGTCCGATCAAGTCCGCATAGACGTCCAGCAATTGATTAATTGGCACGGCGATGAAGTCGTAGGTGATGTTGGCCACTTCCCCGTTGGTGCGGACATCCGACAGCGGAACGCCGGAAAACACCGTTGGCGCCGGCTCCACGGTTAAAGGCTTCGGCAGGGCCGGAAGAGTAGGAAGAGCGGAAATGCTCCGGTTGGTGGCGGCCGGCGTGGCGACGGGAGGAAGATAGGAACGGGTGCGGGGAATACGCGCTGGCACGGTTGCCGACGGCGTCGATGGCGTTGACGCGGGGGGGGCGGGCTGGGCCGGCAGCGAGGGCGCCATGACCAGCGCCGCACACAGGGAAATGAAAGTTTTAAAGTTCATAAGTTCTAGCGGGGAAGAGATTGCGCGCCCGGCGCAGGTCTTGGGTTCATCGGATTTCGCGGCATGGGGATCGGCGGCGGTCTGACGTCCGGCCGCCTTGGAGGCGGGGCGGTCGGCGATGCTTTGGCGGTGGCGGCGGGCGCGGTTTTGGGAGCGTTCGTGGCCGGTTGTTTGGCGTAATTGGCGGTCAAAATGGCGTCGCCGATGAGACGGTAACGGTTGGCATCGGCGGGACGGAGGGAAAGTTCCTGCACCCGGATCATGGCAGGGTCGTTGCCCATGTTGTAGAGGAAGTTAACCAGTTGGGCCTCCTGACAAGCGAAACTGATTTTAACCGACTGCTCGTCATAGAAACTGTTGGTGTTGGCGCTGGCGGAATTGACCGGCCGGATTTCACTCACGCTAACCCCGGTTTTGAAAGCCTGATCGGATACGGTGCGCTGCAACTGGATTTGCTGGTTGACTATGCCGCCGCCCTGCTGACGTTCCAATTGGGTCAAAATCACCTTGTAACCGTTGGAGCCGGGATCGCAATCCAAGGCGATGGCTTTGTTCCATTTGAGAATGTTTGTGCGTGTATCGTCCAGCTCAGTCTGCACCGCCTTCAAATCCTTGAAATGCGGAAAGACCAGCAACAGGTTGAGCACGACAAACACGACCACAACGATGGCCACGACGATGCGGCGTTCCTGCGGGGTCAGATTCAGTTGTTCCAGAAAAGAGTTCACTGTTTTTCGCCTCCCTTGAGGATGCAAGTGAAACTCCAGACTCCGTTGGTGCCCGACACCATGATGGTCTGAGGGGTGACATCCGTAAACAGAGGAACGTCGCTCTGATCCCTGGCGCCGCGCAAGGCGTCATTGAAATTGCCCACATCCTCCTGGTTTTCCGCAACGACCGTGCCGCGCAATTCCAGCTTGCCGTGGCGGAAATACACGTTGTCCATGGTAATGCTTTCCGGCACATTTTCCGCCACCGCCTTCAAGCAATCCAAGGCGGCAAACTTCAGGGCGTCGCGGTCGCGCAGGATGCGGATTTGTTCGACATCGCGCATGGAATTGGTGTAGCCGGGACCCATGTTGACCAGGTCTTTCTTGACCGCGTTGTCCTTGATTTGAAAGACGTAGAGCATCCCGAAATAAAACACGACGCCGAGGGCGTATAACACGACAACGCTCATGAGGGAGCGAATCCAGAGGCGATCGACAAATTGCTGGTGGTAACGGGTGGAAAATTCCGGCGGCAGCAAATTGGTGCCGCGGGTGTCGCCGCTGCAACGTCGGGCGCTCAAGGTGGCCAATTCCTTTTGCGCCACAGGCTGGATCATGTCCAGGGATGCGCCCCAATCCTTGAAAACAGATTCCCAGAACCCGGCATCGGACCGGTTGGCCAGAAGGTGGACTTTTGGCGGGCCGGTCAGCCAGCCCTCCAGTTCCCCGGCCCAGGCGGTTTGTTCGAGCTGGGTCCGCAATTGCGCGCCGCGTTCCGGCCCGGCCGGAAGGGCGATCAGGGTCAGATTCTGCATGGCGCCGTCAAACCACCAGCCCGCCAGGGCGGGTTCGCCGGGGTCGCCGGTAAAAATCCAGACGCCGTCGCCGGTGATATGGGCGGCCAGCAATTGCTCCAGACCGGGCGCTTCCAACCGGTCGGGCTGGAAGCCTGCGCCCTGCAACTGGCCGAGGAACTCCTCGACCGCGCTGCGGGCCGCGATGATGACCAGGACGGTTTGGAGGGCGTCCTTTTTGCCGGCCGGAAGGGGCATCGGGTAAAAACTCCAAACAATATGAGTGACAGGCAGGGGGGAAAGCTTTTCCATCTGCAACTCGACCATCGCCGCCATCTCGCCCGGATCGCCGGGCGGCAATTGCACGGCGCGGAAGAAGATCTGATCCGCCGGCAGCCAGGCGATGTTGAGTTTTTTGCGGAACAAGGTCTGCCAATCCTTCCCCACCAGCGACGGACACGGTTCGGTCAGCAACAACGCTGTTTCCGCTTTGACCGCAAATTGATCGCCCTCGGACGACATGTGCCAGAGACGGCGGCCGCCGGCGGTTGTTTGAAGGACATTGGCAGAGTTCCAGCGGGCCATTATAAACCTTTCACCCGGCTGGGCGGTTGGGGTTCCTCCATGAGCGATCTCAGGTGCTCCTCGGCCTGGGTGACGCGAAGCACTTCCTCGATGGTCGTCCGTCCGGCGCGGATTTTTTTCCAGCCATCGGCGCGCAGGGTGTGCATGCCGTTTTGCATCGCTTTTTGCGCGATGGTGGAGGAGGCGGCCCGGGACAGGATCAGGGAACGGATGTCTTCGTCCATGAAAAGCAATTCGTAGATGCCCATGCGGCCCTGATACCCCAGTTGGCGGCAGTTCTCGCAACCGGCGCCCTTGTAGAATTTGGTCGAATCAATCTGGTCTTCGGGAAAACCGATGCGCTGCAAATAACTCCGCTCCACCTTCTGCTCCACCTTGCATTTCGGGCAAATGGTGCGGACAAGGCGTTGCGCCAGCACCGCCTCGACCGACGAGGCGACCAGGAACGGCTCGATGCCCATGTCAACCAAGCGGGTAAAGGCGCTGGGGGCGTCGTTGGTGTGAAGCGTGCTGAAAACCAAGTGGCCGGTCAGGGCGGCCCGGATGGCGATTTCCGCCGTTTCCAAGTCGCGAATTTCGCCGACCATGATCACGTTGGGGTCCTGGCGCAGGATGTGGCGCAGCCCCATGGCAAAAGTCAGCCCGATGTCCCCGCGCACCGCGATCTGGTTGATGCCCTTCAACTCGTATTCCACCGGTTCCTCGATGGTGATGATCCGCTTGGTCACGGAATTGATCGTGCTCAGAAAAGCGTAAAGCGAGGTGGACTTGCCCGATCCGGTCGGCCCCGTCACCAGGAAAATGCCGTGGGGTTTGACAATGATTTCGCGGATGCGGGATTCCTCGTCGTGATCGAATCCCAGATTTTCCATGCCCAGGAAAATCTTGCCGCGGGTCAGCAATCGCAATGAGACGCTTTCCCCATAGACCGTCGGCACGGTTGAAACCCGGATGTCGATTTCCTCCCCCTTGATGCGGACATTGATGCGGCCGTCCTGAGGGAGGCGTTTTTCGGCGATGTTCATTCCCGACATGACTTTGATGCGGGAGATGAGCGAGGCCTGGAACCGCTTCAATTGGGGCGGCATGGGGGTTTGGTGCAAAATACCGTCAATACGGTAGCGGATGCGCAATTCATCCTCGGCCGGTTCAAAATGAATGTCGGTCGCGCGGTCCTTGAATGCTTCCCAGATGATCTGATTGACAAATTTGATGACGCTCGCTTCCTGGTCGCCCTCGGTGATTTCCTTGTCCTCCACCAGCAAGTCGAGCGGCTCGTCGTCCTTGGACATTTCGTCCAGGGTTTCCGCGCCCACGCCGTAGAATTTTTTGAGGGCCTTGTCAATTTCAAGGTGCGTGGCCAGCCCGTACTGCACCGGGATGCGGGCGTCGAACTGCACCGCCCCCAGCATGGCGGCGTCAAAGGGGTTGCTCGCCGCCACAATCAGTTTGCCCCCCTCAAGTTTGACCGGGAGCACGCCGTATTGGAAAGCGATCTTGGTCGAGATTTTTTTGCGGGCCTCGGCCGACACTTCGGATTTGGCCAGATCGATGTAAGGCCAGCCGAGCGCCTTGGCCAGTTCCTGCAAGAAGGCCTCTTCCGAGCCGCCCCGTTCGCGCGCGATGAAGAGCATCAGCGTGTCCGTGGAACCGCCTTCCTGCGCGACCCGCCATGCCTTGTTCCACTCGTCGAACTGCCGAGGAGTGGCCAGGTTGTGCCGGGCCAATATTTCTTTGATCGAAACTATTGCCATCAATCTTTCACGTTAGAAACAGCAGAGGATATGAAAAGTTGCGCCAAGGTCAAAGGTTTAAGGCAAACAAAGACAAGCCCAACAGCCGGAGACCGGGGGCCAAACCGGGGAAATAAACGCTTTTCAGGCCTGTTTTATCTTCTGTTTCCGGCTGTTTCCGGTAATGTTGCGCCATTATTGGAATGACAATTTGACGGGAGGGCGGAAGGTCTGCTAGATTTGTCGCATTGGTGATCGACCGCGAATTTGAATTTTTATGAAGAAAAATGTTTTGACGGCATTGCTTGGAGTAGGTTCGTTGCTCGTGTTGCCCGGTATCGCTTCGGCTCACATCGTGTTCGGCGTTCCCCACGGAGTTCATGATGGCTTTATGCACCCTTTTACCGGCATGGACCATTTGCTGGCCATGATCGCGGTCGGATTGTGGGCGGCGCAACATCGCGGTCGCGCCATGTGGATGATTCCGCTCACGTTTGTCGGGGTGATGGTCTTGGGCGGCATTTTGGGTGTTTCGGGCGCGTATGTGCCGGGCGCGGATTTGGTCATCGCCCTTTCCCTGTTGACGCTGGGCGCGTTGGTGGCAACGGCGACGCAGTTTAAACCGAGTTTGAGCATGTTGATTGTCGGGCTTTTTGCGCTGTTTCATGGTTATGCGCACGGTCACGAAATGCCGGCTGCGGTCAGCGCATTTTCATTCAGCGCCGGCTTTGTCGCGGCAACCCTGCTCTTGCACGGAGTGGGAATGGCGGCGGGCCTTTACCTGCAAAAGCAACGGCGGGTCCTGGCTTTTGCCGGTTCGGCCATTGCGTTGTGCTCGATTTTTTTCCTGGTTCATTAAGCCGCGGCCTCGCGGAATGGACGCAAAGGGAAGTCTGCGGAACGGTTCTGCCTGTCCGGTGTGACACCATTTTTCCCGGCATGGTCGGGACAGAGGCGGTGTAAAGTTTCGAACATGGATTCACACATTTCATGGAAATCCCGGATCAATTGGATCAACTGTTAAGTTGCCGGCTTGACGTTGGCCCAAAGGTGGTCAAGCCCTCCACAATCGTCATTTTCGGGGCGAGCGGCGATTTGACTTCGCGCAAGCTCATCCCGGCCCTCTATCATCTCTACCAGGAAAAGCAGTTGCCGGATCCCTTCCGCATCGTCGGCTTTGCGCGCCGGCCAAAGACAGATGCGGTCTGGCGGGGGGAATTGCTGGAGGACTGGCAAAAAAATTCGCCGGCCAAAGGCTGGGACGCCGGGACGTGGGCGGCTTTCGCCCAAAACATTTCGTATTGCGAAGGGGAGTTCGGCGATCCCGCGGCCTACCAAAAGCTGGAAAAACAATTGTCAGGTTTCGGCCAGGAAGCATTGCGGCGCAACCTGGTGTTTTACCTGGCCACATCGCCCAGCCAATTTGCGCTGGTCGCAACCCGCCTGCAAAGTTCGGGATTGTTGAACAACGGCGAAACGGCGGGTTTCAAACAAAAGCTGGTGGTGGAAAAACCGTTTGGCCGCGATCTCGCTTCCGCCCGGCAACTCAACAACGAGCTGACCCGGTTCGTCTCTGAAAAACAGATTTACCGCATCGACCATTATCTGGGCAAGGAAACGGTGCAGAACATCTTGATGTTCCGGTTTTCCAATTCGATTTTTGAACAGCTTTGGACGCGCCAATCAGTCGATCACGTGCAGATCACGGTCTGCGAAACGCTGGGTGTGGGCGGGCGCGGGGGATATTACGAGGAAACAGGCGCATTGCGCGACATGGTGCAAAACCACCTATTGCAAGTGCTGGCCCTGATCGCGATGGAACCGCCTGTTTCGCTGGAAGCGGAATCCATCCGGGACGAAAAGGTCAAGCTGCTCAAATCCATCCGCATTTACGACACCGGCGCCGTGTCTGATGCCGTGGTGCGCGGCCAGTATGCGCAGGGAACCATTGACGGAAAAAGCGTCCCGGGTTATCGGCATGAGGAGAAAGTGGCGGCCGGCTCGAACACGGAAACGTTTGTCGCCGCGCGCTTCCTGGTGGACAACTGGAGATGGGCCGGCGTGCCTTTCTACGTGCGGACGGGCAAGCGGCTGCCGGTCAATAGCAGCGAAGTCCGCATCCAATTCCGGCCAACCCCGAATGTTCTGTTCGCGGCCCAATGCGGCCCGAGACTTGACGCCAATTCCATCACCCTGCGACTGCAACCGAACGAAGGCATTTCGCTCCATTTCAATGGCAAGGCGCCCGGTATCAGCATGGAAATCCGGCCGGTGCGGATGCAATTTGACTACGAAACCGAATTCGGCGCCTACACCCCGGAAGCGTATCAGCGGCTTTTGCTTGAAGTGATGGCGGGCGATTCCACCCTGTTCATCCGCCGCGACGAAGTGGAAGCGGCCTGGAGCATTGTTGACCCCATTAGGCAGTTCTGGAGCACCCAACCGCTGAAGACGCAGGAACTTTATTTCGCCGGCACCTGGGGGCCGTCGGGGTCGGACGATCTGCTGGCGCGGTTGGGCCACAAGTGGCGCATGACGCCAAGAGTCGAGATTGTGGCGCGACCAGCGAATGAAAAACTTTGAACTAAAATCCTTTTCCGGGGCGGACGAACTGGCCCGCGCCGCGGCTCAGGACTGGCTCGATCTGCTGGACAGAACGGACGGCGCCCACTTGGTCGCCGTTCCAGGCGGCCGCATCGCCAAAAATTTCTTCAGAGCGGTGGCGGAACTGGCCGGGCCGTCGTCCGGGCCGCTGCAAAAGGCGGATTTTTTTTGGGCGGACGAACGCTGCGTCCCCCCGGATCACCCGCAGAGCAACTATTTGACGGCGAAAGACAATCTATTTGACAAAATGCGGATTGCGCCGGAAAGAATCCATCGGCTCAAGGGCGAACTCCCGGCGGGGGAGGCGGTGGCGGAAGCCGTGGCCGCCATTCGACGCCTCGCGCCCAAAAACGCCGGGGGCGTTCCGGTGCTGGACTTGATATTTCTGGGTCTTGGCGAAGACGGCCACGTTGCGTCGCTCGCATCGAACGTGCCGGAATCGGTGGCCCAATCGGCGTCGCCCTTCGTTCATATTGAAAACTCGCCCAAGCCGCCGCCGAATCGTTTGAGCATGACCTATCCCGTCCTCGCCGCCGCCCAAGCCGTCTGGGTGCTGGCCTCCGGGGCGGGCAAGGAAGAGGCGTTGCGCCAATCGTTGGCCGGCGCGACCACGCCGTTGGGCCGCGTGCTGCAATCGCGCGCGCAAACCAGAATTTACACCGACATCGCGCTTTAACCGGCAGACATCAGGAATGGGAGGGGGGAGGCATCCGCAGGGTCATTCCGTTTTTCCGCTCTTTGGTTCCACGCACAATCATGGCCGTCAATCCGGCCGCCAGTCCCGTGTAAAGCCCGACATGAATCCACCAGACCTCCCTGAACCGGCCTATCCTTTCGGCGTTAAGCATGGGTTCGAGTTGGGCGGCGAACCGCGCGGGATCAAATTTTGAAAAGGCCAGGGGCAACAATACTCCCCCAACAACCGCCGCCGCCACAGGCAGCCAAAGCAATTGCAGCAGGCGCAAAACGGGCAAAGGCGGGTGGGCGGTTTTTCTGCGCGCGGCAAAAAGGCCGATGGCGCCCCCTATGACGCCGGCGGAAAAGCCCGTTTGCAATCCGTAAAGTCCGGCGCCCATGCGCAGGCCGGGTCCCGCTTCAAGCCCTTTGCCCAAAATAAAATAATCGGGAGAAATCGACGAGGTGATCAAATCATTGAAAAATCCGAAAAGGCTTCCGGCCACGCCGGCCAGCAGGATGAAACCGTATTCGCGCATCTTCACGCCCTGCCGCCCGTTCCGGGAATAATCCCCCAAGGCAACGATCAGCATCAGGCCGGCCAGCAAAACAACGCGATGGACGAACGAATTTGTGCTCATAACATGTCCCTGCGAAACGGTCTCGATTTCAACGGACTGTATATTTTAAAGCCGGGGGATCAAGCGGAATATAAATGGCACGTCCGCATCAGTTCGTTTTCTCCGGGGAAGATTTGCGCCTGTGCCGGATTAACTGTATCTTTGAGCAGAGCATCTATGTTGCAAGACACCATTTCAGAAATTGAGGAACGCATCCGGACTTCCGGTTCCGTTGATAACGCGCATCGGACCGAGTTGCTGGATTTGCTCAGTCGTTTGAAAGGCGAGATTGACGTTCTTTCCAAAACCCACCTGGAACAGGCGGAGAGCATCGCAAGTTTCGCGCAAGTCTCCGCCCGGGAGGCGATGCGCAAGAATCGCAACCCGGAAACGCTGCGTCATTCCATTGGCGGTTTGAAATCTTCCGTCGGGGAATTTGAGAAAACACATCCGCGCCTGGTCGGCACAGTCAATCGCCTGACCACCATGCTGGCCAACATGGGGATTTAAGGGGGCCGGAACAGATTGCGAAGGGAGGGCGTGGCATGGCAGAATCGGGGCCGACGGGAAGTGAGCGATGAATTACGAACCTTGGAAGATGACAATTTGGAAAAGCAGGCTGATCTCCTGCGCGTTTCTGCTGTGCTGCTTGGGCGGGCTGCTCCGGCCGCAAGAATCCCGGGCGGCAAGGTCGGCGGAGGAACAGGCCTTTTCCTCGGCCCGCGCCCTGTTTGACGATCACCAGTATGTCCTGGCCGAAACCAATTTCAGCGCCTTTCTGGCCGCCTACAACAGCTCGCCCAACGCCAATTACGCCGTTCTTTACCTGGCGCGCTCGCGCCTGGAACAGTCCAACTGGAACGGGGCAATTGTATTATTGACAAACTCCGCGGTGCTGGCAGGCCCGCTGTCGGACGAATACGCCTTCTGGGCCGCCCGCGCCCGTTTTGGCAAGGGGGACTACGCGGCGGCGGCGGAAGGGTTCGCCAGTTTCCTCAAGACCGGCACCAATTCCCCCCGGCAATTGGAGGCGGCTTGCGATGAGGCGGAGGCTTATTCCAAAATGGGAAATTGGGCGCGGGTGGCGGATTTGTTGCAGAAGCCGGACGGGGCGTTTTGCCGCTTGTCGGCCATTGCGGATAAAAATCTTTCCGTCGCCCATGGCGCGATTCTTTTGGGCGAGGCGTTCCTGGCCGGGGGGAAATTCGCCGAGGGCATCAAGGTTGTGAGCGGCATGGACGCGACGAATTTGGAGTCGGAATGGCAATGGCGGCGGCTCCAACTGCTCTGCCAACTGGAATTGGCGGGCGGCCGGGCGGCGGACGCGCTGCTCAACAGCAGCAACCTGCTCGATTCCGCCACCGGACCGCGCCATCTCGCGGCCAGTTGGTTTTTGCGGGGTCAAATTTTGGAGGCGTTGGGCCGTCCGGCGGACGCGCTCCAATCCTACACCAACAATCTGGCCGACGACGCGCCGGCCCAGGATCAGCAGCAAGCCATCCTGAAAACCGTGGAACTGACCCTGGCGCAGAATTCAGCCCTGGACGCCGCGCAATGGCTGGAAATTTATGTGGCGCCCCGGACCAATGGGGCGGCCCTGGATCTGGCCCGGTTGAGCCTGGGCGAGTTATATCTCAAG
>CAZLEE010000070.1:0-19705 GCA_964558455.1 uncultured Verrucomicrobiota bacterium | reverse complement strand
CGCTCATCAACGACGTGCTGGACATCTCGAAGATCGAAGCCGGCCAACTGGAAATCCACGCGGAACAATTCGACCTGCGGGCTTCGCTGGAGAAGGTGGCCGCGCTGGTCAAACCAATGGCGGAGAAAAGAGGGTTGTCATTGAAGGTGGTTCTGCCTGCGGACCTGAAACAGGCCGTCAGCGACCGGCTGCGCGTCGAGCAAGTGCTGCTTAACCTGCTGAACAATGCGATCAAATTCACCGAGCATGGCGGGGTCACGCTGGAAGCCCGGTTGATTGAAGGTTACACCTGTCCCAACCGGACAACACCCCAGCCTGCGGCGCGGTTGCGCGTGATTGACACCGGCATCGGCATCAAGCCGGAAGACATGGAGAAAATTTTCCTGCCATTCCGGCAGGTGGATTCCGGCCTGACCCGGCAGCACGATGGCACGGGGCTGGGGCTGGCCATTTGCCGCCGTCTGGCGGATTTGCTGGGCGGGGAGATTTCCGCCGAGAGCGCATGGGGCAGGGGCAGCGCTTTCACCTTTGTTTTTCCCACAAACCACCGGAACGAATAATGAGGCCAAAAATTCTCTTGATCGAAGACCACGAGCAGAACCGTTATCTCGCCACGTTCCTGCTGGAGAAGCACGGCTATGACGTGGTGTCTTCATCCGATGGTCCCGCCGGCATCGCATTGGCCAAGACCACGGACATCGTGCTTATTCTGCTCGACATCCAATTGCCGATGATGGACGGCTACACCGTGGCCAGGGAGTTGCGCAAACTTCCGGCGCTCCAGAACATCCCCATCATTGCCGTCACGTCCTACGCCATGGCGGGCGACCGCGAGAAATCGCTGGCGGCCGGGTGCAATGGCTATCTGGAGAAACCAATCAACCCCGACACGTTTGTGGCGGAGATCGGGCGATTTCTGCCGCCGAACCAAAAAGGAGGGCAACATGATCCGAGTTCTGATAGTCGATGACCGGGAAGAGAGCCGCTATTTCCTTGACACGTTGTTGAAGGGCAGCGGCTACGAGGTTGATGTTGCCTGCCACGGCGCGGAGGCGCTCGAAATGGCGCGGCAGAACCCGCCGCAGTTCATCATCTCCGACCTGCTCATGCCGGTGATGGATGGCTACACCCTGTTGCGGCAGTGGAAAGCGGATGACCGGCTTAGGCCGATTCCATTCGTCGTCTATACCGCCACCTACACCGATCCCAAGGACGAGCAATTGGCTTTGAGCCTCGGGGCCGACGCCTTCATCCTTAAACCCACCGAGCCGGCGGATCTTATTGCACGGATCAGCCAGGTCATCGCCGCCAAGGCCGGCGCGGCGGCCGCACAGCAGACGCCGGCGTCGGACGCGTCGGCCACGCCGGTCCGCATACCCATTGCGGCTCCAGAGGAAGAAGACGCGAGAAACCTCCGGCAATACAGCGAAGTGCTCATACACAAGCTGGAAGATAAAATGGAGGATCTGGACAAGGCCAACCGCGAACTCCAGCGCGACAACGCGGAACGCAGGCAGGCAGAGCGGCACATTCAACAACTGAACCGCGTCTATTCCGTGTTGAGCGATGTCAATGAGACCATAGTGCGCGAGACAGACGTGCAGGCGATGTTGGAGGCGGTTTGCCGCATCGCCGTGGAACGGGGAAAATTCCGGATGGCATGGGTTGGTCTGTTCACCGCCGAAACGCAGATGTTGCGACCAGTCGCTTCCAGTGGTGTGGTGGAAGGATATACGGATTTGGTGAGATTAAATTTGCGGGACGCCACCACCGCCGCCCGTCCGGCGGCGCACTGCATTCTTTCCGGTGAACACGCCATCTGCAACGACATTGCGCACGACCCGCTTTTCCTGCCGTGGCGGGACGAGGCGTTGCGGTGGGGCTACCAGTCCTCAGGAGCCTTTCCGCTTAAAATTGAGGGCAAGGTCGTTGGCGTCTATACCCTCTACGCCGGCGAGCCGGGCTTTTTTAACGAGGACGAACTGCGTCTGCTGGATGAACTGGCGATGGATATTTCCTTTGCCATGGAGGTCGGCCAACGCGAGAAGAAACGACAGAAGGCGGAAGAAGAGTTGCGCTGGCGGACGGCGTTCTTTGAGGCGCAAGTGGACTCCGCTTTGGACGGCGTTTTGGTCGTGGATAGTCAGGGAATGAAAGTGGTCCAAAACCAGCGGATGAACGATCTATGGAAGATTCCGCCGCATATCGCCGAGAACAAAGATGACGCCAGGCAGATTCAGTTTGTCGCGGAACGGACAAAATATCCCAAGCAATTCATCCAGAAAGTTCTCCACCTTTATGCCCATCCGGATGAAGTCAGCCAGGAGGAGATTGAATTGGTGGACGGAACAATTTTGGACCGAGGCTCGTCACCCGTCCGGGACAAGGCCGGAAAGTATTACGGCCGTATCTGGATATTTCACGACATTACCGAACGCAAGCGCTCCGAGGAATCGGTTGCCCGGCTGGCGAAGGCTGTCGAGCAGTCCGCCGAGACCATCATCATCACCGACACCCGCGGCGCGATCCTGTACACCAATCCGGCGTTTGAGAAAACCTCCGGCTACACCTGCGCGGAGGCTCTCGGCCAGAACCCCCGCATTCTCAAGAGCGGCAAGCATGACGCCCTGTTTTACCGCCAGATGTGGAATGTCCTCACGCAGGGGAAAGACTGGAGCGGCCATCTCGTCAACCGGCGCAAGGACGGCACGCTGTTTGAGGAGGATGTCAGCATTTCGCCGGTTCGGAACGTCCATGGCGTCATTGTCAATTATGTGGCGGCCAAACGCGACGTGACGCGCGAAGTGCAACTCGAAGCCCAATTCCGTCAGTCGCAAAAAATGGAAGCGGTCGGCCAGTTGGCCGGCGGCGTGGCGCACGATTTCAACAACATCCTCTCGATCATTCAAATGCAGTCTGACCTGCTGAAAGGCGCCGGCGGCCTTTCCGCCGGGCAGTTGGAGTTTGTGGACGAGATCGGCGCCACGGTGGCACGCGCCAGTTCCCTGACCCGCCAATTGCTTCTGTTCTGTCGGAAGGGGGTTTTCGAGCCGACCGACCTGGATTTGAACCAATCCATCAGTGAAATGACCAAAATGTTGCAGCGCTCCATGGGCGAAAACATCCATGTGCAGTGCAAATTTGGCGACGATGGGCTGTTCGTCCATGCCGACGCGGGCATGATTGATCAGGTGCTGATGAACCTGGTGGTCAATGCCCGCGCCGCCATGCCCCACGGTGGCCGGCTATTTATTGAGACTTCCGGCGTGGAACTGGATGAGTTTGCCGCCTCCCAATCAGTCCAGGCGCGTCCCGGCGCCTTTGTTTGCCTAAGCGTGAGCGACAACGGTTGCGGAATTCCGCCGGAAATTCTGCCGAGGATTTTTGAGCCATTCTTCACCACCAAGGGTGTCGGCAAAGGCACCGGGCTGGGATTGGCGACGGTCTTTGGCATCGTGCAACAGCATCAAGGCTGGATTAGCGTCTATAGTGAAGTCGGTCACGGGACGACGTTTCGAGTGTATCTCCCGCGACTGGGAAACATCGTTCCAAAGTCCTCCCGAACGGAGCCGGTCGTGCAGGGCGGCAATGAGACAATTTTGCTGGTGGAAGACGATCCGGCATTGCTCGTCTCCGTGCAAAAATGCCTTTCGCAGCTCGGCTATCGTGTTCTGACAGCGGCGACGGGGGGCAAAGCCCTGAAAATCTTGAAACAAAACCGCGGCGAAATTCATTTGCTGCTGACCGATTTACTGATGCCAGGCGGCATGACGGGAAGGGAGGTGGCGCAGAGCGCCCTCCAGGAAAATCCCAAACTGAAAGTGATTTACATGAGCGGTTACAGCGCGGAAGTCCTGGATAATGTTTTCCCGTCGCAGGAAGGCGTCAGCCTGCTCACCAAACCATTCGCGGTGTCCAGACTGGCGCAGGTTGTCCGGGATAACTTGGACGCGAAAACCTGAAATGGGCCGTCTTGAAAATACAGTTCCCGCTTTGACGCGGGGCGGCCTTTGGCGTTATCCTGCCTCTCCAAGATTGAAGACCTGATTCCGCCATGCCGATTCCAGTCATTTCAGTTTCACAGATGCGCGAGTGGGAAGAGACCTCGTGGGCGGCGGGCCGGAAGGCCGGTCGCGTCATTGACGAGGTGGGCCGCGCCATCGCCCGCCGGTTGGAACGGTTGGCCACGCCCTGCGAAAAAATCCTGTTCCTGGCCGGCAAAGGCCATAATGGCGACGATGCCCGCGCCGCCTGCCGTCATCTGGGCCGGAAGCGGGACGCGCTGCTCCTGAATATTGTTGACCCGGTCAAGGGCGCCGGACAATTCCTCAAGGCCAATCGTGGTGCGGACTGGATTATCGATGGACTTTTCGGCATCGGCCTGAATCGTCCGCTCGACGCGGACTGGCGGAAACTGATCCAGACGGTGAACGCCGCCAGCGCGCCGATTCTCGCCATTGACGTTCCTTCCGGGTTGAATGCCGGGACGGGCAGAGTGGAGGGGGAGGCCGTGGTTGCGGAACGGACTTTTGCCATTGCCGCTCCCAAGGACGGCCTGCTCAAGGCGCCGAAATGGGTCGGGCGATTGGAAGTATTGACAGATGTGGGGTTGGTGGCATGTCCCTGTTCCAGCCGGCTGCTATGGACGCTGGAGGATGATTTTGCCGGTTTGCCCCCGCGCCGCCCGGTGGAAAGCAACAAGGGGAGCTTCGGCCATCTGGCCATTTATGCGGGGAGCCTGGGTTATCATGGGGCGGCGGTTCTGGCGGGGCGCGGCGCGCTGCGCGCCCGTCCGGGATTGGTCACGGTGTTTGCGCAGGAAACGGTTTATGCGCCCATCGCGGCGCAGTGCCAGGCCGT
The DNA here is from genome assembly GCA_964558455.1 of uncultured Verrucomicrobiota bacterium. Taxonomy (GTDB): domain Bacteria; phylum Verrucomicrobiota; class Verrucomicrobiia; order Limisphaerales; family Palsa-1400; genus DASRLE01. The sequence continues at coordinate 14,845 of CAZLEE010000070.1, read as the reverse complement.
CATGGTTCACCCTTGGCGGGTTCGCCAGCCGCCGCCCAAAAACTGCGGCGCGATCTTGTTCGGGCCGGGCCTGGCGTCTCCCGCCCTGCCCAATTCTGTAAAGAAGAAGATGCTGTCGTTCTGGCGCGAGGCGCCGTTGCCCGTGATCGCCGATGCCAGCGGCCTGGATTGGTTGCGGCCTGGGCCGACCCCGCCCGGCGCACTCCGGGTCATTACTCCGCATCCGGGCGAGGCGGGGCGGATGCTGGACTGTTCCGCCGCCGACGTGCAGAAGGACCGGGCGCGCGCCCTGCGGGAATTATCGGAGCGTTTTGGCGGTTGTCATGTCGTGCTCAAGGGCCATCAAACATTGGTGGGGCGGAGTGTCGGCCCGATATTCGTCAACGGCTCGGGCAACCCTTTTCTGGCCCAGGGCGGCAGCGGCGATTTGCTGGCCGGTTATCTGGCTGGTTTGCTGGCGCAACCCGATTGGCAAAAGGATGCGCTGACGGCCATTCGATACGCTGTCTGGCAGCATGGGGCGGCGGCCGACCGCCTTTCCGAATCCCGCGCCAATTGGACGGTGGAGGATTTAAGCCGGCATCTGGGTGAAAAATAATCCGCTTGTCAACGCGGCGTTTCCTTGCCAGAACGTTTTTATTGTGCAACATCCATATATGCGAAGGTTTGGTTCCTGGCTCGTTTGTCTGCTGGCTTTCATGGCGATGGCGGTGTCCGCCGACATTTACACTTTGATGGATGGCAACAAGATTGACGGCACGCCCATTTCCATCAATGACGCCGGCGTTGTGTTTAGCATGACGGATGGAACGGACCATTCCAGGGTTGTCTGGGATGACTTCACGCAGGACGCCTTGCGCGCCCTTTACGCCAATGTCAAAAAACCGGTGGATAAGGCCATGATCGAACCGTTGATTGAAGAAGTGCCGCAAGAAAAGGCGCAACGCGGCGAAATCACCGTCAAACCGATTGTCCCTCCGTCCCGCCCGACCACGCACTTGGGGGTTTTCGCCATTTTTTCCAGCCCGGTCGGTTTGTTCATTCTGCTGGTTTTGTATGCCACGAATTTATTTGCGGCCTACGAAGTCGCTTTTTACCGGCGGCAGCCTGCCGCGACTGTGGTCGGTTTGGCGGCCATTCCGTTCTTTGGCGTGCTCAGCCCCATTATCTTTATTTCCATGCCCACAAACAAGGGGCCGCTGGAAACTGCGGCGGATGAGGCTCAAACCCGATTTCAGACCACCGCGCCCCCGACTGACGTTTCAGACGCGCCGTCAGGAGCGCCACAGGCGGCGGAAAATAACGTGGAAACCGCCCCGCCGCCCGCCTCGACCACGGCGGCGGCAGCCAGTCTGCCGGAACCTGTCGTCTTCCGCCGCACCGAGTTTTTGTTCAACCGCCGTTTCTTTGAAACCCGGCTGGCCGGATTTTTCCGGGTTGTGCCGGGCGAGGCGGAGAAAGACCTGGTTCTCCACATCGTGTCGAGCCGGGGCGAATTTATCGGACGGAGAATCACCCGCATCACGCCGGCGGAACTTTATTTGCAGGTGTTTCATGACAATGCAACCGCCGACGAGATGATTCCGCTTTTGGAAATCACCGAAGTGCAAATCCTCCACAAGGATGCGGTTTGACAGGCGGGTCGGCGCCGTACTTTGATGTCTTTACGAATTGTGTTCATGGGAACGGCCGAGCTGGCTTGCGCCAGTTTGAAGGCCCTGCTTGATTCTTCGGACTTCAAGGTGGCCGGGGTCGTGACCCAGCCGGATCGCCCCAAAGGCCGCGATCTTAAACTCCAGCCGTCCCCGGTCAAAAAAACCGCGCTCGACGCCGGCCTTCCCGTCTGGCAGCCCCTGCGCGCCAGCGACCCGGATTTTCTCCGGGAACTGACGGACGTGAATCCAGACGTGCTGGTGGTGGCCGCTTACGGACAAATCCTTCCCGAAGCGATGCTGGCCATGCCTCGTTTTGGGGGCGTCAATGTCCACACCTCCCTCCTGCCGAAATACCGCGGAGCCGCCCCGATTCAACGGGCCATTTTGGATGACGAATCGGAAACCGGCGTCACGATCATGAAAATATCCGCCGGTCTCGATACGGGCGATATTTTGAGCCAGCAAGCCACGCCAATTTTTCCCGAAGACAACGCCTCCACTTTGCACGACCGGCTGGCTGGCATGGGCGCGGAATTGCTCGTAAAGACGTTGCCGGCTTACACCGGCGGCGGTCTTTTGCCCAAACCCCAGAACGAAGCCCTGGCAACTTACGCGCGAAAAATCACGAAGGAAGAGGGCCGTCTGGACTGGACGCAACCCGCGCGGACTTTGTGGAATCATGTGCGCGCCTTCACTCCCTGGCCGGGCGCATTCACGATTCTGCCGGTGCGGGACGCGCGCAAGGGATTGAAAGTCATACGGGCGACGGTCGCGGAAAACAGGGGCGGGGCGGCCGGCGAAATTTTGCAGGCGGATAAATCGGGTTTGGTGGTGGCTTGCGGGCAGGGGGCTCTATGCATCCACGAATTGCAGTTGGAAGGCGCGCGAAAACTGGCCGTGGCGGAGTTTCTGGCGGGCCATCCCATCCGGCCCGGCGCGAAGCTGGGCTGATCTTTCCGTTGCAATCAGGGCGCTTTGGAAAGCCCCGGCCTTTTCAACAGTTCAATGTAATCGGCCAGAATCCGTTTGGTTTCCTCCAGGGTCGGGTCAATGAGGGGTTCCCCTGCGGATATTTCCCCGTCCAGATCAAGCTTGGCGGCAGCGGCGGAATTGGTTTTGACCGTCGGGGGCTGCAGCTCCGGATTGTCCAGATTTTTCAGGGTGATTTCATAGACTTTTTCGCCGGACTTTGCGCGGGCCTGCCGTTCTTTTTTCCTGGCGTCAAAACGGTCGGTAATCGTCTTTTGTTCGGCGATCCGCTCCACCCGATTGAGGGAGAGGCTTTTGTCGGCTTGTTCTTTGCTGTATTCTTGGATGTCTTCCCGGACATAATCAAAGTCCTTGTTTCTTTCGACGCGCTGGCGCGAGCGGGCCTGCAATTCCGCCAGATGGGGTTTGACCCGGTTGAGCTGCAACTCTTCCAGTTGGTTCGCGCTCGTCACTGAATCGCAGGGCATGGCGTAGGGCAGCGAATGTTCCCCGACATCAAGCACGTCGTCGAGGGAAGGCAGTTCGATGTCCGAAAGCACGCCTTGAAGCTGGGTGGAAACGCCGGCGGCGCGATAGAATTTTTTAATCGTCATTTTCAACATGCCCGGGTCGTAGGAGTATTCCTTGTGTTTCAAATCCAGCCAGGAGGCCAATTGCTGGGTGGTTTGCACGGTGCCTTTCCCGAAGGTGGCGTGATCCCCCACGATCAGGGCGCGTCCGTAATCCTGCAACGCCCCGGCCAATATCTCGGAGGCTGACGCGCTGAAAACGCTGGTGAGAACAATCATGGGGCCGTCATAAACAGAACCCGACTCGGGCGACGAGTCGGTCACCGTATCGCCATTGAGATCCCTGGTTTGGACAACCGGGCCTTTGGGATTGAACAGGCCGGTGAGTTTGATCGCTTCCTCAAGGTAACCGCCGCCATTGCGCCGCAGGTCGAGTACGATGCCGTCCACGTTTTCCTTTTTCAGGCGCGTGATGAGTTGCTTCACGTTAAGGGTGGTATTGACTTCCTCCGGGTGGTTGGGGTCGGCGTAAAAGGAGGATAGATCAACCACGCCCAGCTTCAGGTCCGGGCCGTTGGTGTTGGGGATCACATAGAGCCGCGCCTTGGGCTCGCTTTCCTCCAGCTTGATTTCATCGCGGATCAGGGTGACTTCCTTGTGAATGGAATCGGCGGCGTCCACGGGAATAACGGTCAGGGTGACTTGGGTTCCTTTTGGCCCGCGGATCATTTCGACAATTTTATCCAGCGGCATTCCCACCACATCGACCGGTTCGGCGTTGCTTTGCGCCACGGCCACGATGCGGTCGTCCGGATTTATCATGCCGCTTCTTTTGGCGGGACCTTCCTTAAGCTCTGAGATTTTGCAAAAATTTCCGTCCTTGGTCAGGATGGCGCCGATGCCGAAAAGGGATAGCTTCATCTGGATGGCGAAGTTTTCCGCCGTCAAATGCCCCATGTATTCCGAATGGGGATCGTAGGCCCGGGCCAGGGCGTTCATGTAAAGCTCAAAGACCCGGTCGTTTTCCAGACTTTTATAGTTGTCAAACATCTGGACGTAATGGTTGGTCAAATTCTTGTTGATCAGCGCCATGTTGGTCTCATCAAGATGAATCACGGCGGCGAAGTTGGTCGCGTGCGCGGACAGGACCGCTGCCGGGCTGTTGGTGTTGGTCGAACTGAGGGTCACGACGGGGTGGAAGCGGAGTTCCCCGATGTTTTTTCCGTCGGCGGAAAAGAGGGCGTTGGTCACTTTGCCCGCACCGGCGTTCAAGTGCCATGGCAGGCGGACAACGAAGTTGGTTTCATCGAATGTTTTCACCGTGGCGATGGGACGTCCGTTTTTGCCGAGCAATTTCGGGGGGAAATGGTCGAAATCCAGCAGGTTTGCCTTGGTGCGCGCAAAGGGGATTTTGCCGGTGATCTTGCCGTTGGAGTTGGTCTCAAAGCCAACCTTGCCCGTGAATTCAATGCCCTGGGCGGCGAGCAATTGGTCGAGATAATTGCAACGCAGTTCCTGCTGCCAGAACTCCTTCGCCTCCGCCATGTCCTTGGCGTAGGGCAGGGAGTGGCGGTTGACCACGAAACGCTCGTGGTTGGTGAAGGTGAAATGGGTCGTGGCCAGCAGGTTGGTGGCGTAATTGGCCCGTTCGCCGGCGCGCTGCATGAAACGGGAGAAAATCACCCGGCCGGGGGTCATGTCGCGATCTTGCAGGGTCAGGATATTCAAATTGGTGCGGTAAGCCTCGAATTCGGCTATGTCGGATTGCAGGAAATAGATATGGGAATAATCCAGGGTTTCGAGGTAAAGGTCCAAAAACCGGCCGGAAATTTCGCGGTCAAAGGGATGCTGGGAGTACTGGAAGGTCTGGAGCATTTCGGCTTCGATCCGGGCGATATTGGCCTCCGTGGGATCGTTGGGATCGGGGGGCGATTTTTTGTCCGGGGACACTGCGGCGCAGGCGGATTGAAGGAGGAAAACCTGCGCCAGAAGAAGGGAGCCAGCCAATGCGAATAATCGACGTCTCATTAAAATGTAATTGTGTTTTGTACGCGTCAGGCTGCCATTGCCGCCCCGGCCAACCCGCGCGATCTCGTCCTGACGTAACAAGATAGCAAAGATCGCCGGATTTGCCAGCGAGAGTTTCGGAAGTTTTCAAATAAAAGATTGAACGCCGGGCAGGCCTGCCGGGACAGGGGACCGGGAGATTAAGATTAGGTCGGACGTCCGGTCAAAACGGTGAAATGACGCTGCCGCCCGGACTGCGGTTGCGACAATCACGCCCCGGATATGTTTGATCACGGGCGGGGCAGAGGCAAAAACGCCGGAACTTGTCTGCGGTATTGAATGTATTCTTCGCCGAATGCCTGAATCATCAGGTGTTCCTCGCGCCGGCTTTTCCACAAAAAGATGAGATGGAGAGTCGTCAGGGCCACGCAGCCGTTGAGTTGGCCGAGCGCAATGGCGGTGCCCAGGAGTCCGGTCAAAATGCCGGTGTAAATGGGATGCCGCACCAGCGCGTAGGGGCCGCTGCGAATCAATTGGTGATCTTCTTTCAGCGCGACTGTCGCACTCCAGAATTGTCCAATATGGATGCGCGCCCAAATTGCGAAGCCCAACCCGGCCAGCAAAAGGGCCGCGCCGATGAAAAAGGTCAGTTGGTTCTGCGGCCAAAGCTGATGGTTTAGTATCCCGATTTGCCCGTGAAAGACGATGATGGCGGCGGCCACCCATGCGACTGTTTGATAAGCGAGCCTTACACCGGGCGGTTCGTTGATTTTGATTTTTCTGGCCCATCTGGCGGAGATGAACCAATACACCGCGAACGACCACCAAACCACGGGGAAAAGCCAGTGATAAATCAGGCGCATAAGGGTGTGTCAAAATTCATTGAGTCGTCAGAGACACTGCCACCGACCGCGCACCGGGTCAATCCATGCAAAAAGTGTCGATGGCAAGGATGACGCCGGCACGAACGAAGTTCTGGGGAAAACGTGCCGTTTTGTCACCATAAATACACACAAAAAAGCTTGCAAAATCCCGGCGTTTGCCCGAGATTCTCGACCGTATACTAAAAATCCCAAAAAAAGAAAGACACCCCCGATGAAAAGCAGAACTTTTCAAATTTCTCAGGCAGTAACGACGGCCTTGCTGTTGACGGCAGGCGCGCTAACGATCCAGGCGCAGCCTTATCCGGCTGCCGTAAACGCGGATAATCCCACATCCTATTGGCCTTTGAATGAGACCAGCGGAACCACGGCTTACGACCAGATCGGCGGCGATAACGGCTCTTACCTCAATGTGAATTTGGGGCAGGAAGGCTACGCCGAAGGTTTGGCGGGACAATTTGGTTATGCGACCCCGAGCGACACCAGCACATCGGTGGGATTCGGCGAGGCGGGGACTTCCTCCACCGGCAGCTATGTCAGTGGCATCATGCTGGATAAAGCGTCCGTGACCAATGCCGAGTTTTCGGTGGAAGCCTGGGTAAATGGGTTTGAGGGACAGATTGGGGGAGCGGGCATTGTGGGCAAGGGATATGGCGGCGGCGGGGAGGAGTTTTATATTGATTGCGGCGGCACGAGCAGCGCGTTCCGGTTTTTCATTCGCGGCACGAATGGGACGGCGTACAGTGCCGCCAGTGCCGTCGTTCCGGACGGCAATTGGCATCACTTGGTCGGAGTCTGCGATGAAACCAACAGCTTCATTTACCTCTACGTGGACGGTCGGATGGTGGCCAGCAATAGTTCGGCTTCCGGCGGCATCCACGCCACGACCAACCTTTACATGACCATTGGCGCCCGCCAGAGCGGCAAGAACACCGCCTATGACGATCAGTTCTCGGGTTACATCGACCAGGTGGCCGTTTATCCCGTCGCCTTGAGCGCGCAGCAGGTGCTGAATCATTACGTGGCGGCAGGTATTCCGCCCTCCTTCACCGTGCAGCCGCCCAACAGCCTGACGGTCAACGAAGGCACAACGGTGACCGTCACCGCCGCCGTCGAAGGAACGTTGCCGCTGTCCTACCAGTGGACCACGAACGGAGTGGCGATGGCCGGGCAAACCAACCTTGATTTCGTCCTGACCAATATTCAGGCCAGCTTGAATGGCGGCTACCTGGTTCTCAATGTCACCAATCAGTACGGTTCGGCGCAGAGCTATGGGGTCTCGCTCGGCGTCAACTATGGTTCCCCCGGCTTTCTCACGAATTTGCAACCCGGCCAGCTTTCCCTCTACACGGGCGAACCGTGGACGTATTCGGTCGCGGCCGAAGGAAACACCCCGTTTTATTACCAATGGCTCCTGAACGGGACGGCCATTCCGAACGCCACCAACTCCAGCTATACAGTGGAAACTCTTGCGGGAACCAACTCCTACACCGTCAACGTCAGCAACAGCTATAACGGCGGCAGCGTGTCGCCCAGCACCGCGGTCACACTGACGGGCGTGACGGCGCCGACGAATATCTACCCGGCCACGATTATCAGCAGCAGCCCCATCGCCTTCTGGCGTCTGGACGAGCCGGACAACGGCAGCGGCAACTCAGGCTCCACCGCCTATGACTATGTGGGCGGCCACTATGGCACTTACAATCAGGCTCTATTGGGCGTGTCCGGCTACAGCACCTTTGATACGGATACGGCCGCCGCGTTTGGCACCAACGCCAACGCAAGTTACACCACCGGCAGCTATATGCAGGAAGTGGACAATTCCTACCAGGGCGTTCCGACGATTGAATCAATCCTGCAAGGACAAGGAATGAACGCGGTGTTCACGGTGGAATGTTGGGTCAAAGCAGCCGCCGGCGCGAATTCGTCGTCCGGCTCGCCCATTATTGCGCTGGGGAACCCCGGCAGCGACTCGTTTGTGGTTGATTGCGGCGGCCCGAACGGCAGCTTCCGTTTTTATCTTCGCAACGCCGCCAATTCCGTCAGCTACCTTGACGGTTCGAGCGCGCCGGACGGCAATTGGCATCACTTGGTGGCCACATGCGACGAAGCCAACACCGGCGCCATGATTCTCTATGTGGACGGCAACATCGACGGCACCATCGGAAACCTGAAGGGATTGGGGCTTTACGCGGCCACCGTGCCGTTTACCGTTGGAGCGGAGGGGGCCTACCAGTTCAATGGAATCATTGACGAGGTTTCCGTTTACACCAACGCCTTTACGCAAGCCGAGGTGTTGGCCCATTACAATTCCGCGCCGGAGATACCGCGCTTCACCGCCGTGCCTCCTGCGACCGTGGCGGGCTACCTTGGGGACAACGTGACGTTGACCGCCAGCGTGCTGGGATCGGCTCCGTTTAGCTGCCAGTGGTATTCAAACACGTTCTTGCTCTCCGCGCAAACCAACCTCTACCTGACCCTGACCAATATTAAAAGCGGCACAAACAACTTCGTCCTGAAGGTGTCCAATGCTTACGGCTCGATCACCGATTCCGGCACCATTATTTCCGTTGCGGCCGGCTCGGGACCGCCCTCGCTCCTCGCGGATGTGTCGCCCCTGGCCGTCTCCTTGTATGCGACCAAGTCGATCACTTATTCGGTGACGGTATCCGGCAGCACGCCGATGTATTACCAATGGTGGTTTGATGGACAGGCGTTGTCCGGGGCAACCAATTCGAGCTACAACATTCCTTCGCTGGGGACGAACAATTCGGGCAGCTATTACTGCACCATCAGCAATTCGATCGCGAACATCCAAAGCAGCACGTCTGTTTTGACGGTGGTGGCGCTTCCGACCAACCCTTACACCCTGACGGTGCTGGCTGATCATCCGGTGGCATACTACCGGATGGACGAAACCAACGGCAGCACCATTGGCTATGACTACGCTGGCGGCAACAACGGGACTTACAGCAATACCTCCGGCATCACCCACGTTGCCGGTTGTTATGGCGCATTCTATGACGACGACACGGCGGCGCTCTTCAACGGGACCGGCGTTGTGGCCGCCAATTTTACCAACTTCCTGGGCGGCTCCATCACCAACGTGGACTTTGCGGTTCCCAATGGCGCAAGCGGGGCTTTCTCCGTGGAAGCTTGGGCGCAGGGTACGACGGCTTCGAACCAGATGAGCGGCGGCGGCATCGTGGCCAAGGGCGTTGGCAATGCCGACGAGCAATTCTCCCTGGATGCCCACACCGGCTTCCGCTTCTACGTGCGCAACCAGGCTTCCGCCACATCAGTCGCGGGCGCGCAGGCCGCATACTATGTCTCCGGCACCACCAACAACACCATCCCCTCCGGCTTCTCCGGTTGGAGGATGGACGGCATCTGGCATCATCTCGTGGGCGTGTGCGACCAGGTCAACAGCAACATTCTCCTCTACGTTGACGGCACCCTCATCGGTCCCAACATCATCACCAACGGCGTTGTGCCTCCCCTGGCTTACGCCTTGGATTTGGGTCACAACGGTTCGACCGGCACCAACGGCGTGATCTACCCCGGGACCGGTATTCACGAGCCGACGGATGTTGGCGCAGCCTATTGGTATGCCAATTCCGTCAGCATCGGTTCCCGCAACCAGGGTTCGGGCAATAAGGGCATCGGCCTCTATTTCCAGGGGGGTGTGGACGAAGTGGCGCTTTACAATTACGCCTTAAGCCCGTTGCAGGTTTCCAATCACTACGCCGTGGCCAAGGACACTGCGGTCACGTTGAACATCCAAATGACCAACGGCCTGCCGGTGCTTAGTTGGTCTTCGGCTTGGGTTACGGCGGTACTCCAGTCGGCCACGAATGTTTCTGGTCCGTGGGTGAACATTCCCGGCGCCACCACGCCCTATACCGTGACCAACACCACGCCCGCGCTGTTCTATCGCGTGCGACAATTCTGATCGCGAATCGGAATACAGACTTGCCCCCTGACTTGGCCGGCCGCCCTGCGAGCCTGCCAGGGAAGGGGGTTTTTGTTGGTTTTTCCGGGTGGCATGAACGATGATGGGGCGGTTATGCGGTTAATCGGCCATTTGAAAAACGAGGCGAGCGCCAAAACACTTGCGGACTACTTGGTGTCGCTCGACATCAGGAACTTGATTGAACCGGACGGGACGGATTGGGCGGTGTGGATTTATTCCGAGGACCAAATTGAGGCGGGCCAAAAGGCGCTGGCCGGCTATCTGCAAAACCCGGCGGACAACAAATACCGCGTGGCGCGCCAAAGCGCGGCGCTGGCGGAGGAACGGATGCGGCGGGAAAAGGCCAGGTTCGAATCGCGAACGCATACGCGGGAGCAGATTTGGACATCCACTTCCCTGGGGCCGGTCACGCTCGCCTTGATCATTATCAGCGCGGTGGTGACGCTGCTGGCTTCGTTGACTCTGCCTTTCTCCGTGCAGGACTGGGTGTGCATCAGCCAATACACCGGACGCGGATTGCCCGAGGTCCGGCAGGGCGAAATCTGGCGCTTGATCACGCCCATCTTCCTGCATTTCGGGATATTGCATATTGTGTTCAATATGCTGATGCTGCGCGATATGGGGACGTTGGTGGAACTCCGGCAAAGCCCGCGCACCCTCATCGTTCTCGTTCTCGTCCTGGGGGTGGGTTCCAATCTGGGTCAATACTACTATGCCGGGGGCGGCTTCGGCGGCATGTCCGGCGTCCTTTACGGCTTGCTCGGTTACATCTGGTTGCGCGGCCAATGCGACCCCTCCTCCGGTTTGCGCCTGTCCCCGACCACGCTGGGGATGATGCTGATTTGGTTTGTGCTGTGTCTGCTGAATGTGATTCCGAATGTGGCCAATGCTTGTCACGCAGTGGGGTTGGTCATGGGCATGCTCATCGGCGCGGCTCCGATGCTCAACCGCGCTTCCCGATAGAATGGACGATCAGGACTTGATGTCGCGCGCGTGGAAGATGGAGGCGCCGATGATGAAAAAAGTCAGGTTAAAACCGAACAGCACGCTGACCGACTGCACCAAATTCCACAACGGCATGGGCTGTTGAAAGATGCTCATCCAAAAATCCAGGTGATAGGTGATGAACCAGGCCTGCCAATCGTGGAAGTAGGGAATATCCTGGATGATGCGACTTGTCAATACTACCGATAGGGCCAGAATGGTGGCGGCGGCCGGCTTGACGTTGCAGCAGGAAAACATCCAGCCCAGCCCCATGATGGTGATGGCCTTGACGCTCAGCGCGAGCGTGGCGCAGGCGTAACGCTGCCAGCCTTGGCTTGCGTCAAAAATGCTGAAAATCCCGTCCATGGGCAGCAGCGCGAATAGCCCTCCGCCCGGAAAAAGGAGCGACGCGACGAAGAGGCCAAAGCCGCCCATCACGACAGCAAGCAAAACGGAAAAAATCGCGCCGGCCAGCCACTTGATCCCCACCAAACGCAGGCGCGAGATCGGGCGCGACAGGATCATGCGCAAGGTGCCGTCCTCCGCCTCCTTGGCCATGAGATCGCCGCCGACGAGGGAGACGTAGAGGGGCAGAAGCACAAAGGCGACCGGCAGCAGCACGGCGGTGGCCATGGTCAGGCCGGTGATGAATTTGCTGCTGTCGTACCCCATCAATTCCAGCCGGTGTATCATGTTTTGGCGGGGGCCGTGCGTATAGCGAAAGAGCAGGAGGATGAGGGACTCCGCCAGCAGGCAGATGGCGAAGCCGATGTAGGTGCGCTTCTTGCCGAATAGCTTCCAGAGTTCGTTGCGGAGTTGGTGATAAAACATGGAAAGGGCGGTTATTTTTTCATCAGCGAAAGATAAAAATCCTCCAGGCTGTCCTCGTGGGGCGCGATTTCAAAGACCGCCTGGCCGCCGGCCACCAGGCGGGCCACAATGCGGTCGGCCCCCACGCCTTTGGCGGGCAGGACAAGCTTTCCCTCGCGTTCCTGATCAATCAGTTGTTCGGCGCGCAGCAGGGCGGCGGAAGCGGCAAAGTCGCCCGTGCGCAAGCGGAGCCAGCCGCCCGTCCGCCTGGTGTTGCTCATCGGCCCTTCAAACACTTTTCGTCCCTGGTTCATGACCGCGATGCTGGTGCAGAGCTGCTCCATTTCGCCCAGCAAGTGGGATGACAACAAAATAGTCAGCCCCAGTTCCCGGCGCAGGCGCAGGATGGTCTGGCGCAATTCGTGGATGCCTTCCGGGTCCAGTCCGTCGCCCGGCTCGTCGAGGATGAGCAGTTCGGGTTTGGGCAGGAGGGCCTGGGCGAGGGCGAGGCGCGCGCGCATCCCGTGGGAATAAGTCTTGACAGCGCCTTTTTCCCGGCCGGACAAACCGACCCATGAGATCACTTCGCGGATGCGCGCGGGCGAGCAGCGTCCGGTGTAGTGGCTGAGAATTTCGAGGTTGCGCCAGCCGCTGAGATAATCATAAAAGGCCGGGCTTTCAAAGATGGCCCCCACCTTTTGCAGGGCGAGCTGGCGTTTCTCGCCGACGTCGTGGCCGCAGATTTTGACCGTTCCGGCGGTGGGCCAGACTTGTCCGAGCATCATGCCGATGGACGTGCTTTTGCCTGCGCCGTTGTGGCCGAGCAGCCCGAAAATCTCGCCGGCCGGCACATGCAGCGAAAATTCATCCACCGCCGTCCGCCGTCCGAATTTCTTGGTCACATTTTGCAGGTCAATCATTGGGCCGCCTGTAGGATCAGTAGATTTTTTATATGGCCGTCGGCATAGAGATAATTGACCCCCCGCTTGGGCCCGAGCTTGGCGTGGAAGGATTGTTTATCATAGACCAGCGGTATTCTGGTCAGGGGATAAGCCGTCGCGAAAATTTGCAAATGATCGGCGTTCTGGCCGTTGACCAGATTGTTCCAGGCGTAACTGGAGCCGGTCAGTTGGAAGATGCGGGCGTTATCGGAAGGGCAAAGAAGCACCTGCAAGGAGCCGAGCTGGTTGGACAAAACCGTGTTGATGGCCAGGGAATTGGTCTGAAGGCTTATGCTGGTGGGTTGATCATACATGGTGGGCATGATGTTTTTGTTTTCGGCCACATACATTTGCAGGGCAAGCCCGATTTGGTGGAGATTGCCCTTGCAAACAGTGGAGCGTCCGCTTTCCTTGGCCTGACTGAGCGCGGGAAGGAGCAGCGCGGCCAGAATTCCGATAATGGCAATCGTCACCAGCAACTCAATCAGGGTGAAAGCGCTCCGGGCCGGCTCCGGGTTGCGCCCAAAGTTTATTGTGGCTGGCGGGTCTTGAACGCTCATTCGAATAAAAAGCGGAATCAGCGGCCGTTGCGGAACATCCGGCCTGATTCCATGTTCTTTTGGATTTCCTCCAGGAGCGGGGCCAGTTCGGCCTTGGTATCGGCAGAGCTGTCGCTATAGACGGATTTCAAGCCGATGACCGCGACCTGTTTTTGCAAATCCTCGCTCATGACAGGGGCGTTGGTGCGGCCTGCGTTGGCTTTTTTATATTCCTCGGGGGAACTTTCGCGGGCGGCGCGGAGATTTTGAATGGCGTTGGTGATGGCCTGCTGGCGTTTCTCCGGCGCCAATTGCTCAAAGGCGGTCAACATCTGCTTGAAGCCGGAAGGGAGGGTGGCGTCGAGGAAGGCGGATTTTTCGGCGTCGGTCATTTCTTCAAACCACTTGTTCCAAAGACGGCCCAGGCGGGCGTTGCGGCGTTCATCGGCGGACAAGGCGTTGATTTTATCCTCCAAATCGCGCAAGGCCCTGGCACGGGCGTCGCCGGACAATTTGCCCAAGTCGGTTTCGGAGAGGTAAACGCGCAATTTATCGGCGGTCATCTTCCAATGGCCGGCCAGGGCGTATCCGCCGATGGCAATCAACCACACGGCAACGAGGCCGATGAGGGCAAAAAACAATGGGCGTCGCCTGGCGTTCATAGAGGCAGCATACCAGAGACGCCGACGAAGGACAACGGCGGAAAATGGAAAGCAAATGCTGAAACGCCGAAACGCTGAAACCGGATGGGAGGGGGCCAAGAACTCCACGCAAAGTCGCAAGGACTGCAAAATTGGGATAAGCCCGCCGATCTTCCGCCTTGCCCCGTCCACTCTGTCCATGTTGTCCATCATGCCGAACCCGCCCAGGACGGAGAGAAAACACGACAGTTTAAAAAGTGAGCACTGAAACCAGCCCGTCTCTCGGTAGGGCCGAGACAGCCAGCTAAGCTGGTAGCTCCTCTGCCACTTCGGAAGTTCTATCTCTGTCGAGACCTAATATTCCTGTCGTCTTTCGCGTTGAAAATTGAATCCTACTCCGCAAGGAGTTGAATCAAAAGTGAGTTTGCTTGCAAATTCCAGCCAAGTGAGCCAAGTGTCAGTCCTCACTATTGACACTTTTTGGAGCCGGAGCCGCGAGCCGGTGCCAGAGGCGGTGTGCGTCCTGACCATGCCCACTTTTTGGGCGTATTGACACTTTTCGCGGTTGTTGGCCGTTTTTTCCAGCCCCCGCCTCGTTTTGAACCGCCCGGGACGGAGAGAAAACACGACAGTTTAAAAAGTGAGGCCTGAAACCTGCCCGTCTCTCGGTAGGGCCGAGACTCTGTCGAGCCCCAAATCTTTACTATTATTTTTGTGTGGAGAAATTTTAGCTCACACTTCACTCCAGGCGCAATCTTTTCAAAACCTAAATTTTGAAGAGGCCAATCCGGTGAGCGCGGGCATCCCCAATGAACCAGCTTACGTTACTGCGGCAAGCGCACTGCCTTATTGGACGGTTACGCTAGTGCAGTGTCGCAGAAAAGACTTTACTAATATAGGGTGTCTGTGCCAGAC
>CAZLEE010000069.1:0-19763 GCA_964558455.1 uncultured Verrucomicrobiota bacterium | reverse complement strand
GGCGGCGGCACAGGTGGCAATGAGGATTATTTTTTTCATAACTACGGTTGTTTTGGCATGGACTCGGTTGTTCTGGGTCAACTGACTGCATTTGCATCCGTTGGGGGGATGCAGATTCTTTATAAATACTTAAATTCGATAAATCATTTTTCCTTTCTTAAATTATTACTCAAGGCGGCGGAGCCGGAGCGGAGGAAGTGGCCAGCGCCATGGTGGTGTGAGTATTCATCCACAACACATCGTTGTATTCGGGCGAGCCTGCAGCGAGACTGACTCCACTGCCGGTCTGAAAGTACGGCGACCTGAAATACGTTCCCCTCCATTGCTGAATCTGGGCATGTCCGTCGGCAAACCCGAAGCCGCAGGCGTTATCGTGGGATTGCGACGGCTCGTCCTGCCAGGTCAAAGTGGTGGAACTCGTCGGGTTTGGCATGACAACCTCAAAAAGCCCGTCGTTGATGCTGGTGGGCTTTTCATCCAAAAAAACAAAGAACTGCGAAATATGGGGAATCTGGGACAGTTTTGTGTTCCAGTAATAAATGTTCGAATAACCCACGCCGCTATCCGAATTCATGTAATTTTGCATCGAGATGCTTCGCACCCGCGATGGGGCCAGCGCCGCGTTGTTGGACGTGTTCCCCGGATCGGCCGGACACTTGTACACGCCCCACGACTTCATGTACTGACCCAGAAGCGTGCTGGTCAGCAAGGTGTAGTTCGTCTCGTCGTACGTCCCCGGAACTCCCACACTCGCGGTTCCGTCCACATCCCCCGTCACCCAATTGTTCAAATTGTAGCCGCCTCCGGCGTTGAGGTAATAAGGCACGCCGCGACCGTCGCCAATGTTGGGCACGATCCGGTCACTATTATCGCCTGTATACATGACCCAAGCCAGCGTCAATTGCTTTTCGTTGCTCATGCACTTGATACCTTGTGCCTGAGATTTCGCCTTCGCCAGCGCCGGCAGCAGCATGGCCGCCAGAATGGCAATGATGGCAATGACAACGAGCAGTTCAATCAGGGTGAATCCCACCGAGAAGACAGTCGCCAGACGATGGTGTGTGCATTTCTGCATATTGGATTTACACGATAAATGTCCTCTACTTCCCGCCATTAGTCAATCCGTATGTTCATACGGAGAATTCACCAACCAAACCGGGAAAAATTTCCCACCAAAAACCCTCTTGACGCCACTAGCCTTTGTTGTTACGTAATAGGGCACCACATTAAGTGGTGGTTTGTTCGAAGTTTTATGCGCTGTCCGAAGTGCGGCAACCAGGATGATAAGGTGATTGATTCGAGGGCGTCTCGTGAAGGCGCCACCATTCGCCGTCGCCGTCAATGTCTCCAGTGCAACAACCGCTTCACCACTTACGAGGAGGTTGAGCGCGAAGGTTTGATGGTCGTTAAACGCGACGGACGCCGCGAGGAATTTTCCAGGGAAAAACTGCTCTCCGGCCTCAAAAAAGCCTGTCAGAAACGCCCCATCAGCCCCAAGGTAATCGAAGATGTGGTCGAGAAAATCGTCGATGCCATCACCGACAAATACGACCGCGAAGTCCCGGGAATGGAGATCGGCGAACGCGTCATGGAAGCGTTGCGCACGATTGATAAAGTGGCCTATGTCCGTTTCGCCAGTGTTTACCGCCGTTTCGAGGAGGCCACGGAATTCGTGAGCGAAGTCAATAAATTGGAGTCCAATCGTGATACAACTCAAACCTGATTGTTTGATTTTTAGAACCAGCGACGGCGACCAGATCCCCTGTTCCGCGGAATGGGTCACCTTGGAATTGATGGGTAACAGCGCCGCCTTGATCGACCCGGAAGTGGTGCAAAACGCCGCCGCCGCCGTCCTGCATTATTTCAAACACGAGTTGGGCAAGGAATTCGTGTCGGTGGCCGAGTTTGCCGTCGCCCTGGAAAAAGCCCTGCATGGTTTCGGTCTGACCATCTATGCGGATGACCGGCCTCAAGCCGGGACCGCCCAAAAAAAATCCGTGGTCAACTTCAATCTTCAGGAATTGGCCGACGGCGTGGACAAGGGATTCGAGCTTCTCTTTTTCCCCAATCTGCGCGAGCAGTTGAAAAACAAAATGGAACAAGCTCCCGACGTAGTTCGCTTCCACGGTCTGCGCGGCTGCGTCAAACAATTGGTCGGCACGGCACGCTGGACCCGCCGCTGCCAGAATCTGAACGACCAGATAGTGGACTATTTGCGCCACTGCTGGCAGACGGACGGTGCGGGCCGGTCCTGTGCCCTGATCGTTTTATGAGCGCCAATATTTTTGAAAAAATCATCGCCCGCGAAATTCCGGCGGACATTGTGTATGAGGATGACCTCGTCCTCGCCTTTCGCGACATCAGCCCCAAGGCGCCTGTTCATATTCTGATCATTCCCAAGAAAAACATTGCGCGCCTGGACGCATCCCGCCCGGAAGATGCGGCCCTGCTCGGCCACCTTCTGCTCAAGGCCGCCGAGGTCGCGGCCAAGGCCGGCTTGAAGAATGGCGGCTGGCGCTTGGTCATCAACAGCGGACCGGATGCCGGGGAATCCGTTCCGCACTTGCACTGCCACATTTTGGGCGGGCGAAAACTGGCCTGGCCCCCCGGATAAGTTTCAGCGCCGGATGGTCTGCCCGGGCGCGTTATCCAACGATATGATCACTTTCTTGAGCGGCAAATTAATCGAGGCGCTGCCGACCCTCGCCATCGTCGAGGTCAACGGCGTCGGTTACGAGGTGTTGATCCCGCTTTCTTCATTTGACAAACTCCCCCTGCCCGGTCAACCGGTAAAACTCCTGACCCATTTGGTCGTGCGCGAGGACGCCCATATCCTTTATGGATTCATGTCCGCCGCCGAACGCGAGATGTTCCGCCTTTTGATTCACGCCGTCAGCGGGATCGGGCCGAAAACCGCCCTCAACATCCTCAGCGGCCTCAACGTCACCGCCCTGCGCGGCGCCATCGCCGGCGGCGACGTCAAAATGCTCTCCCAAATATCCGGCGTGGGCAAAAAAACCGCCGAACGAATCGTCATCGAACTCAAGGACAAAGTCGGCCAGGGCGGAGTGTTGGAAGCGGCCAGCGCCCAACACGCCCTCTCATCCGACGAACAAAAAATAAACGACGCCGCGCTCGCCCTGATGGCCTTGGGTTACAAGCCGGTTGACGCCCATGAATCGATCCGCGCCGCCCAGGCGGTTTTGGGCGCCGAAGCCAACGTGGAGGCACTGGTCCGCGCCAGCTTGAAAAAAGGAGCCTGATGCCTGCTCCCGCGCGCAAGAAGTCAGGCGTCGTCATCCCACAAAAACTTCGCTGGCATCGCCGCGTCCTGGCCGGCGTCGCCGCCTTCTTTTTTTGGCTGTGCCTCAGAAGCTGGCGGCGCGTCTGGAAAGACACGGCCAACCAACACGAAACCCGCGCCCCCGTCATCTATTGTATCTGGCACGACCACCTCGTCCTCGCCCTGGCCAGTTATGACGATCACGTTTTGGAAAAATGGCACGAGCAAGGCCTCGCCGCCATGGTCAGCGCCAGCGGCGACGGCGCGTTCCTCGCCGCAGTCCTGAGTAAATTCGGCGTCCATGCCGTCCGCGGTTCCACCAGCCGGCGCGGGCCTCAAGCCCTCCTCGAAGCCAGCCGCTGGCTGCGCAAAGGCTTCAGCGTGGCCATCACCCCGGATGGTCCGCGCGGGCCGTCTCGTCAAATCCAGGAAGGCATCATTTATCTCGCCCAGGTTTCCGGCCGCCCCATCGTGCCCATCTCCAATTTTACCCGCTGGAAAATCCGCCTCCATAGTTGGGACCGTTTTCAAATCCCCCTCCCCTTTGCCAAATGTGAATTGTACGACAACGACCCCGTTTCAGTTCCCAGGGACGCCAGCGAAGCCGACCGCAAAAGGTTGCGCTTCAAGCTTGAGGAGTCCATGCGAGCCATTACACTCGACTGATTATTCTGTAAGATTATGAGACTGATGATTATTTTGTTGGCGGCGGGCCTGATGATCACCGCCCAAACCGGGGCGCAGACCGATCCCGCCGCCGCGACGACGGTTGAGACGATTGTCTGCATCCGCCATGGCGAAAAACCATCCGGCGGCCTGGGACAACTGACCTGCAAAGGGCTGAACCGCTCCCTCGCCCTGCCCCGCGTGTTGCTCGGAAAATACGGCGCGCCCAATTACATCTTCGCCCCAAACCCGGCGCAGACGGTGGATGGCGGGGCCAGGTATTATTATGTCCGCCCCCTCGCGACCATTGAGCCTACCGCCATCCGCTGCGGACTGCCCGTCAACACCCAATTCGGCTACAAGGAAATCGCCGGCCTCGAGGACGAGCTGGACAAGGAACAATACCGGCGCGCCACGGTTTTTGTGGCGTGGAAACACGGATTGCTCGACGATTTTGTCAAACAAATGGTTCAGAAGTACGGGGCGGCCCCCAAACAGGTCCCGGACTGGCCGGGCAAGGATTACGACAGCATTTTCCTGCTGAAAATCACCCGCGGCCAGGAACACCCATCCATTGCCTTCACCATCGACCATGAGGGATTGGACAACTTGAGCCCCTCATGTCCCAGCCAATAGATGCGCGGAGGCCAGCCGCTTCACTGGTAATGGTGGTATCGCTTCACAACCGACGCCACATACGCCCGTGTGCCGGGAAATCCGATCTGGTCCAGAAACGCCGCGCTGTTCGTCATCGCCGCCCCCGTCCGCCATTTCAACACGTTTCCCCTGCCCGCGTTGTAATCAGCCAAAGCGTATGGCAACGGGTTGTCGGCTTGTTTGTAACGCAACAACATCCTTTTCAAATACCAGGTGCCGGCCAGCGTGTTGGTCGCGGGATCCAGACAGGCCGCGTGTTCAAAACCGGCAATGTGTTCGGCGGAAGCCCATTCCCACGCGGCCGTCTCGCGCACCTGCATCAAACCCAATTCCCCCGCTCCGCCCCGATCGCGGGGATTGAACCTGCTTTCCTGCCAGACAACGGCCTTGACCAAGGCCGGATCCACTTGATACCGGACGGCGGCGGCGGCGATCTCCGCGTCAAAACGATGCTCCCGCCAGTAAAGGCAGCCCCGGTAAAAAACCAGCGCCAAAACAACACAGGCCAGAAGATAAAGACGCCTCATTGGCTTTATTTTTAACCGCGCCCATCCCCAAAAAAAAGAGCAATCCGCGCCCATGCGCTTTTTAATCCCCCATCTTTCACCTCCCTTTTCCCCATGATTGCCCGCGTCACTCTCGAACTCGCCTTGGGCAAGGAATTCGATTACCTCATTCCCGACGAAATGGCGGGCCTGGTGGAGATCGGGTCCCGGGTCAAAGTCCCCTTTGCCCGCCGTCAGGTGCTCGCCTGCGTCACCGCTTTGCCGGAAAGTTCGCCCCACCCGAACCTCCGCCCCATCATCAAAATTCTTGGGCAACGCTCCTTTGTCAGTCCGAAGATTCTGCAACTGGCCCGCTGGATGGCGGAATATTATTGCTGCCCCGCCGAATTGGCGCTCAAGACGGTGCTGCCCGAAGCCGTCCGCAAAGAGAAGGAAGGCTGGCGCGAACAATTATTTGTCCAAGTGCTTCCCCCGCCCGCTCCCATGCCGAAGTTGAGCAAACGCCAGTCGGACATTTTGGAGATCCTCCGCCAGCGCAAGGAAGCGCCCCTTCAGGAACTGCTCCAAACGGCCGACACCACCGCCCAAACCTTGCGCCGTCTGGAAGACAAGGGATTGATTTCCATCACAACCCGGATTTCCGAGCGGGACCCCTACGCGCACGAAACAATTTTGCCCACCCAATCGCTCGGGTTTAACGCCGATCAGCAGCGCGCCTTCGACGAAATCACCAAAGCCATGAACCAGCCGGCGGGCGGGGCCGGGGCGAAGAAGGAGCCGGACATCTTTCTCCTGCACGGAGTGACCGGCAGCGGAAAAACCGAGGTTTACCTGCAAACCATCGCCTGCGCCCTCCAACAAGGCAAAGGCGCCATCGTCCTTGTCCCGGAAATATCGTTGACACCGCAGACTGTCGAACGATTCAAGGCCCGCTTCAGTTCCGGGCCGCTGCAAACCCTGGTGGCGGTGTTGCACAGTCATTTGTCCGTCGGCGAACGCCATGACGAATGGCACAAAATCCGCCAGAACCGCGCCCGCATCGTCATCGGCGCGCGCTCCGCCATCTTTGCCCCCGTCGATCCCCTCGGCCTGATCATCGTCGATGAGGAACACGAACATTCCTACAAGCAGGAGGAATCCCCCCGTTACCAGGCCCGGGACGTGGCGGTGGTTCGCGCCCGCATGGAGGGCGCCGTGGCCGTTCTGGGATCGGCCACCCCTTCCATGGAGAGTTATTACAATGCGCAAAAAGGCAAGTATCGCCTTCTGGAAATGCCGATACGCGCCGACAATAAAAAAATGCCGGTGGTGCGGGTGGTGGACATGCGCCAGACCGCGCGGCAGGAAAAGGGGCCGCCCGTCCTTTCCCCCCAGCTCAAGGAAGCCATTCACCAACGTTTGGAGCGCCACGAGCAAACCCTTTTGTTCCTCAACCGGCGCGGCTTTGCCACGGCCCTGCAATGCCCGCTTTGCGGCTACGTGGCGCAATGCCCGAATTGCAGTCTTTCCCTCACTTACCACCGCCAGGCCGGCAAATTGCGCTGCCATATTTGCGACCACGAAACCGACGCCCCGTCCGTCTGTCCCAATCCGAAATGCCGCAACCCCGCCATCCGTTACGCCGGGCTGGGCACCGAAAAAGTCGAGGCCGTCCTGACCAAGTTTTTCCCCTCCGCCCGCATCCGGCGGATGGATTCGGACACATTAAAGCGCAAGGAGGATTACCGCCGCATCCTGGGCGATTTTCGGACGGGAAAGATCGATTTGCTGGTCGGCACGCAAATGATAGCCAAGGGTCTGCACTTCCCCAATGTCACTCTGGTGGGAATCATCCATGCGGACTTGAGCATGCACATGCCGGATTTCCGCGCCGGGGAACGGACTTTCCAATTATTGACGCAAGTGGCGGGCCGGGCCGGCCGGGGAGATGTCGAGGGAGAGGTGTTTATCCAGGCATTCACTCCGTTTCATCCTGCCATACAATTCGCGCGCCGCGCCGATTATGCCGGGTTTTACGAGCAGGAAATTGATTTTCGGCGGCAACTCAGCTACCCGCCCCTGAGCCGCATCGCCTTGCTCCTGCTCAAGGGTCGCAACGAGGAAAAGGTCAAATTTTCCGCCGCCCATGTCAAACACGAGATCGAAAAGTGGGCGTCCGATTTTCCCGACATGATCCTGGCCGGCCCCGCCCCCATGCCGCTCGCCCGCACCGAAAATCAATACCGGTTCCACATCCTTTTGCGCACCCGGAAAATGACTTCGCTCAGTCTAAAGCTGGCGGGGTTAATGGAGGCTTTGGTTCTGCCCGATGATGTCACGATGTCGGTTGACATCGACCCGGCCAATTTGATGTAGTTCAGTCCGCCGCCGCCATCCCGGCGCGATCCAGCGGCAACGACAACGAAACCACAATGCCGTTTTCGGTTGACTGCTGCCATTGGGAGGAACCTTCGATGCAGCGCATCCGATCTTCGACTTCTATGGCCTGCAAAGCTTTTTCGGAAATGACCGCCGGACCGGACACCGGATTTTTGGCCCGCAAATACAGGCAAATCCCGCCATCTTTCTGCTCTAGCTCAATTTCCATGCCCGACACTTTGGCCGGCAGAAGAACATCGGTCGCGATCTCCTGGCAAATACTGAACAATTCGTTCGCCACAAAGGTCGGCACGGAGACGTTCCCTTTGGTCTCAACGAAGGAACAATCAACACTCGTGGACAAGGTCCGGGCAAGCCTGTGCAACGCCGCCTTCAGCCCCGATTCGTCAACTATGCTGGCCCGCAACTCGCCGGTTATTTCCCGGATCGTTTGTCCCAGTTCCATAACCATGTCCGACCAGGCCTGACAACTCTTGGCCCAATCGGCCGGTGCGGCTTCGTCTGCGCCGGCCAGGGATAATTGCAACGAAAGCAGGGTCATTTTCTGGCTCACATCATCATGAATCCTGCGCGCCAGTCGCTTCGTTTGGCGACCCAGCAGCGCCTGTTGATGCTCCAGAATCTCTTCTGCTCTCGTGAGTGAAGTATTCACCATTTTAGCGTGTTCATTCTACAACATGGTCAAAATTAGCACTCTGTATGCCAAATCCGGAATCCCACCCTCACTATTCAGATGCCCAAGAAAAAACCGGACTTCCAAGTTCCTCAAACGAAAAATATTTGACGCTTGATTTTCAACCGTGCCCCCAAACAGGACGGGACAATGCCAGAAAAAGGACAGTTGAAACGATAATTTTGAGGGATTTCGCTCTGACCGGCGGGCCTCGCAGGAAACTACATCGCCTTCACGGGAGACGCTTTTCTAATCAACTTGGCGCCGTTGGACTGAAGATACGCCTGCACCGTGGCAATGCCTCCCAAACTGATTGGCACCCGTTTTTGGCTCTGAAAAAGGCGGTAATGCGTCAGGGTCTTGCCCACTTCCATGATTTCAATATGCTTATCATCCATCCGCCACAGTTGACCTTTCGCCAAGGGGGGCGGCGACAGTTTCTTAGCCTTCATATTTTTGTTGTTTTTTGAGTGCTTTACCACTGTGAAAAAATTATGTTGCATCCGCTTTTTGGACCAATCGCCCCCGTGGGAACGTTCTCGCCGTCCGGCGGATGGTATTTAATCATTTATCACCCCAAAAATAAACACAATTCTTCGCTTTTATGTTGTTAAATTCCAGTGATTAACAACGCTCTCCCCGCCCATCCCCTTATATTCTCATTTGAAAAGGTCGCCGGGCTTTTTCGGATAGGGCAAAATCGCAGGACGGGATCGCACATAGCCCTTTTGGGACGCCGGGGAAGAGGGGCGCGCCTGGGACTCGGAGGCGGAACCGGCCTGCTTTGGCTCAAACGCACGATAGGAATGTTGCAGGTTTATGTTTTCGTCTTGTGACTTGTGGTTCGCATTGTCCAGTGACGAATCGTATGCGTCCTCGCCAGTGACCGACGTTGTGCCGCGCGACTGCGCGTTAGCCGGACTGGAAACCGAAGCCCATGGATCGGCGTGTTTGCCGGTCTCTTTCACTTTTGTATAGCCCGCCGTTGCGTCTTTATCCACGGCACGATCCAAAGTGGTCGATCCGATATGGAAAAAGCTGCGCGCCCAGTCGGACACCCCATGCCCCGTCGCCTTGTCTGACCACAATTCCTTGCCAAACCCGCGACGGAAAGAGGCTGAATCCTCATCCCGTTTGTCGTAATAGCCGCCCGTCCAGTTCGCCGCCTTGGCCAGGGTATCGTGCGATTCCATCCGGTCACGCAGACTGTCGCCGCGCCGGTCCGAACCATCGCCTTTGTCAAAAACACTGCTCTTGGAATCCTGTTCCCAGGCGGATTGGGAATCTTCGCGTTTCACGGGGCTTTTGCCCGCGCGCTGCCGGGAGTTCGAAGTGTCATCCGCTTGATACGAAGCGGAACCACTATTCCGATCATCCACTGACGTGGAATCGAAACCCCAAGCATCCTTTTTCCCCCCGGAAGTAATCACAATGAAGCCGGAGGAAACCGGCATATCGTTGTAATTCACGCGCTGCTCCGGGGTGCGCACCTTGGTGCTGAACATGTCATCGGACAGGACCGTTTCCGCCGTATCCGGCTTTGGAACAGCGACCGCGACACCGGGTTCCGAAAACTCAATCTTGTCCCCAGCCCGTGCCGGTATCGTCATCAGACAGGACAACACCCCCGTCCCGACAGCCAACCCGGATAGGAAATTTGAATGCCAAGACGTCATAGTTCAGGGCTATCCATACCATACGCATGCCCCCCCGTCAATGAAGATGCCGCAGGGTTCGTGAGGAACCCTGCGGCATACAACGTGTTAAGCTGATGCTGAGATCAGGCTTTCGGCGCCATTTCGCGCTCGCGATCTTCCATGGCCGCTTTGCGGGAAAGGCGCACACGGCCTTTTTCGTCCACGCCAAGGCATTTGACCCAGATTTCGTCGCCCATTTTGACGATGTCCTCGGTGGATTTAACCCGGAAATTGGCCAATTCACTGATGTGAACCAAGCCGTCTTTGCCGGGGAGAAATTCGACGAACGCGCCGAATTCCTTGATCGTGACAACCTTGCCGCGGTAAAGCTTGCCGATTTCTGCCTCGGCCGTCATGCCTTCAATGGCGCCGCGCGCGATCTTCATGCCTTCCTCGGAAACGGAATAAATGTTAACCGTGCCATCGTCGTCGATGTTGATTTCGCAGCCCGACTCTTCGACCAGGCGTTTGATATTTTTGCCGCCGGGTCCGATGAGGGCGCCGATTTTCTCCGGGTTGATCTTGACCTGGACGATGCGCGGAGCGTATTTGCTCATTTCCTTGCGCGGTTCTGGCAATGTCTTGGCCATGGTGGCAAGAATGTCAATACGGGCGACTCGCGCCTTCTCCAGCGCCTCGGCCATGATGTTGTGCGGCAAACCGCGCAGCTTCAAGTCGAGTTGGAATCCGGTGATGCCTTTTGACGTGCCCGCGATCTTGCAATCCATGTCGCAGAACGAGTCTTCCCAGCCGATGATGTCGGTCAGCAATTTATAGCGGCCGATTTTGTCCGATTCGTCGTTCTCGGTGCAAATGCCGATGCTGATGCCAGCCACGGGGCGGATCATCGGAACACCCGCATCCAACAGGGCGAGGGTTCCGCCGCATACAGTCGCCATGGAACTGGAGCCGTTTGACTCCATGATTTCGCTGGTGACGCGGACGGCATAAGGATAGGTGGCCAATGGCAGCATGGGTTCGAGGGAACGTTCCGCCAACGCGCCGTGGCCGATTTCCCGGCGTCCGGGACCGCTGATGCGGCCGGTTTCGCCCACGGAATAATTCGGGAAGTTGTAGTGCAGGATGAATTTCTTGGTCGTCTCGCCACCGGTGTAGGAATCAAATTCCTGCGCGTCTTCCGTTGTGCCCAATGTGACCAACGTCACCGCCTGTGTTTC
Organism: uncultured Verrucomicrobiota bacterium; assembly: GCA_964558455.1. Classification (GTDB taxonomy): domain Bacteria; phylum Verrucomicrobiota; class Verrucomicrobiia; order Limisphaerales; family Palsa-1400; genus DASRLE01. Next base: position 8,724 of record CAZLEE010000069.1, on the reverse strand, counting down.
ACCACGGGTGAATATGGCGGAACCATGAGCGCGCGGCAGAAAGCCCACTTCGCTCGTGATGGGGCGGACATCGTCAAAACCGCGCCCGTCCAGGCGCTTGTTTTGGTTCATGACCAAGTCGCGCACCGTCTTCTTTTGGATGTAATAAAAGGCCTCTTTCAGCACGTTCTCGGTCACCTTCTCCGCTCCAAACTTTTCCACCAGCTTGGCGCCGACTTCGTCGGTCAAGGCTTTGACTGCGGCTTCGCGTTCCAGTTTCTTGTGGGTGAGCAAAGCCGGAACCATGCGCTCGCCGGCCAGATGTTTGGCCTCGGCCAAAATGTCATCAGGAACGATGCTGACGGTGATTTCGCGCTTTTTCTTTCCAGCGCGGGCAGCCAGTTCTTTCTGCGCCGCAATCAGCGGCTGGCAGCATTCGTGGCCAAACTTGAGCGCCGCCATGAAATCCGCTTCCGAAATCTCGTCCGCCGCGCCTTCAAACATGACGACGTCGGAGGTGTTGCCCACGTAAATGATATCCATATCGCTTTCGGCCATTTCCGAGTGGGTCGGGTTGGCGATGAACTGGCCCTTGACGCGGGCGATACGCAAAGCACCCAGGGGACCATCCCAAGGGATGTCGCTGACGGCGAGAGAGGCCGACGCGCCGACGATGCTCAAAATATCGGAATCATTTTCGCCATCCGCGCTGAGCAGGAGGCTTTGAACTTGCACTTCGTTAAACCACCCTTTGGGAAAAAGCGGGCGGATGGGCCGGTCGGTCAGACGGCTGGTAAGGATTTCCTTTTCAGTGGGACGTCCTTCGCGTTTAAAATAGCCTCCCGGAAACTTGCCGGCGGCGGCCGCTTTTTCGCGGTAATCGACCGTCAGCGGGAAAAAGTCCTGCCCGGCTTTGGCCTTGCTGGCCGCAACGGCGGCCACCATGACGATTGTTTCACCCAACTGCACCGTGACAGAGCCATCGGCCTGTTTGGCCAGTTTGCCTGTCTCGATGATAATTTGCTTGGACCCGACTTGGGCCGTTACTCGTTCTGCCATAATTATTTCCTTCAACCCGCAGACTTCGAGGAACTTCAATCAACCCCGGTGCATTTGGTCACAAACCGGCGCTGATTGAAATTACCCAAGCCCGCAGGATATTAATGCCGCGAATTTGTACACTACACTGAACCGTTCGCGTTTCCGGATCAATGAAGAGATGATTAACCATTTGCCATGGTCGGGAGACTCCCCCCTGCGAAAGAAAGACGGGATTAGTGCCGAAGCTTCAATTTCTTCGTAACAGACTGATAGCGAGGCAAATCAGTTTGGTGCAAATAGTCCAGCAAACGGCGGCGCTGGCCAACCATTTTGAGCAAACCACGGCGGGAGCTGTGGTCTTTGATGTTCTTCTGCAAATGCTCGGTCAAATGGTTGATCCGCTCGGTCAAAAGGGCGACTTGCACATCGGCGGAACCTGTGTCCTTGGCATGCAGTTGAAAGCCCGTAATCGTCTTACCTTTTTCCATATTTTCCTATATGATCAATTCAATACTTATTTTGAGTGGGCAGTGTAGGTTTGGCGCAGGCACCTGTAAAGCTCTTTTTTGTCCTCCATTGAACTTTCCGCCTTTCCCGCTCCGCCCGACGGGCGTCACACCGCATCTTTTTTCGGTTTCAGGAAGGCGCTGAAACGCCGCTCGGCGCATTTGGGACAGATTCCGTGCGTGAATTTTGCGTCGGTGTGTTTTTGAATGTAGGCCTCCACTTGTTCCCAATAACCGTCGTCGTTGCGCACTTCATGGCAATAGGCGCAGATGGGCAGCAAACTGGAAAGCGTTTTCACATTGGCGACGGCTTCGGCCAGTTCCGCCGAGACGCTCCGCCATTCCAACGTCGTCATCACGATCCGGGCCAGACGCTCCATGGCGGAGGTCTGTTCCGGGGTGATATGACGCGGTTTCCTGTCCAAGGCGCACACGACGCCAAGCGCGTGCCCTTCCGGCGTCAACACCGGGGCGCCGGCATAAAAACGGATTTTCGGGTCGTTCAAGACCATGGGATTTTGCGCGAAACGTTCGTCCTCCAGCGCATTTTCGATAACCATGACTTTGGTATCGAGAATGGCGTAGGCGCAAAACGCGTCTTCGCGCCGGGTCTGCACCATCGTCGTCCCCAGCTTGGATTTGAACCACTGGCGCTCGCTGTCCACCAGGGAGATGACAGCCATCGGAACATCACAAATAAAAGCGGCCAGCTTTGTGATGTCGTCGAACGCCGCCTCCGGCTCGGTGTCGAGAATGTGATAACGCTTCAGCGCGGCGACGCGCTCGGCTTCCGCGTGTGGAAATGGAGGTGTCATAGAGTTTTCATCGCAACGCGCCAAGCGCAAGTTTGCCCTTTGGGGCGCAAAACCGCCAACCCGGCTGAACTTTCATACAATCTCACTGGGCAGACATTCCCGCACAAAGTTCCCCCGTCCACTCGCCGTAATCTAAATTAATCCGAACCATTATTCCAGCTTTTGTTTCCGCTTCACAACCCCGCGCTTCGCGCCGTGCCTCCGGGACGAATTAGTGTCAAGACTAATAATCAGGACGGACCGCCCGGCCGCGGAACCGCCCCCGGATGTTTCACCCATTCCTCCAATTCCCTGACCCGGCGGATCAGCTCGGGAAGTTGATGCAACGCGATCATCTGGCGTTTGGCCTGTCGATCCGGCTGGGCGGGCGCACCCAGCCATTTCCCCTTGTCGGGTATGTCATGCATGACCCCGGACTGGGCGGCGACAATCGCCTGGTTGCCTATCTTGAGATGCCCGGCTATGCCCACCTGCCCCGCCAATGTGACGTAGCTGCCCAATTTTGTGCTGCCGGCGATGCCCACCTGCGCGATCAGCAGGCAATTCTCGCCCACGGTGACGTTGTGCGCAATTTGCACCAGGTTGTCGATCTTTGAACCCTTGCCAATGACGGTCGGGCCGAGCGCGCCGCGGTCAATGGTGACGTTCGCGCCGATCTCAACGTCGTCCTGAACAAGGACCTGCCCGACTTGCGGAACCTTGCGATGTATGCCTGAGTCAAATACATATCCAAAACCGTCCGAGCCGATGACCGCCCCGGCGTGGATGCGCACGCGCTGCCCGATCTGGGTGTTGTTGTAAAGTGTGACGTTGGGAAAAAGCTGGGAGTCGGCGGCAATGCTGGAGCCGTCGCCCACATGATCCCCCCCGCGCAGAACAACACGGGGGCCGATACTCACCCCTTCGCCGATCACACAGTGCGGACCAATATGCGCGCTGGCATCGATCTTGGCCGATGCGGCGACAACCGCCGTGGCATGAACGCCGGGGGAAAAAGTTTGCTCGGGGAAAAATATGGGCAGCACGCGCGCAAAGGCGACCCGGGCGTTGGGCACGCGGATGATCACCTTCCGGTCCGATTGAAACGGACCGTCAATCAAAATGGCGGAAGCCGCGCTTTGCCCGGCCTTGACAAAAAACGCTTCATTCTCGGCAAAGGTAAGGTCGCCGGCCTTGGCGGTGGCGGCCGGCGCGAAGCCGGTCAGCGGAGTGGCCCCGTCTCCCAGGACTTCCCCCTGAAGTTGTTTGGCGATTTCGGCGGCAGTAATTGTCATTTTATTTTGTTGGCAAACTGCAAGTCGCGGTTGACTTGAATTTGCCGCGTCACTATAAAGTCCCCGTAAATAACAATTCAACATCTAGTTTATCCTATGGCTAACAAACCTCTCAACGTCGGATTGGTCGGCGGCGGCCGCGGCGCATTCATTGTCAACCCCCATCAGAAGGCAATTTTCTTCGACGGCACCCGCCGGGTCGTGGCCGGAGCGCTCTTTCCTGATCCGAAAATCGCCCTGGAAGAAGCGGCCAAATGGCCCTACCCGATCAAGGGTTACGGCTCCTACGACGAGATGATCGCGGCAAACAAGTCGCTGCCCGAAGACGAAAAGCTGGATTACATCGTCATCGTCACCCCGAACTTTGTTCACTACGACCCGGCCATGAAGGCGATGAAAGCCGGCATCCCGGTGATGTGCGAGAAACCGCTTTGCCTGAATTTGAAGGAAGCCGGCGACTTGGTGAAGACGGCGCGGAAGACGGGCGTTCCGTTTGCCGTGGCCCATACATATTTGGGGCATTGGACGACTCGGTTCAGCCGTTACGTTGTGCAGAGCGGCCTGCTGGGTGAAATACGGTGGGTGGACAGCTACTACCTGCAAGGCTGGCTGGCCTCGAAACTCGAATCCACAGGCCAGCAACAGGCCGTCTGGCGGGTGGACCCCAAACGCGCCGGCGGCTCCGGCTGCGGCGGCGACATCGGCACCCATGCGCTCATGCAATTGCGCTACGTCACCGGTCTGGACGTCACGGCTGTTTCCGCGCAATTGGAAACTCTCGTCACCGGCCGCCAATTGGACGACCATTTCACCATCTACTGCGCTCTGAGCAACGGCGGAAAAGCCCTCGTGCGCGCATCGCAAATTTGCATCGGCCACAAGAACGACCTCGGCATCCTCATCGCCGGCACCAAAGGCACCCTCCACTGGCGCCAGGAAGAGCCGGAAAGCATCTCCATTTCCCTCGTCAACCAGCCCGACCGCACTTATTGGCGCGGCGCCGTCACCCCGGGCGACGGTTTCCTGCCCAAAGACGTCCCGGCCGATCTCATGGCCGAACCCACCATCCCGGCCGGACATCCGGAAGCATTCCACGACGCCTACGCCCGGCTGCATCGCTGTTTTGAGGCCGACATTCGCCGCTGGAAGGCGGGCGAAAAATACGCCGCCAACGGAAGCAAATACGCCACCATCGATGACGGCTGGATGGGCCTGGCATTCATCGAAACGTGCCTGAAGAGCAGCGCGAAAAAAGGCGCGTGGACGACATTGCCGAAGAAGATTTAGAACAAAGTCTTCCGCCGCCCGTTAAACAGCGATACACAATGCGTTTAACGGGCGGTCAGCCGCCCAGATAGGCGACGCGCACCCCCTCATTTTGCATGAGCGCGGCGGCTGTGTCCTGCAAGATAATCCTGCCTGTTTCCAAAACGTAGCCGTAGCTGGAAATGCCGAGCGCCAGATGCGCGCTTTGTTCGACCAGCAGAATGGTCATTCCCTGCTGGCGGTTGATTTCCACTATTTTTTCAAAAATCGTCTTGACCAGCAGCGGAGCAATGCCCAACGACGGCTCATCCAGCATGAGAAACTTGGGCCGGCTCATCAAGGCGCGGCCAATGGCGAGCATCTGTTGTTCGCCGCCGGATAGGGTGCCGGCAATTTGCTTGCGCCGTTCGGCCAGACGCGGAAACAAGCTGGAAACAAAATCAAGGTCCTGCCGGATATGGGCCTTGTTTTTCTGCAAATACGCCCCCATCTCCAGATTCTCCGCCACGGTCAAATTGGCAAACACCATGCGCCCTTCCGGCACATGCGAAATGCCCGCCGCCACGATTTCATGGGGACGCAGCCGGAGAATGTCGCGCCCTTCATAAATGATCTCGCCCTGGGCCTTGACCAGGCCGGAAATGGCGCGCAAGGTCGTGGTTTTCCCCGCGCCATTGGCCCCGATGAGCGTTACGATGGCCCCTTTCCTGACTTCGAGGGAAATGCCGTGCAAGGCCGCGATCACGCCATAATGCGCGCTCAGATTTTTGATCAATAACACTGGCAGCGCATCGTAAAGGAAAACCGCCCAAAGACCAGCTAATCAGATAAACATTGTCCCCTCTTGCCATTCCCATCCTTCCTCAACAAAATGCGCCTCGTGCAAATAACAAAGTTTACACTCAAACTGATTAGCTTCGCTCTGTTGGGAGCCACCGCTTGCAGCACCCACCGCAACTGTTGCATGGCGGACAGCTCCCCGGAATCCAGCCACGCCATCCAAAATCTGGTTCAATACGCCAAACCAATGTGCGGCACGGCCAAGGATGCCAACACGTTCCCCGGCGCGGTGGCTCCCTTCGGGATGATTCAGTGGAGTCCGGATACGGACGCCGGCATGCGAAGAGGCGGCTATTCCGACGACGAAACGCGAATTTCCGGTTTTAGCGTCGATCACATCAGCGGCGCAGGCTGCAGATACGGCGAAAATTTTCAGTTCATGCCCGTTTTGGGCGGAGAACAGGCGTCGCCCAACGGCAACCGCACTGCGTTTGCCGCATCGTTCTCGCACAGCAACGAAGTCGCCAGACCCGGCTTTTATGCGGTGACTTTCGACAACGGCATCAAGGCGGAATTGACCACCACGGTGAGGAGCGGCTTCGGTCGTTTCACTTATCCCGCCGGCGGCGCGGCGACCATGACGATCAACGCCGGCAGCGACGTCAATGGCCCTGACGCCTCCGCCATCAACATCAATCCTGCCGCCCGGGAAGTCAGCGGCTGGGAAATGGGCGGCTATTTTTGCGACAAACGCCACCAATCCAACCGGGACATCAAAACGATTTATTTTTACGCTGTATTTGACCAGCCGTTTTCGGCTTACAGCGCCTGGAGTGGCAATGCACTCAGCAAAGGCGCCACAAACGGCGCCGGCCCCGCCTCCGGCGCGTTCATCACCTTCAACGCGCCCGCCAACCGGACAGTTCTGGTCAAGTTGGGCATTTCATACGTCAGCGCCGCCAACGCCAGGGACAATATGGAAAAGGAAAATCCGGTTTCAGCCTTCTCCACAAAAGATTTTGACAAGGCGGTCCGTTCGACAAGCGGCATCTGGAATTCATGGTTGAACAAAATCCAGGTCAGCGGCGGAACAACGGAAGAACGGGAAACATTTTATTCCATGCTGTATCATGCATTGCTCGGCCCCAGCGTGGTTTCCGATGCGAACGGCCAGTATATGGGTTACGACGGCCAAATCCAAACCACGGCGGATGGCCGCACGCAATACGGCATCTTTTCCGGCTGGGACATCTACCGGAGCGAATGTCAGTTGCTGGGCATGATTGCCCCCAAAGAGTCGGGCGACATGGCGCAATCTCTCCTCATGGATTATCAACAAAGCGGCGCCTTCCCGCGTTGGGGCGTAACCACTGCGGACAGCGGCACCATGATGGGCGACCCGGCGGCGGCCGAGATTGCGGATTTTTACACCTTCGGCGCAACCAACTTTGATGCCAGAACCGCGCTGGCGGGCTTGGTGCGGGCCGCCACGGACCCCTCGGTCAACGCGCCGCGAACGAAGGTGCATGAACGCGACGCCTTGGAGGATTATCTCAAATTGGGCTACGTGCCGGAACATCAGAAGGGCGGCTATGGCAGCGTCTCCATGACCTTGGAATACGCCTCGGCCGATTTTGCCCTGGCGCAATTCGCCCAGGCCCTCGGCGACGACAGCGATTACGCCACGCTCATGAAACACGCGCAGAACTGGCGCAATCATTTCAATCCCAAAACAGGTTACCTCGAGATGCGCCGGCGGGATGGCTCCTGGGCGCCGGGATTCAAAGACAACGCCTCAAGTTACAATGGGAGCACGGCTTACGTTGAAGGCACAGCCGGACAATATCTTTGGATGGTGCCATTCAACTTGAAAACGCTGGCCGGCATGATGGGCGGCCCGGACGTTGCCGCCAAACGCCTCGATGCTTTCTTCTCAAATCTGAACGGAGGTTACAGTTCCCGCTATGCCTATCTGGGCAACGAACCTTGCCTGGAAACCCCCTGGATTTATTGCTTCCTTGGCCAGCCCGGCAAAACCCAAAACATTGTGCGCCGGGCCATCACCGAGCTTTATTCAGCCACCGACGCGGCCTATCCGGGCAACGATGACGTGGGCGAAATGTCTTCCTGGTATGTCTTCGCCGCCCTGGGCATGTATCCGGAACTTCCCGGCTCTGATGTGCTCGTCTTGAATGGCCCCCTCTTCCCCAAAGCCGTCCTGCACCTGCCCAACGGCAATGCGACCATCATCGGCCGCAACGCGAAGAAAGACGCGCCATATATTAAAAGCCTGAAGGTCAACGGCCAGCCTTGGAGCAAGACCTGGATCCGCTACTCAGACATTTCCAAGGGTGGAACGCTGGTCTATGAACTGGGTCCCGCCACCACAACTTGGGGAAACACCCCCGCCGACGCCCCCCCCTCCTACACCGAAGGCATGCCCTGATTTTTGATTTGTTTTGGTAAGGTGAGACTGTCGAACCCTGATATTCCTGTCACCCCTCGCCTTTGCCATGCAATCCTGAAAGGATTGCAATCATTCAGCCCAGGGGTTGGCGCGAACGCGCCTACCCTGGGAAAAAATCACGAATTAATTCAACTCCGTAGGAGTTGAGTCAAAAGGCCCCACCTAATCTCCACCCCCCCCATCTCCCAGTCCGCGTCCGTCCATGTCCGTCCATGTCCGTCCACCAAGTCCATTCCGTCCATCCCGTCCACAGCCCAAGGCTCCCCATTCCCAACCAGTTTTCCTTCCCCCCATTGTAGCCGCGCAATCGTCCTCTCCCAATCCTACTCCTAATCTTAATCGTAATCGTAATCTCCGGCCCCCCATCTCCCAGTCCGCGTCCGTCCGCGCCCGTCCACCAAGTCCATTCTGTCCATACCGTCCACAGCCCAAGGTTCCCCCATTCCCAACCAGTTTTCCTTCCCCCAATTGCAGCCGCGCAATCGTCCTCTCCCAATCCTACTCCTAATCTTACTCCTAATCTCCGCCCCCCAGTCCGCGTCCACCGCCCACCGCCGCCCCATAAGCCCCGTTCTTCCCCCTTTTTCCACCAGTTA
>CAZLEE010000068.1:0-20378 GCA_964558455.1 uncultured Verrucomicrobiota bacterium | reverse complement strand
CGACCGGGACGAGGCCGCCGGGGTCGGTTGCGCCAACCCTGGTCGATTTAATATTTGGACTGAACGAGTTCATGAGCCGCCGGGTACAGCTTTGAACATTTGGCTCAAATTGACAATAGGCCAAATGGACTTGCGTGTCATCATGCGGAGGCGGCCGGAGGGGCGGCAAAAGGAATGGTGAAAACGACGCGCGTGCCCTTGTTCAAGGCGCTGGAAATGGCACAGTGACCGCCCAATTGCCGCAAACGTTCGCGCATATTGCGCAATCCGTCCGCGCCGGGGGCAGGCGCGCCTTCGGCAAACCCGCATCCATCGTCTTTTAGGGCGAGTTGCAGCGTTTTATCCGTCACGGAAATGTTCAAATGGAGACTGGCGGCGCCGGAGTGTTTGACCGTGTTTTGCAGAGCCTCCTTGAAAGCCAGGAACAGATTGTGCCGCTGCTCCGCGTTGAGCGGATGGTTGGGCAAACCGTCGGGAATCTCAAACCGGCACGCGATTGGAGTCAAGCGCAGGAACCGTTCGGTGAACTGGCAGAAATAGCTGGTCAACGAGTTGAGGTCATCGTTTTTCGGGTTCACCGCCCAGACGATTTCGTCCAGGGCGTTGACCATGTCGCGCGAGCGCTGGCTGATTTCCTGGAAATACTCGCGCGCCTCCGATATGGGGACGGAGGAGTCGGAGGCGAGCGCGCTGGTCATGCCGATGTCCGTCAGACCGCTGCCCAGGTCGTCGTGCAAGTCGCGGGCGATGCGACCGCGTTCGCGCTCGACCAATTGGGCGCGTTCCAACGTTTCGACCCGCCGGCGATGGCGCTGGCGGACAAACGAGAGAATGATTGCTCCAGCCAAGAGAACGCCGGACACCCGGCAAAGCGGGGCGAACCACCACGTTTCCCAAAAGTAAGGCAGGATGGTGACGGAAATGGCGGCTCCATCGTTGTTCCAAACGCCGTCGTTGTTGCAGGCGATGACGCGAAAGCGGTATTCCTTCGGGGGCAGATGCGAATAGTGGGCGGCGCGGCGCGAACCGGCATCGATCCAGGCGGAATCGATTTTTTCGAGCTTGTAGCGGAAGCGGACACGTTGCGGGGCGGAGAAACTCAGGGCGGTATAACGAAATTCAATGGAACCGCTTCCCGGAGGCGCAACGACGGCGGCAGAGGCGGACATGCCATCCGGAGCGGTGGACGGATTGACGAGGGGCACCGGTTTTCCGTCGGCCAACACCTCTTCGATGCGCACGGGGGGCGGGCGGAGGTTGCGCTGGATGCGGGCGGGATCGACCACCGCCAAACCGTCGCTGGTGGCAAACCAGAGCCGCCCGTCGCTGGTCGCGCAGGCGGAAGGCTGGTTGCCTCCGGCCAATTCGAGCGAGGTCAGGCCGTCGCTCATATCCAACACCGTGCAATCCAGAGAAGACCCGCCGTCGCGGGCGCATCGTTCCAATTCCGATTTGGAAACCTTGATGATCCCCCCGTAGGAGCCGATCCAGAGGTTGCCGGAGGAGTCGGCCTGGATATTGCAAATAAAATCGCTGGGCAAGCCGGACCGGGTGGTGAAGTGATTAAAGACCCCGTTACGCCAGCGGATCAAACCTTCGCCCGGCGTGCCGATCCAGACCGAGCCGTCCTTGTCAGCGAAGAGAGACCAGATGTATTCGTAGGGCAGGCCGTCGGCGCGGAGGATTTGGGTGAATTTTCCCGCCTCGTAGCGCGCGATGCCGCCGCCCCTCATACCGATCCAGACGGCTCCGTCAGGAGTTTGCGTGATGCAGCGCACTTCGGTGCGATAAAGGTCCCTGCCGAGTCTGCTCCAATGGCCATTTTGGAACAAAACGATGCCGTTCTGCGTTCCCATCCAGATCGCGCCGGCGCTGTCCTCGTAAAGCGCATAGAACAAGAGCGGCATCTCGACCGTGGTCCGGGCGGGTTGGAGGTTGGTGCCGTTGCCTCCCAGCAATCCGGCCCCTTGCGTTCCAACCCATAATTGGCCGGAGCGGTCTTGCAGCGTGGTCCGGACATCTTCGGCGGGGGTGTGGCCCGCCGGGCCGAGTTTCGTGAACTGGCCGTTGCGCAATTTATAAACACCCGCCCCTTCGGTACCGATCCAAACGCCGCCGTCCCGGGCGGGAGAGACGGAGAGAATGGCGGGATGCTGCCCGGTGTCAGGAGGGCTGACCATGGTCAGCACACGCGGACGCAGCAATTCCAACCCGCCGCCGCCGGTGCCGACCCAGATGTTGTTCTCACGATCCTGGGTGACGCAAGTGACCAGATTGTGGCCTAGGCCGTTGGCGCGGTTGATATGCCGTTCCGTGCCGTCCGGCGCCACGATGAAAACGCCGTCACCGACCGTGCTGATCCAGACATCGCCGGCGCCAGTTTCATAGAGGGCGACATCGCGTATGGTTGTCCATGAACCAGCGCCGCGGTCTTCCACCCATTTACCGTTGTCCCAACGCCGCAACCGGGAGCCGTCGCGCACCCAAACTCCGCCATGTCGCGCGGTGGTAAGACTCCTGTATCCGTCCGGCGGCGGCAGTTCTCCGGGAACTTCCACGCCATCCCGAAGATGGGCCATGTTGCCCCCGTAGTGAACAGCCCACACGTTCCCTTCCGGGTCGCTGGCCAAACCGCCGTAGGGTTTCTCCGGCGGCTCTCCCAGAACCGCCCTGACGGTTCCATGGCGCGCAAATAGGATGAGGCCGTTGCGGTTGAGAATGTAGAGGGCGCCGTCTGCCGCTTCGCTAAACCGGTCAACCGGAGAATTGAACCAGTTTGTCGGGGTGGCCAGCGGATGAAATCCAGAGGAGTCGTGCCATGTGATTTCGCCCGTGTCGCTTCCGATCCAGAGCCGGGCGGCGGAATCCTCGAACAGCCAGTTCGCCAGACTGTTTCGCAGCTCCGGCGTGTTGGCGTCGCTGAATCGTTGGAAATGGAGGCCATCGAACCGGGCCAGCCCGTTGAACGTTGCCACCCAGATGTAGCCGTCGCGGGTTTGCACGACCGACCGCACCCGGTCCGAAGGGAGGCCGTCCTGAATGTGCCAGGATGTGACAACATAGTCGGGTGACGCTCCGGTGACACCATCCGGCGCGCCCGCGGAATCTCCCAGAAGACGCGAGGCTTGCGGAAACAAACACGCAGCCGCAGCCAGAAACAGGAACGTTTTCATCGGATACCCGTTCATGTTAACCAAACGGACGGATAACGCAATCCGGCGTCACGGGGCAGCGGCGATGGCGCGGTAAAAGACCTGGTGATCCGACGGGGCATTTGTGTAAGGAGAAGTTGCGTCCGGCACGGATGTCCAGGGGCCGTTGGCGCTGGATGACTCGAAAAGCGATCCAAAAGGCCAGCTTATAATGACATTGGTTCCCGACACTTGAATGGAGAGCGACAGGCCGGCCCGGGCAACGGAGTAAATCCGGCATAACTGCTCGGACGTGAGGGCGCAGTCAAAGACAGCCACCTCATCCATTTCGCCGTTGAAGATGCGCGAGGAAAGAGTGCTTGACTGCGGGTCCGCGCCGATGCAGAAGCCGGACGAGACCGCCACAGCAGGGTTGGCGAGCGCGTTGGTGGCGCAGAGGTGGCCGCTGGCATTGAAAACGTGCGCCACGGCGTTGGAGGGGGTTGTCACCAGAGCCAGGAACGACCATGCGTTTGTGGGAATGGCCAGACCCGATGTCCAATCGTAGCTTGCGGCGGCGTTGTTCCATGTGTAGGCAAATTCGTTGAGGCTGCCGTAATTGATGCCGTTGACCGTGCTTCCGCGCGAGAAAACCAGCCCTGCTGAAGTGTTCTGTTCGCCGTTGGGCCAGACCCAGCAAAGCAGGGTGGCGTTGGTGAGAGTCATGTTGATTGGCGGGGTTGTGACAAAGCCGTTGGTGCTTCCGCTGGCGTTGTCCATCCAGACACCCAAGTCGCTTTCGGGCATTCCCAAAAACGGCGGATTGGGCAGGCCGGGCTGTCCGTTGGTTGTCTGGCTGCCGTAAAGACCGTCGAAATTACCGGCCAAGTCATGGGCGCAGGCGGCGCCGCGGGATTCGTTGAGGCGCCAGTAGGCGACGGGACCGTAGGAAAGCAAATTGGCTCCGCAGGCATCCCGCACCGGCAGGGGTTCGACCAGGTTCAAGACAAAGGTGGTGACCGATTTCGCAGGGATGGCCGAGGTGAATAGTTGATTGGTCACCGACAGGGAAGGCAGCGGCTTCAGATTTTCGGCGGACGAAGTCTGATAGACGGCGACGGGCGAAGACACGGTCGCGAAAGCGTTCAGGTCGTAAGTGACGTTGAAACCGGCGGCGTTGGTGTTGACCGTCACCAAGACCAGGGTCGAATTGGCCGGATTGCAGGCGGCCAGGGTGTTGCTGTCGTTCACGCTGATGATATTGAAGCCCGGGCGGATGAATTCGCTGAACTGGCCCATGACATAAAATTTTTCATTGATGGTGTAGTTCGTGGTAAAGCCGCCGGCCGAGTTTGTGGTGAGCGGATTGTAAAGGAGGCCCCAGCCGCCATCGTTGTCCACCACCTGCCAATACACCCAGGCCTGCGCTCCCATGCCGGCGATGTCGTCGTGGATGCGCCGGGCCATGGTCAATCCAGTGCCGTCGCCGTCGCCGTATTCGGAAACCCAAAGCGGACAGCCAAGCGAAGCCGCCACGTTTTGCAGGCCGGCGGGATTGTCGGCGTCGTAAGTGTGGGTGGTCAGCAGGGCAATGGCGCCCAGCGCGCTGGCGTTGTAGCTTGCAAGGTCGTCGATGCCGTCTTGTTCGCTGTAGTCCTCCGGGACGTCAATTCCGGCGGACGGCGCGGAGGCGGCGAGTTTGGCGTGGAGGTCGTTGACCACGCGCGATTGCTGGTCGCCATTCATGTGACAACCCTCCTGTTTGCCGTTGTCATACACCCACCAGCCGGCCGCCGGCTCGTTCACGGGGGTGACGAAATTGAAATGGACGCCGTCCAGCACGGTCAGGTTGCTGGCCACCGTTGCCAGATAGGCGGCGAAATTGTTTTCATAACCGGTTTGGAGGTTGTTGGTGCCGTCGATCGCGCCGGTAACGCTTCCGCTGACCGTCATCCACCACGGCGGCGAATTGGCAAAGGCGACCACAAGATTGGCGCCAAGCGAGACGGCGGTGCGCAGCATCCAGCGCTGGTTCGTGTCGGCGTTCCAGTTCCAGACTCCGCTGGCCGGTTCGAATCCCTGCATGATGGCCCGGTAATTGGTGATCGTGTTGGTGAGGGCCGGATTCTCGCCGCCGCCGATGTTGTAACGGACGATGTTCAATCCCAGTTGGGTGAAGGCGAGATTGGCGTAGTCGTTGCGGTTGGAATATCCGCCGACCACATTGGCCCACCAACACAACGAGCTGCCCCAACCCTCGAAGTTTGTCGCCACAACCGAAGCCGGGTTTACGACCGCCGTATAATCCGCGCGAACGGAAATTGGCGCTGCGCACCAAAGAACCGCCAGGACCAGGAATTCATGTAATCCGAATTTCCTCATTTTTCCGTTCAGCCTAAACAAGTTCGGCCATGCCCGGCATGAGGCATGGCCGAATAAGAGACAAAGACAACCTCTGCCGTCAATAGTCTAAAAGTTTGGTACGTTCGTCACGACCAACTTGTAGAATGAGGCGTTCCCCGATGCAGGGACGGCGACCTGGTTCAGACCGTTGACCAGCGCCGGCGCGGTTGCAACCGGCGTCCAATGGGCGGAAGGACCAAGGGTGCTGCTTTGTTCGAGAACATAGCCGCCGATGGCATCAGGCCAAAAGAGCAACAGGTTGGAGCCGGAAACCCCGGCTGATAGTGAAGGCTGGCTGACAAAGCTAAAGTTGCTGATTTGCTGGGTTGATTTGCTGTCGCCGTCCGCGGCGGTGAACCCGATGTAGGCGACGTTGGCGCCCAGGGCGGACTCGATGTTCAGATTAGTCGAAATGGAATAAACCAGATTCGATGTTGTGTCGGTCAGGGAGACGGATAGCACCCCGTTTTTATAGGTCACGACGGTGCTGATGGGGTCGCCGCTGTTGAGGATCACCGACCCGGTCGCGTTCACGGGGCCAATCGCACCGTTAGTATCAAACGAAGCTCCGACGCCTCCGATGCCGTTGTTCGCGTAGATGTTGAACTCCAATTCCACGCTGGGGTAGATCGCCATTCCGCCAGGCCCCGGTGCGTCGCCGGCTCCGCTAACACCCAACGCGCCGCCGCCGGCACCAATGGCGGACGCGCCGCGCGGGTCGGTCTGGATGCAGAAGGCGATACCATCGGCGCTGCCGGACGGGCCGGTGACGCACTGATAAGTGAAGCCGGCTTCAAAAGCCCCGACATAAACCGGGAAGGTGGAGAAGGCGCTGTTGGATTCGTTGCCAGCATTCGACGTCAATTGCAGGACGTTGGTGTTGGGCCATGAGATGGTATTGCCTTGGGACGACCATCCACTGCCGCCATTGAATGGCAGAAGCGGCGCCACTGTCAGTGTGGCCGGGCTGGTTTGACCGCTGCCGCCGGAGTTGGTCACGAAGAGTTGGTAGGTGCCGGCATCGCTGTATTGAGCGTTGCTGATTGTCAATGTGCTTGTGGTGGCGCCGCTGATACGGCTGCCATTGATCAGGGTCCGGCAGTTAAACTGCCATACGTTGGTCATGGGCAGAGCGCCAGTGAAGGTGGCCGAGAGCGTGATTGGAGACCCGAGCACGGCAACTGCTGGCGATGGAGTGATGTCCTGTGAAAGACCTGGTCCGCCACTTTGGACGTACAAGTAAACGACGCCACTGGTGGCGGTGCTGTTGGCGTTGCTTGCCACCACGAAATACTGGTATCCGTTCTGGTAAGCCTGAACGTCGGCGAGCGCCAGACTCACGTTGGTTTGACCGGCGATGGCGCTGGTGTTGTTGTTATCGTCCACCGAGTACCATTGCAGGAAGATCGGCGGGGTGCCGTTGGTGATGGCAGTGATGTTTGTGCTGCCGCCCCCGTTCACCGTGACCGACGTGACGGGAATGGAGACGCCGACGGGCGGGCCGGCGCTCATGTAGGCCTGCTGTATCTGAGCGGAAGTGAGCGCGTAGTTGAAGATGGCGACATCATCCATTTCGCCGTTAAAGATGCGCGTGGGGAGGGTCGAAGCCTGCGGGTCGGCGCCGATGGCGATGCCGCCGCTGAACGAGATCACCGCATTGGTGACACTGTTGGTGGCGCTGGCCTGGCCGTCGGTGTTGAAGAGATAGGCCACCGCATTGGAGGAGGTGGTAACCAACGCCACCATCGACCATTGATTTTGGGGAATTACCAATCCCGAACCCCAGTCATAAGTCGCAGCGGTGTTCCAAGTGTAGCCCAGCTCCATTGAGCTGCCGAATTCAATGCCGCCGGTGCCGGAACTGTCGCGGCAGAAGACCAAACCGGCCGAATTATTCTGCGGCCCGCTGGGATTGATCCAGCAGATCATCGACACGGTATTGGTGTTGATGTTCAGCGCCGGGGTTGTGACATAGCCATTGCCGGGCGTGGCGTCGCCGTTATACATTAAAGTGCCCAGATAGTTTGTCGGAAAGCCGGCGAAAGGCGGATTGGGAACGCCCGGCTGTCCATTATAATTGGCGTTTTGGATGTCAATGCCGTAAGCGCCATTGGCGCCGCCGGCATAGTCGTAAGCAATCGCGCTGCCAGCCGGCTCGTTCAAGGGCCAGTAGTTCGCCGGATTGAGCGCCATCATCTGGCTTTGAAATGTCGTCGGAGTGATCGCGCTTAACACTGCGGCTGGGCTGGTGACGGAACCGACGCTATTGGTCACCTGGCAAGTGATCTGCCAGGTGCCAGCCGGCACGTTGGTGTAGATAAAGGAGATGTTTGTTGCGCCAGCGACCCGGACGCCATTGGCCAACCACTGATAATGGAGCGGCAATGCGCCGTTGGCGGTGATGACGAAGGTCGTGCTTTGTTGTCCCGCAAAAATCGTGTTGGAGACGGGCAGGGGACCCGATGTGACGACGGGTGCGGCATAGACATTGAGCAAGGTGCTGCCGACCGTGATGCCTGCGGAGTTGCTTACCAGCAAGGAATAGACGTTCCCGCTTTGGGAAGGCTGGGCGTTGCTGATGGTGATGCTGGTGTTGGTGGTGAAGGTCGTAAAGGCGCCGCCGGACAGGAAGTTGCTGACGTTATTGGGGGTCGTGTAATACCAGGTATAACTCAGGTTCGTGGTGCCGGCAACATTGGCGCTGATGGTGATGTTTTGATTCTGGTTCACATTGGCGCTTGCGGGCATGGAGGAGACGGATGGAGGCACGACGGCATAGAAGAGGCTCTGAATCTGCGACTGGGTCAGCGCCTGATTGAAGACGGCGGCGTTGCATATCTGGCCGTTAAAGATGCGCGTGGTGTTAACAGTCGTGGTACTTGAGCTGTTCGGGTCCTCTCCGATGAACAAATTGCCCCCATTGGTCCAATTGGCCGTAAGCGTGTTGGCGACAGCGTTGGTGGCGCTGTGGAGAATGCCGTTGGTGCCGCCCATATAGCCGACGGTATTTGCCGGGCCGATCACGATGGCCACAAATGTCCACACGTTGTTTGTGGCGACCAGCCCGCTGCCCCAATTGTAGGTGGCGGAACTGTTGTTATTCCACGTATAGCCCAATTGGCCGTTATAGTCCATCCCGCCTGACTGGCCGGATTGGCGGCAGAAGATCAACCCTTCGCTGCCGTTGTTGGCGGAGTATGAATTAATCCAGGCGGTGAACGTTGCGGTCGTGGTGTTGGTCAGTCCAAAGGGCGCCAGGGTGACGTATCCGCCAGCTTGCTGAACCAATGATTCCGCCTGGTATCCCTGCGGGAATCCAGTATAGGGGTAGCCGGGGCCGGAATAGCCCAAATTGACCAACCCTCCGAAAATTGCGTTGTCGCCATTGGCGTAATCGTAGGCCACTTCAGTTGAAGTCCCCTGCGATTTGGTGTTTGTTTCATTCAACTGCCAAAAAGCGATGGGGTTCAGGGCCATGGTTGCGGCCGCAAAGGGATACGACGGGGCGATGCCGGTCACATTGATGGTTTTGCTGGCTGTCCCGGCCGTGTCGGACACGGTCACGGTGGCGGAGCCGTTGTTACCCGCCGCCAAGTTGCTGACGATGAGCGTGGAACCGACGGCTGCCGTCGCGTTGGTGCCGTTGAACGTCCAGTTGTAGGTCATCGAAGTCAGACCGTCATCCAATCCGTATAACTTCATGTTGCCGCCGGCGTAGATGGGCTGGGAGGCCGCCGGCGTTGCAAATATGTTTGGCCGCACGGTGGTGGAGTATGATTGATAAAGAGCCGCAACATCGTTGGACGAAAGTGCGTAATCATAAATACGGGTGTCATCAATGACCCCCACGAAGGACGAATTGTAGCCCGACGTGCTTGTGCCGGCGCGGTTGCCGATGGTCACCGGCGCGGTCGAGTAAAGGAGCGATGACGGGGCGGCGGTGTTGGAGCCGACCAAGACGCTATTGACATACACGCACATCATCCCAATGCCCGAATTGCCGTCAAAAGTGGCGACGACATGCTGCCAGACCCCGTTATTATTGACAGGGGTTGTGGTGGTTATGGGGGTCGTCGAGCCGGAGGCATTTCGCACGTAAAACCGGAAATCGTTGCCGTAGGTGTCCAGTTCGTATTGCTCGCCGCCGCCGCCGACGCCTTTGGAAATGATGTTCGCCCCGGAAAGCTGGCCGCTGGAGAATGGGGAATCATAGAGGGATCCTTCAAAGGTGGGGGACGCCGTGCCTGCGACCCAGGTTGAAAGGGTGAAGGAGAGGTTGTTGGTAAAGTTCAGATTCGGGGCGTCGTTAATCACCACGATGTTATTGCTCGATCCGTTGGTATTGGCGTAATAGAGCGCGCCGCCGGATACACCGGAAACCCACTCGCCGCCGTCCGTCTCGAAGTTCAGCAACGAGCCGTAGTTGCCGTTGCCGGACGCGTCCGCAGCCGTCTGGGCCGACGGATTGTTCTGGCCGTCGTCAAAGGGCAGCCAGGCGGCAAGATTGTTGGCCGCGCCGAACGTGCTGACCACGGTCAGGGTGGCGCTGGCGCTGGCGGTGGCCGAGGCAGAGGCGTCGGTGATCACCACGGCGTAGGTGTCGGCGCTGGAAAGCTGGATGTTTTCCAAAACCAAAGCCCTGTTGGTGGCGTTGGCGATGGCCCCAGAACTGTTGCTCCACTGATACGTCAGCGTATCGGAGCCGTTGCTGGCGGTGACGGCAAATTCCACGTTATCCCCCAAGGCGTTGGTCGCAGATTGCGGCGGGTTGGCAATCACGATTTGTGCCTGGGCTGGAGGCAGGCAACTGAAAAACAGTCCCGCAACCAGGGTTGCAAATAGTGCAGATATTGATCCGGCAAAACGATTCATCTTTTTCATTATCAACTTTTTTAAAGGTCTTTGAGCCGCCCCACTCCCGGCAATCGGGCCGACGGTTTCGATTGGTTCCGCGACCGGGTGGGCGGTATCCTATAGACGCCCTCTGTTTCGGGCAATAGGACAAACGGACTACGCGCCAGAACCCCGCCACACCGGTTTCACTCGACGCCTCGGGGGCTGGTTCGAGTGACCGCTGACAGGGTTTTTAGACTTACCCACTTCACCCCAGAGACGCGCCGGTAACATCCGAAAACTCCCGTTGGATTCCCCCCCCCCAACCCCATGGATTTGATGGATTTAATGCTTGCTACGAATAATTCTGTTTGATAGAAGTAAGGAATTCACGTTGGGTAAAACGCAGTGCGGATTTGGTCTTGGCGCGGTAAGAAAGAAAGAAAAAAAGCCAATGAAAACGTTGTTTGCACCAATTTTTCGGGGAGACGGCAAACCATGAGTTCGCCAGACTTCAGACAGTTCTTCAATAAAGCCACGGGTCTTGGTGGCCCGTATGACTACCAATGTCGTCTCGCGTGTGGCCACAGGGCGGGTTTGGACAATCCCCAAACGCTGACCGAAACGCGCGATTGCGTTTCTATGCTCATCAACATCCCGACCGGTCTGGGCAAAACCGCTGCGGTCGTCCTGGCCTGGCTATGGAATCGTGTGGAGCGCCAAAATCCGAAGTGGCCGCGCCGCCTCGTCTATTGCCTGCCGATGCGGACGCTGGTGGAGCAAACCCAGGAAGAAGTCCAAAAATGGTTGAAGGCTCATAATTTGGATTGGGACGGAAATCCGAAAACCCGCAAAGGCAAAGTTGGCGTTCACATCCTCATGGGCGGTGAAGGTGCCGGCGAGTGGGATATTTATCCGGAAGAGAACGCCATCCTCATTGGCACACAAGATATGCTTCTCAGCCGTGCCCTCAACCGCGGCTACGGCATGAGCCGCTACCGCTGGCCGATGCACTTTGGATTGCTCAACAATGACTGCCTGTGGGTGATGGACGAGACGCAACTCATGGGTGTAGGCGTGGAAACTAGCGCTCAATTGGATGGTTTTCGGCATGACGGGAAAATGTCGCCTTGCGGTGCGTGTCCGACTTGGTGGATGAGCGCAACACTCGAAGAAGCGCGCCTTGCCACAATTGACCACCAAAACCCAGATAACGGCTGGCCTGTTGAAAAACTGAGCGACGCCGAGCAATCCAGTGGCAGACCGCATGATCTGGTCACTGCATGCAAAAAACTTTTGCCAGCTACGATCACGCTCAGTTCGGAAACAAAAGACTACGCCGGGCAACTGGCAAAGTTTGTCAAAGAACGCCACCAAATCGGTACGCTGACACTCGTCGTTGTCAATCGCGTCAAACGGGCGCGGGAAATCTTTGAAGCCCTTACGAAGGGAAAAACGCCCCTCTACGATCCCGCAAAAGTTGCCCTCATCCATTCGCGCTTCCGGCTTGTGGACCGCAAGCGGCATACGGATTTGCTTTTTGACGCAGGCGACCGCATTGTGATCGCCACGCAAGCTGTTGAAGCCGGGGTGGACGTTTCGGCGCAATTGCTCGTCACCGAACTTGCCCCGTGGTCGTCGCTCGTTCAGCGTATGGGCCGTTGCAACCGCCGCGCGGAAATTCCTAATGCAGAAGTGTTGTGGGTGGACATCCAGCCAAGGGACGAAAAGGACGAGCTATTGCTGCCCTACACAGAAGTGGAACTTTCTGAATCAAGAGAAGCTATCGCCAAACTGACTAACGCCAGCCCGCTTGCTTTGCGTGAAATTAAAGTTAAGGAAAAATCAGTGGTTCGCCCTGTCATCCGTCGCCGCGACCTTATGGATTTGTTCGACACCACGCCGGACATTTGCGGGCAAGACTTGGACATTTCCCGCTACATCCGCGACGGGGACGACAACGACGTGCAGTTCTTCTGGCGCGACATCAAGAGCGACTCGCCAAACGAAAACGAACCGCCGCCGCAGCGCAATGAACTGTGCCGCGTGTCCATCGGTGAAGCGAAGAAGTTCCTCAGCAAAAAAGCCTGCGCATGGCGCTGGAATCCGCTCGAAGAGCAATGGGAAGCCACAACGTATGCACGCCCCGGCGGCGTCTATCTCGTTGATGTCCGAACTGGCGGATACGACGACGCACTCGGCTGGACAGGCAATCCGAAAGACAAACCGACACCGCATCCGGCGCAAGATGATTTACAGGAAACTTACGCGGGCAACCGGTCGTCATTTATCCGTACATGGCAAACCATTGCTGAGCACGCATCGTTTGTTGTGAAGGAAACAGATACTCTTGCCGCGCTGCTGGTGAAGGATTTCGAGCCGACCCTCCATGTTGCCGCGCTCTGGCATGACGTCGGCAAAGCACACGATGAGTTTCAAAAAATGCTTCGGCACGGTGATCCTGCCAAGGAAGGCCAGCTTTGGGCGAAATCGGCGGATAAAGACGGCAAATGCGCCCGATACGGTTTTCGCCACGAACTCGCCTCCGCACTCGCGTGGTTGCTGGCCGGCCCATCTGATGCGTCCGAACGCGATCTGGTTGCCTATCTCATCGCCGCCCATCACGGCAAAGTCCGGGTTTCGATCCGCTCGTTGCCAGACGAAAAAGGAAACCCTAACGCACCCAACGCGCTTTTCGCTCGCGGCATCTGGCAGGATGACAGGTTGCCATCTGTCCCGCTCGGCGAATTGAAAACACCGGAAATCCCGCTCAGCCTCAGCTTCATGCGAATGGGTGAAGGCGAGCATGGCCCGTCGTGGCTGGCCCGCACCGTGGCGTTGCGCGACCGGCTTGGCCCATTCCGTCTCGCTTATCTCGAAACTCTGCTGCGCGCCGCCGACGCCCGCGCCTCACGCAAAACAACTAATTGACGTTATGCCCACAATCACTCTCAACGGCTGCGCTCCCGTCCCACTGGCACACTACTTGAAAGCGTTGGGCATCTTGCGGCTTGTATCAGAACAAGCCGATGCTAACGCCACTGCTCATTGGGTTGATAATCAATTTTTTCTCACATCTCGATTTGAGAGCGAACCGCTGTTGTCCGAGTTTTTCCTTCACAAATACCATCCAACACCAATCGCAGTTCCGTGGAGTGGCGGGGATTTCTTTGCCGTAAAGCGCGAAAAGCCGGCCAGGTTTTTTGAAAAAACTCCGACTTCATCCAGCGTCATTGAGGCCATAATGAGCGTGAGCGCAGAACGCGTTGAAAAGTATCAAGATGCTCTACGTGCCACATTTTCTGCGATGGACAGAGCCGGGGTTGCGAAGAAAAAGGACATTGAAGGTTCAGGTGGCCCGCAACGCCGCATGAAGGCAGAAATGCTCAAGTCTCTGCGAAACTCTCTGCCTGATGAAGCACTGGCATGGATGGATGCCGCCGCCATCATCGAGCCTGATGCGGTGGCGTTCAACGCTTTGCTTGGTGGAGGTGGTGGCAGCGACGGCAACAGCCATTTCTCTGATAACTTCATGCAATGCCTGTGGATGGCGCTGCCTGAATTCGACGTTCAACGAACAAAGCCAGTGAAAGTGATTGGCAAAGATGCAGTGTTTAATTCCCTTGCCGCCCTGGACGAATCGCTTTTTGGAACTCAAGGCGCGGGGACAAAAATCCCTGATTTGTCACCTGTCTTGTTCGACTCGACCCGAGTTGGCGGCGCGAATCAAACCAGCGGATTTGAAGCGAAAGCAGGCAGCAATCCTTGGGATTTTATTTTGATGCTTGAGGGCGCAGTTCTTTTTGCGGGGTCAATCGGGCGCAAACTCGATGACCAGCGAGAACCGTCTGCTCGGTTTCCATTTCTTTTCCAAGCGTCGCCGGTCGGACTTGGTTCATCATATCTGGGAGAATCCGCCGGACGTGAACTGTGGCTTCCGCTTTGGTCACAGCATGCAAGTTTGGCCGAAATACGCGCCTTGCTTGCTGAGGGGCGGGTGGAAAAACATGGTCGAATGGCCAAACGCGGCACGGACGCATTTGTTGCTGCTGCGCAACTCGGTTTTGACCGTGGCATTACAAGTTTTCAGCGCACCGGGTTTTTTAAGGGCCGAATTGGAGGAGATAATTATTTTACTGCAATAGATCAGGGACGAATCACTCCGCACCGCAATCCAAAGGTGGATTTGCTTCGTGACATTGACGAGTGGCTTACCAAACTCAATTCGGCTACTTCTAGCGACAAATGTCCCGCTTCTGTTGCCAGCGCAACAGTTGTCTTGGAGCGACGGATTGCCGATCTGGCCGCTACTGCACAAAATAGTTCATCAGATCAAATCTTGGCTGTGCTCACGGCTCTCGGTTCGGCTGAACGAGCACTAAGCAAGAGCTTCAAATGGGCTGAAAGCGCCTATCTTCGACCGCTTCATGGTTTGCGGGCATGTTGGCTCATAGATGCTGACAACAAATCACCGGAATTTCGTCTTGCCCAATCTCTTGCTGGCACACATGCCCGGCTTGGAGGCGAAATGCTTTGGTTTCGGCAGCACCTTGAACCTTTGAAACGGGCAGAGCATGGAGAGGGTTGCCATCTGGCGTGGACGGACAAGAGTTCGGAAAATGACGTGGCGTGGCACGATGGTGACTTGACTAATGCACTCAATTCCATTCTTGCGCGTCGTGTCATGCGCGTGGCGCAGTCCGGTGTAAAAGGCTGGCCGGACACTTCGCCGCGTTTCGCGCGTCTGGACGACATCACTTGTTTCATCGAGGGCCGCATCAATGACGCTTTATTAGCTGACCTGATTTGGGGATTGAGCCTGCTCGACTGGCAGCAAGTGAAACCATCGTCGCCAGAATTTCGAGAAACCCCGGAAGCCATTCCATCCTCATTTTACGCTATGTTACGGCTTTGCTTCCGTTCTGCCAATGGTAAGGATGAAGCTATTCCGCTCGTTCCAGCGATTCTCCACCGCGCAATGAATGGCGACGGCAAGACAGCATCGGAGTTGGCCGCGCGGCGGTTGCGCGCTTCTGGCAAAGCTCCGCTGGTGGATGAATTGCCCGTCGCGGGCGACATCGCCCGGCGCACAGCGGCAGCAACGCTCTTTCCCATCGCGCCGCAAGATTTTCGTCTGCTCGAACGTACCGTTCTTAAACCACTCAACACACAAAACACATGAACCTCGACAAACTCAAAGACCAACCGCGCCTGCTGCTCAAGGCCACACTCAAACCCATTCAAGGCATACGCTTTCAACCCACCGGTTTTCCCGACCTTGGTCCGGCCACCTACGACGGACCGGATGGGCGGAAAATGTTACTCGTGGAATCCGCGCAAAGTATGGCTAACCGTTTGGAAGAGGTTTGCTGGGACATCGTCGCTGATGATTGGGTGACACCACTCAAGGGCTTGCCTGTCGTGAAAGTGAAAGACAAAACAGGTAAACCACTAACGAACTCCGTGTTGGAATCGCACCGGTTGAACAGCGTTTACATCAAGCGTGCTGCCGCCGGAAAATTTCATCTACAACTTGCCTCGGAAATTCGCCCTGAAGATAATCGCCCGCTCCAACTCCATCGGGTAGTCGTAGCTCTCCTAAAATACGATGTGAACGCTTTGGTTCATGGTGTTTTTCTTGAAACAATTGATGGACGTGCTCGTATCCCTCGCGCTCTAACGGCCTTTATTGAGGCAGAAAATGTCAGCACTGTTGCGTCGGGTGGTGTCAAAAACGACCGGATTGACCCCACTGGAACGATGAAGTTGGCTGAACCATTGAAAGGAGTTGAAACCAAGGGAGACGAAGGCCGCCAAGGCAACGTCCCGTTCCATCGAGACGAATACTGCGGAAAAATTACTGCTTTCTTCAATCTTGACCTCGCGCTTATTCGCGGCTTTGGCCTCGGTGCGAATGTCGAAGTGATGCTCGTTGCGATTGCGCTTTTCAAAATCCAGAAGTTTTTCCGCGACGGTTTGCGGCTGCGGACAGCTTGCGACTTGGAAATTGACGGTAATCTTGACGTGCAGCGTCCCGAAGGCTTCGTCGTGCCGCCGCTTGACGAGCTTGAAAAAGCGCTGCCTGCCCTTATCAAAAAGGCGTCCAGTGAATTTGCGAACCCACCTCAGACTGGCCTTACCTTCGAGGAATAAACATGACTGTACTTGAACTGCGTTTCTACGCCGGGCGCTACCATGCCACGCCGTGGGGACGACATGTGAATGAAGGTGCTGTCGAATGGCCGCCTTCGCCGTGGCGCATTGTTCGCGCATTGATTGCGACGTGGTATTTGAAGGCGCGCAGAAACGGCGAAATATCCGAGGACACGGTCAGAGCACTCGTCAACGCGTTAAGCCAGCCGCCGCGTTTTCGGTTGCCACGCGCCACGACCGCGCACTCCCGGCATTACATGCCTTACAACGAAGGCAAGAACGAGAAAACCACCAAGGTTTTTGACACGTTTATCCAACTCGCGGACAATGACAGTGTGCTGGTTGCGTGGGACGCTGATTTGTCACCGGAACTATTGGCCGCTTTGAAAACACTCGCAGCGCGGCTCAGTTATTTTGGGCGCGCGGAAAGTTTAGTTGAAGCGCGTGTGTTGGAGGGCATTACAGTAATCGAACCCAACGCCTTGCCGCTGGCTGAAAGCGCAAAGCTGCCGGATAGAACTGAACTGGTTCGCCTTCTTGCGCCAATGAAACCGTCCGATTACGACAAATGGCGCACGAGTTTCCTTGCTGCCAACCGACCGCCGGATGATGGTAAAAGTAAATCAGGCAAAAAAGCCAAAGCAGCGGAAGTGCTGGAAGTTCCTGAACACTTGTTTGCCGCTCTTCATGCCGACACTGGCGAACTTCAAGCAGCCGGATGGAATCTTCCGCCCGGTGCGCAATTCGTGAACTACACGCGTCCAGAAAATGCCTTCGCTCCGGCCACCAAGCCGCGTCCTCGGCAAAGCAAAGCATTGCCAACCGTCGCCCGTTACGCCGTAGTGAGCGCCGTCGCTCCGAGCATTACCCAGGCGGTCTCCGTCGCGGATCGCGTGCATGACGCGCTCTGCAAATGGTCGGATCAAGGAAAAGGCCGTGCTGCCGTGTTCACCGGCCTGGGTGACGATGGAAAACCATGTGCCGACCACCGCCACGCCCACATTTTCTGCGAAGCCAACTGCCAGCGCGAAGCGATAACACATATTACCATCTGGGCGCCGCTGGGGTTTGACGAGGCGGCCTGCCTCGCGCTACGCAGGCTGAACAAAGTCTGGGGTTATGGTGGCCATGACATCCGTCTTGTTCTTCACGGTATCGGCCACGCCGGCGATTTCAAGGATTGCGCGCTTTTTCGAACATCGAAAATTTGGCGATCATTTACGCCGTACGTCTCCACACGCCATGCCAAGACCTTCCGCGACGGACGTCCGAAGATGGATGCTAGCGGCTGGCAAGTGGGCTCTGGCGCGCATGACCTGCTCCGCCTTCTCGCCCTGCATCCGCAGGGAGTTGCCGCCACTATCAAACAACTCGACGAGCGTGAATGCCCGTTTCAATTCGGTAACCGACACCTTCGCTCGCTGCAATTCCAAACTATCCGCCATGACGGCGGCGGCAACCGCAGCAACAGCTCAGGTAATGCTTTCACCATAACATTCCCCGAACTCGTCAGCGGCCCACTAGCTTTTGGCTACGGTGCCCACTTCGGGCTTGGCCTTTTTGTGCCGGTTGAGGGGGGATAATATGCTCAACTTATTGACAGCCACGCCGATGGGTTAGTGTGGATGCTCAAGGTTATGAATGATGAGAATCAACCTGTTTCATCTGAATCGCGTTTGAGTGAACGGGAGTCGCCGCTGGCGGCGCGGGGTGTTTCCCCTGGCGCTGCCAGGACTGTTTTGGGCGGCGAACGCGAGGCGTGTCAAAAAAACACGGAGCCGAAGCATGTCAAAATTGTGTTGCGGGTGGAGGCGGTTGAGCCGCAGCCGACCGGCGTTGCACAATCTTCGGACGATGTTCCCAATCGAGTCACGGCTCGACAGAGTCTCGTCCTGCCACCGGACGCCGCGCAACCTGTGGCCGAGGCTGAGCCGCAGCAGATTCCCGCGCGGATGTTGAACGAGTTCGTGTATTGTCAGCGGCTGTTTTATTACGAATTTGTTGAAGGTGTTTTTGTCGAGAGTGTGGACACGTTGCGCGGCGATGCCATTCATCAACGCGTTGATTCTGGCAATGGCGCTTTGCCGAAGGCCAAACGGAAGTCCGATGCCGGCCAGCCAAAGGCCGGGGAAGAAACGGTGGCGGCGGTTGAGTCCGCGGGAAAGGAGGCCAGAACAAAAGACGCCGAGCCTGAAACAATTCATTCGCGTTCCGTGCAGATGGGATCGGAGCGGTTGGGCGTCGCGGCGAAAATGGACTTGGTGGAGTCGAAGGCGGAGAAGGAGGATTTGCTTACCGCGTTGGAGGTCTGCCCGGTTGACTACAAGGCGGGCGCGCCCAAAGAGGGGGAAGAGGCCAACGAACTGTGGGACACGGACAAAATGCAGCTCGGCTTGCAGGCGTTGATCTTGCGCGATAACGGCTATACCTGCAACGAGGGTGTCATCTATTATCGCGCCACCAAGCAGCGCGTTCGTTTGCCCATTACACCAGAGATCGAAAGCTGGATTCTGCAAAACGTCGCCGAAGCCAGACGAATCGTCACCGGGCCGATTCCCGCGCCGCTAACACATTCCCCCAAATGCGTGCGCTGCTCGCTTGCGCCGGTTTGTCTGCCGGACGAAACCCGGATGCTGACACAGGCTCCTTCGTCCCCTGATGCGGTTCCCGACGATAAATCGGCGGAAGGCGGGCTTCCCCGAAGGTTGATCGCTGCGCGGGACGATACCCGTCCGCTTTATTTGAACACCCAGGGCTATCGCGTTGGATGCAAGGATGAGGTGTTGACAGTCAAAGAAAAAGACAGGGTCATCGAGGAAGTGCGGATGCGGGACCTTTCGCACGTGGCGCTGTTTGGAAACATCCAAATCTCGACCCAGGCGATTCAATCATTGTGCGAGCAGGAAATTCCCGTCACCTACTTTTCGACGGGCGGCTGGTTCTATGGGATCACGCGCGGCCACGCCCTGAAAAACGTGTTCCTGCGCATGGAGCAATTTCGACAGGCGCGGGACGGGGCGGCGTGCCTTGCCCTGGCCCGGCAATTTGTGCATGGAAAAATCCGCAACCATCGCACCCTGCTCATGCGAAACCATCTGGAGCCGCCGGAGCCGGTTATTCTGAAACTCAAGCGGGCGTCCGAAGACGCGCTGGCCGCCGTCTCATTGGAAGAACTCCTCGGCATCGAAGGAGCGGCCGCCAGCCAGTATTTCCAGCAATTCAGCGGCATGGTCAAGGTCGAAGACGACCTGCCCGGCCTCGAAATGCCGGGCAAAGACTCCAAACAACTCGCATTCAACTTCAACTTTAGCCATCGCAACCGCCGTCCGCCGACCGATCCCGTCAACGCGATGCTTTCGTTGGCCTACAGCATGTTGGCCAAAGATTGCACACTAGCCGCCCTGGCTGTTGGTTTCGACCCTTACATTGGATTCTATCACCAGCCGCGCTTTGGACGACCGGCGCTGGGACTGGATTTAATGGAAGAAATGAGGCCGCTGGTGGCGGAATCCACGGTGCTAAGTTGCATCAACAATCGCGTCGTCACGGAAAAGGATTTTGTGCGGGCCGGCCAGGCGGTGAATCTGACTGCGCCCGGACGCAAACGTTTTTTTCAGATGTATGAGCAACGCATGAGTTCATTGATCACACATCCGTTGTTCGACTACAAAGTCAGCTACCGTCGGGCGCTTGAATTGCAAGCGCGGCTGCTGGCCAAGACACTCACCGGAGAAATTGCCGGATACATCCCGCTATTAACGAGGTAACCCGTGCGAACAACCTACCTGGTATGCTATGACATTGCCGACGACAAACGGCTGCGGAAAGTATTCAAGACCTGCGGCAATTTTGGCGACC
>CAZLEE010000067.1:0-20382 GCA_964558455.1 uncultured Verrucomicrobiota bacterium | reverse complement strand
CCCACCAGAAAAACCGATTTTCCCCCTTTTACCCATTAAAAACGTCGAGGAACCATATTTAAGAAATCCGTCTCACACCCTGCGGGGCAAGGTGTGAGACATAATTCCTTTATGATTTGACCCCCTATCCCCTTTACTCCCGGGTGACATTTAATTTGATGCAACTCGCTTTTCATTTACTTTGTGTTTTCTGCTTGCATACAGGCCCGACGCGCCCGACCTTTCAGACCACCCCAAACCACAGGTGAAGACAATGCGCGCTGACAAGATCGTGCTAGAGAAGGTTGGCCCCGCAAACCTCTCCGAGTGCGGGATCGGCTGTCTCGTGAATCGGAAGAATCAGGGGTTCCAACGTAAAGTTAAGTGGCTGCACCAGTGCTTCACCGACGGTCTTCGGTTTTTTTTGTTCCGGGACAGAGAAGGCAGACCGCTTGGCTTCCTCGAGTACGTGCCAGGCGAGCACGCTTGGCGACCGGTTGACGCCAGGGGTTGGCTCTTTGTGCATTGCCTGTGGGTGTATCCCAGAGGCCAGAGGATAGCAGGGCTGGGTGGTCGGCTGATCCAAGCCTGTCTCGAAGAGGCGCGGCAGACTCGCGCTATAAGGCGTGGCAGCCATGGTAAGCGAGGGACCTTGGATGGCAGGCAAAGAGGTTTTCCTAAAGAATGGCTTTCGCATGGTCGGAACAGCAGACCGATTTCAGTTGGTCACCTACCCCCTCAGGGACGGTCCTGAACCACGTTTCCGTGACATCAGTGGCAACGCAACCCAATATCGAGGTTTACATGTCGTGTATTGCGCTCAGTGCCCAATGCTGCCGAAGTCGGTGAACGACCTTTCGGAAACGGCAACCGAGCATGGCTTGGAGTTGAAGGTCACGGTTCTGGATAGCGCCCACGCGGCCCAGAATACGCCTTCCTCCTATGGTGTCTTTAGCTTGCTTTGGAACGGCCGTCTGCTTTCGGACCATTATGTGAGCAAAACGCGCTTCAAGAACCTGTTGCGACAAGAGGTTTTGAAATAGACGCCGTCCTGAGACAATCCAGCAGCCATCAGAGCGCCATGCTTCTGCTGGAGCAGCAAATAAGCGATAGATCCACCTCACCCACACCGGCAGACAGCCGAACGCAAATCCATCAATTATTCAGCATAGACCGCCATCAATTACCGTGCGCACGCTCACTGTTGCAGACGCGCCGCGGCGGAAAGAACCCGCTCCCGATCAGCCATGATCGCCAGGCGCAAGCCCTCCCAGTCCCTGCGCTTGCCGCGAGAAATCACGTCGTCAATGGCCGCAAGGGTCAACTCCTGATGATTAAGATGCCGGTGAACCATGTCTTTCTTACGCCCCAAATCTGCCACCTAACCCATCCCGCAGGAGGCGTCAACTCCAGATTAGACCATCCCCAGCCCACGTCCGCCATAGCCCCGCGACGGCGGAATTTTCCGCATCTCCATTTCCGCTTTGCGTTTTAACGCGCGAACCGCCATTGTAACGCAAAAGTTGACCCTTGCTTGATTATGAAAACATTGCGGATGCCGACGCTTATTTTTTTGGCCTGCTGCATCGGGCTTCTGGCTTATCTGGCGTGCTCGGCGCCGCTTTTGCCGGAGCGGATGGCGACACATTTCGGGGCGGGTGGCCAGCCTAACGGTTGGATGAAACGTTCCACATACCTGGCTTTCTTCGGGGCTGTGGGAGTGGGCCTGCCGTTGTTGTTTGTGGCTTTCTCCCTGATAGTCCGGTTCGTGCCAGTCCAGTTTATAAATATTCCCGACCGGGAATATTGGTTGGGGCCGGAGCATCGGGAGGAGACGAGCGCGTATATTTCCCAACAATTGCTTTGGGTGGGATGCTTGCAGGTCTTGTTTTTGGGTGGAAGCCACTTTCTGACGATTCAGGCCAATCATTCGGCGCCGGTGCGTCTGCCGATGGCCGGGTTTTTGACGGTTCTAGGCTGTTTTGTGGCTGCGAACGCGATATGGGCTTTCACTTTTATCCGGCACTTTAGGAAAAAAGCCCGATAAATCGTTGGATTTCATTGTCCGGCACGGCGGTTTTTGCGGCGGTATTGCGTTGCCAACCATCCCTTGCGGTTCTACGATCCCCCCAGTCGTCATGGCTGAATACAAAGTCCAATTTGAAGTGTTCGAGGGCCCTTTGGATTTACTCCTTTATTTGATTAAAAAGGAGGAAGTTGATATTTACGAAGTCAATCTCACCAAGCTCGCCACCCAGTTCATCGAACACATTGAAGTCATGCGCCTGCTTGATCTGGATATTGCCGGTGAATTTCTGGTCATGGCTTCCACGTTGATGTACATCAAAAGCCGCGAGCTTTTGCCCAGGGACCTGCAAGTCGAAAACAGCGCGGAAGACGAAGAGGAGGATCCTCGTTGGGAACTGATCCGCCAATTGGTCGCCTACAAGAAATTCAAGGACGCCGCCGTCCAGCTTCAGTTCCGCGAAATCCAGCAGGAGCACGTTTTTCCCCGTCTGCCGGCGCATGAGGAGTTTGTCACCGCCCCGGATGCCAAGCACGAGGCCTCCATTTTCGATCTGGTCAACGCGGTCAGCGAGATTCTCAAGCGTCTGAACAAGCGCGAGGATTTGCGCGAAATTTTTGAGGACAAATGTTCCGTCAGCGAAAAGATTGAAATGTTCGTCAAGATGCTCGAGGAAAAGCCGGTCATCCAGTTTTCCGAGTTGTTCAGCGCCGCCACCAGCCACGCCGAAGTCATCTGCACCTTTCTGGCCATGTTGGAATTGATCCGCCTGAGAAAAATGGTCTGCCGGCAGTCGGAGGATTTTGGCGCGATTGAAATTACCAAGGCGCCCGCCCATCCGGCCGCCCCCGCCGGGCCGGATCCTGTTCCGGCCAGTTGAGAGATGTTCACATGGAATTGAAATTCATACTGGAATCGATTTTATTTTCAGCGCAAAAGCCGCTCAACGCGAAGGAATTGCGCGATCTGCTTGCCGCCGCCGCCGAACATGGCGAAGCCGCCAAGCCGTTCAAGAAAACCAAGGAAGCCGACATCACCGCCGCTTTGGAACAATTGCAGAAAGATCACGAAGCCGCCCAGCGCAGCTACCGTCTCGCCTGCGTCGCCGGCGGATGGCAATTCGTCAGCCAGCCGGACTTCGCCCCTTGGATCATCGCCCTGGTCGGCTTGAAGGTCCGCCCTTCGCGCCTCTCCCAACCCGCCTTGGAAACGCTGGCCATCGTCGCTTACCGCCAGCCCATCACCCGCGCCGAAATCGAGCAGGTGCGCGGCGTGGCTGTTGACGGCGTCATGCAAACCCTTCTTGAACGCGGTTTGGTTGAGCAAGTTGGCCGCGCCGAAGTTGTGGGACGCCCCATGACCTATGGGACAACCGCCTTTTTCCTCGAGTATTTCGGTTTGCGCGCTTTGGAAGATTTGCCCGCCGCCGATGAACTCCGCCGCATCCCCGTCACCAAGCCGGAAGCCTTGTTGACCACCGACCCCGGCCTGGCCGCCACTCCGCCGGAACAACTGGCCTTGACCGATGTTGAATCAGCCACCCCTGCGACCGAAAGCACCGAAACGACTGAAACGACCGAAGGGGCTGAGACGATTGAAGGAACTGAAGTGACCGAGGAGGCCGAGACAACCGGGACAACTGAAGAGACCAAAGCGGCTGAGACGACCGAAACACCGTCCGCTCCCAATTCATGAGACCGGGAACCGGCCGATTTTGTTATCTGATTGCTATTTTCGAGTCGCGTCCGTTTTGAGCGCCGCAACGAAATCGGAGGAAGTCGCCGATAATGTGGCAGTCACAACAGATCCCTCGTTTTTCACCGTTGTGTTGCGGGCCGACCAGGCGGCCAGCGGATCATTCATCTGATACGACGCCAGGGCGATCAGGCTCCGGGCCACGAAATACGTCTGCCGGGCCGCGCTTTCATCGCCCTCGTTCAGCGTCAGGACGGCATTGAGGCGTCCGCCATTTTCAGCCGCCTGGAATTTCATTTGACACGCGAATTTCGACAGGGCCAGGTATTGATCGGCGCCGGGCAAATCCAATTTACGCGCCTCGCCCTGGGCGAAAACGCCGCTTTTTTCCGAACCCAGTTCCGGCCACTCTCCGCTCGCGTGGAGATTGGCCGATTTTTGGTCGATCACGGCCATTGCCGCAACCACACTTGCCCGGCGCTGGCCGATGACCAGGCGGCTTTTTTCGAACACACCGTAAGTGCGGGCGGCTTCTTTCCCGCCGGGATTCCGGCCCGTTTCACTCCATCCATAAATCAGATGCCGGCCAGCCGGGATGATTTCCACCGCCGCACCCAATTTGACCCAGGCAATCAGGCGTTGGGGGACGAGGTTGGCGTAGACGATGGAAACAGTCTCATCCGGCGAAGGGCCGGGGCTGTAAACCGTCACCCCATGGAGCCGGGGGCGCAAGTTGAAGGCGAAAATGAACCGGCTGGCCGGCAAGTCGGCGCTCCACTCCGGACTGGCCATCTGGGCAAGCAAGTATTTACCCAGGCGCGTGGGCCGGAGCGCGTCACAATCCATGTGCGCCACCCAGAGCGGGCGGGCGGGAACATCCGCGCGATTCAGCGGCGCGGCAGGAGCGGTCCAGGCGGCGGCAAAGACGGAGGCGAGAAACCATCGGGCAATACAATTCATTAATCAGCCGCCCCTTTGTAACTGGCGCCGCAAGGAGCGCAAGAGAAAAGGCCCCTGCGCGCGTCAGGCGCACTTCCCACTTTTTTCTGTTTTGGCCGCGCCCGGCCCGGTTGGGGCCGGGATAGCCGGCTCATTGGAAGATATTTTGCAATCACAGAAACACACCCGGGACGCAATTATTTCGACTTTTTTCTCGCACAATCGCCGCGGATTAAATACCCTAATGGCGAATTTTTTGTAATCACATGGCAGACAAGAACATACAGATTTGCCGCACTAAACGGACCAGTCCGCAACGGTTCAAAATCAAACACGAAACCATCGCCAATATCGAAGGGGACTTGCTAAGGCGGGTTCGGGCGCAGGACGGGCTGTCGCGCATTGAGCTGGCCCGCAGTTTGAATCTCGCCCCTTCGACCGTCGGCATCTACGTTGATCACTTGATAGAGGAAGGTTTTCTATCCGAGGGCAAGCGGGTGGGACGGGACTTTGGCCGGCCCCCCACGGCGCTGGGATTGAACGCGCAGGGCGGCCGATTCATCGGGGTGGATTTTGAGGCGCGCAACATCATGGCCATAGCGGTTGATTTTTCGCAAAAGCCCCTCAAACGATTTCACGACACCATCGATCAGGGGGACACGGTTGAACACATCCTGGAAAAAATAGAGCGCGCCATTCATGAAGTTGAAGAGGGCGACGACCGCCGGTTGTTGAGCATAGGGGTCGGGGTTCCCGGCGTGATTGATCCGGTTCGCGGCATCGCCAGGCAATACAAGCACATCCGGGGTTGGAGCAACATTCCGTTGGCGGAACGGTTGAGCGCGCGATTTTCCGTGCCTGTTTTTCTGGAGAACACCATTCGCTCGATGGCGCTGGCGGAATTGTGGTTTGGTCAGGGGCGGGGCTTGAAGAATTTTATCTGTCTGGGCATGCGCAGCGGCATTGGCGCGGGCGTTATGATTGACGGGCAAGTCTATCATGGCAGCCACAACCTCGCCGGTGAAATTGGCGACTGGCCATGCGCCCTCGGTCACCTCGACGGCGACGGGCCGGGCCTGCCCACGTTGGAAGAGATCGCCTCCCTGCACGGCATGCAGTCGTTTCTTGCCGCCAGCGGAACCAACGCGATGCATGCCGAACTGGCGGCCAACTTCAGCCTGACCCGCCTTCTTCAGGCGGCGCATGAAAAGGATGAACTGATTTTGGCCCTGTTGAATCGCGTGGCGGCGACCCTCGGATTGGTTTCCAGCCAGTTGAACCGGGCTTTCAATCCCAGCAAGATCATATTGGCGGGCGTATTTCCGGCTTTTGGCTCCGCCTTTCTGGGTTTGGTGGAGGAAAACTTCCAGAAATTTTCACGCGGCCAGGAATTGCCCGCGTTGGTGGTGTCGGATATTGGCGAATTCAGCGGCGCACTGGGTGCGGCGGCCCTTGCTGTCCATGAGTGGAAGCCGGTGACCAATCAGGCTGAAGCCTGACCTGGCCAGGGGCGTTTTTAAACCCCAAGCAGAAAGTAAAAACAGAAAATGAATACTCCAAAAGTAAAAGAGATACTGAGTTGGTACGGCAGCGATAATCCCGGAACGTTGACCAACCTGGCCCGTTTGCTCAATCACGGCGCACTCGCCGGCACGGGCCGATTGGTTATTCTTCCCGTGGACCAAGGATTCGAACACGGACCGGCGCGCAGTTTTGCGGTTAATCCTCCGGGCTACGACCCGCGCTACCATTTTCAACTGGCCATGGATGCCGGGTGCAACGCCTTTGCCGCGCCTCTCGGATTCATTGAGGCGGGCGCGCGCGAGTTTGCCGGCGAGGTTCCATTGATTCTCAAGATCAACAATCACGACCTGCTCTATGACGAGAAGGATCCCCTGCCCGCGCTGACCAGCAGCGTTGCCGACGCGGTGCGTCTGGGTTGCGCCGCGATCGGGTTCACCATTTATCCCGGCTCGTGTGAGCGCGTGAGGATGTATGAGCAACTGCGCACCGCCGCCGCCGAGGCCAAGAAAAACGGCCTGGTCGTGGTCGTGTGGTCTTATCCGCGCGGTTCCACCCTGAGCAAGAAAGGCGAGACCGCCATGGATGTGGCCGGTTATGCCGCACACATTGCCGCCGAGTTGGGCGCGCACATCATCAAGGTCAAACTTCCCACGTCCGATTTGGAACAGGAAGCGGCCAAGAAGGTGTATGAGAAGGAAAAAATCCCGATTTCCAGCCTCACCGAACGCGTCCGCCACGTTGTGCAATGCGCCTTCAATGGCCGCCGCATTGTCATTTTCTCGGGCGGCGCGACCAACAGCGATGAAGCGGTGTTCCAAGAGGTGACCGCCATTCACGACGGCGGCGGGTTTGGGTCCATCATGGGCCGGAATTCTTTCCAACGGAAACACGATGATGCCGTCAAGTTTCTCGGCAAGATCATTTCCATCTACGGGAAATAAACTTTCAAGCTCATGGAACCCGTCTCCTGAACCGGGGATGGGTTCCAGGCCTTTGCCTGCCGCGGGACGGGTTGATTTGATCAACCTGGACGCGGCTTTTTCATGGTGTTGATCCGGCTATGGAGAACATTTTTCCATTCAAACTCGACACGAGCTACCTCTTTGTCTCGATGTTTTGGAGCGCGGTGGGGGCCGGATTCTGGATTTACGGAAAAAAACAACGCTCAGGTCCGCCGCTTTTCGGAGGCGTCGGGCTGATCGCCATTACTTTTTTGATTCAGTCCGCTTTCTGGATGAGCGTCGCGGCCGTCGGCATCATGGCCGGGGTATATTATTGGTCGCGGCGGGACTGATCACATCGGCTTTTTGCTTTTGCGGCGGATTTCAATCCGGTAGCGGTCATTTCTCCTTGTCAAACGAATGTCGGCGTTGAAGGCGCGCGATAGGATGGGGGAGGTCAGCGTTTTCCTTCGTTCCCCGGCCGCGAGGACGCGGCCCTGGCGCAGAACCAAGACGTGCGAGAAGACGGGGATGATTTCCTCGGTATGATGAGTGACCAGCACCATCGCGGGTGGTTTGGGGGAATGCCCCAGGTTTTGCAGGAATTGCAGGAATTGTTCCCGCGCGACCGGATCAAGCCCGGAACACGGCTCATCCAGGATCAGCAACGCCGGGCGCGCCATGAGGGCGCGGCCGATCAGAAGGCGCTGTCGTTCCCCTTGCGAAAGGTAAAGCCAGGGCCGGTCCGCCAAGTCCGCGCACCCGATATCCTTGAGAATGGCCAGACCGCGTTTTCGATCCGATGCGGTTATGCGCCCCCAAAAACCAATCATGGCCTGGCGTCCGCTGATGACCGTCTCGAGCGCCGGTTCGTCTTCCGGTATCTTTTGCCGGACGGTTGAGCTGACCAGACCGACTCTCTTGCGCAACTCCCGCCAATCGGCGGCGCCGTAGCGATGCGATAACAACTCCACCTCGCCGTCCGTCGGAGTCAAATAACCGGTCAACGCGCTGAGGAGGGATGTTTTGCCGGAACCGTTCGCGCCCAGAATGGCCCAATGCTCCCCGGACATGACCTGCCAGCGGATACGATCAAGAATGACGGAGCCGCCGCGCTGGACGGTCAGGCCGGTCACCGTAAGGATGGCCATGGCTTTATGGTCCCTTGTTGGAGTACCAGTAGCAGAGCGCCGCTATTGCCCCGGCCGCGCCCAGTCCCACGATGAACGCCACCGCCAAATGAATAAACTGCCTCCGTTTTCCCCGGCCTTGGCCGGGGAACAAATAATACAAATCTCTATCCTTGTTGCTCACCTGTGTTACAGCTTGCGTTATAATGGGTTCAGTCGTCAACTGAAAGAGAATGAAAATGCGATTTTTTACTTTGGCCGGCCCGGTCTTGTTGCTGGCGCCGCTGGCCGGGGCCGGAACCGGCCTGCCGGCTTTCACCACGCCGCAACCGCCGCGGCAAATGATTTTGGTTGTAACCAAGGACTGGCAGGCCGTCGGGGGCCGCCTGCAGCGCTTTGAGTTGAACAGCAATTTGTGGCAGGCGGTCGGACCGTCGATTCAAATTGTGGTGGGCCGGAATGGAATGGGATGGGGCGCCGGGGTGCATCCCATGCCCGAACCGGGGCCGCAAAAGAAGGAAGGCGACCGCAAGTCTCCCGCCGGCGCATTCCAATTGCTTGCCACTTTTGGCTACGCGCCTTTGGAAAAAATGGGCGCGCTAAAAATGCCCTACACCCAATGCACCGGAACCCTGGAATGTGTGGACGACCCAAAATCCGCCAGTTACAACCGGGTCCTGGAACGCTCTTCCGTGCCGAAACCCGACTGGACCAGTTCGGAAAAAATGAGAATGAGCAACGGGCAGTATCGCCTGGGCGTGGTGATTGAACATAATACGTCGCCGCCTGTGCCGGGGGGCGGGTCGTGCGTCTTTATGCATATCTGGCTTGGGCCGGAACACGGAACCACCGGTTGCACGGCCATGAGCGAAAGCGACATTGAAACCGTGGTGGCCTGGCTGGACGCGCAGGCTCATCCGATTTTGGTGCAACTGCCCCAACCCGAATATGCGCGGCTGCGGGAGGCATGGCACTTGCCGGGGATGCCGCCGGCCGCAATCGGGGCCAAATAAAGATCAGCCCTGGCCCAACACCGTGGCCAGAGACACGATGGATTCGCAGTCCGGGAATTTTTTGTGGAGGAATGTTCCCCACGATTTTTCCAGGAAATCGGAGATTTTTTTCTGGTCGTCCTCAGACGAAATTTCGGCGGGCTGGATTTTGCAGCCGGCGACGCGCAACACGCCGTTGGGCAGGAAGCCCTCGATTTCAGCGTGGGCCGAGACGGCGGATTTGCCGCCGGCGGCGGTTGTTTTCCAGACGCGCAGGTGCGGTTTGACCAGGAGATTGCGGGTGGCCGGTTTGAGCGACCCGGCGGCGCAAAGGGCCTCAAACTCATCAAAGGAAAGAGCAAGGTCGTCCACGGGGGCGGCGGAATTTTCGGGCACGCCGTAAATGGCCGCGTTCAAGGGCGAAATGGAGGGGCGCATCATGGGGAAAAAGATGACGTCATCAATATTTTCCTGACCGGTGAAGATCATCGCCATGCGTTCAATGCCGGGGCCGATACCGGTGGTGGGCGGCATGCCGTATTCAAGCGCTTCAAGGAAATCGAAGTCCAGGGTGTGGAATTTTCCCGCGTCGCGTTCGTCGGCGTGATAGGATTTGCGCCACGTTTCGAGCAGGCGCACGGGGTCGTTTTGTTCGGACCAATTATCGCCGCACTCCATGCCGGCGATGAAAATTTCGAAACGCTCCACAAAGCGGGGGTCCGCAGCCATGGGTTTGGCCAGGGGCGAAATTTCAATCGGGTGTCCAAAAACCAATGTCGGCTGGATCAAATCCTTTTCCACCGTGGCTTCAAAGGCGCTGACCAGGGCCTCGCCGATGCTGGGTTGTGATTCTTTGACGCCCAAGGCGGCGAGATGGGCGTTGGCCGCCTCCACCGAGGGGCAGGTTCGGAAATCGATGCCGGTTTTTTCCTGCACCGCGTCGCACATGCTGATGCGCCGCCACGGTTTGGCAAAATCAACCTTGTGCCCGCGCACGTCAAATTCCGTCCGGCCAAAAACATTGGTGGCGATGTGGCGGAACATGTCCTCGATCAGGTTCATGTTGTATTCGTAGTTCTCGTAGGCCGCCATGGTTTCGACCATGGAGAATTCGGGATGATGGCTGCGGTCCATCCCTTCGTTGCGGAAGTAGCGTCCGATGGTATAGACCTTGTCGAACCCGGCGACGACGAGCCGTTTCAGGTAAAGCTCGTGCGAAATGGCGAGGTACATTTCGGAGCCGAGGGCGTTGACGTGGGTTTTGAAAGGTTTGGCCGTGCCGCCGCCGTATTGGGGTTGGACGATGGGGGTTTGAAACTCCATGAAACCGCGTTCGTTCAGGAAGGTGCGGATGTCGGCCACCATTTTGCTGATGACGCCGAATCGGACGAATGATTCCGGTTCCAGGATGGAATCGAGGTAGCGTTTGCGCAAAACCTGTTCGCGATCTTTCAAGCCCGACCATTGGCTCGGCAGCGGGCGGATGGCCTTGGTCAGGATGCGGAGGGTTTCAACCAGGACGGAAATTTCCCCGCGTTCGGTGCGAATGACCTTGCCGGTGGCTTCGACAATGTCGCCGATGTCGAGCAGGTTTATATTGGCATAGCCGAGGGTGGCGGTGTCGGGCTGGGTGGGCTGCACCAGATTTTTGCGCAGGAATAATTGGAGTTTGCCGGTTTGGTCCTGCAAATGGGCGAAGGCCAAGGCGCCCTGTTTTCGCCATGAGAGCAGGCGGCCCGCCACGGTGACGACCTGCCCATTCAGCTTGTCGAAATCGGTCAGGATGGTTTTGGCGTAATGGGTGCGTTTGCTGCGCGACGGATAGGGGTTAAGGCCAAGGGTGCGAAGCGCGTCGGCTTTGCCGACACGACCGTTGCGTATTTCTATCAAAGGATTCGTTGCCACAATAATCTCTCAATCTCTTAATTCAGGTCGATGCTACAAAGTCCGCGTCCGAAATGAAAGGCGGAAGGGTGGGAGGGGGCGAAACGCTGAAATCCTGAAACGCTGAAACGCTGAAATCGGAATGGGAAAAGGCGGCGGGAAAAGCAGAAATTGGGAAAGCAGAAAACAGAAACCGGGAACAATGGCTGGCTGGGGCGTTTGGTTTGAGTTCATGGTTTTAAATATTCGTTAGACTAAAACCACAACTAGTGTATTTGATAGTAAAAAGACATTTGAAAATATTTTGCGAAAAGTATTATCTGGCGGACAGCGCGGGAGGGGCGGAAGAATAGGGTAAACACAACGAATAGGTCTGATAGGGCGGATGGCGGACGGAAGCTCAGACCCGCAACTTTCGCGGCATAGTTGGCTTATAACTTTTTACGCTCTTTAGTCAACAGAAACGAACCATGCCATGGGTGACCCCTCGGACGGGCTATTGCGCTCATCGCAAAGACCATAAACGAACACGGCTCTGCCGGTATTCTGCGAGACCGCCTCGCCTTTGCGAACGACCAGCGGTATGTAGCTCTTGAGCGAAAAACGCTTGCAAGAGCCCGAAATCAGCCCAAAATCCCGCACAGATCACGATGCAGACCACTCAACAGAAAAGAAATCTTTTATGCCCATTATGCCAATTCTGATGGCCCATCCCATCCTGGCCTTGGAAATTACGGCGCTGGCCGTGTTGATATTTTTGACTGTCTGGAAGTCCATTCGCATCGTTGGACCGGCGGAAGTCGGTCTGGTCATGAAGCGGTTCGGCCACAAGCTGCCAACCGACAATCCTGTTGCGTTCCAAGGTGAGGCCGGTTATCAGGCGGAACTCCTGATGCCGGGTGTACGTTTCAAATGGTGGTTCCTATACAAAGTGGAAAAATTTCCCTGGGTCCAGGTGCCGGCCAACGAAATCGGTGTCCTGATTGCCCAAGTCGGCAAAACCTTGCCTGCCGGGGCGAAGTCCGCCCGCTATAAAAAGGAATTTGGGAACTTCACGGACCTCCCCGGCTTCATCAGTAACGAGGGCGAAAAAGGGGTTCAACGTCCGGTTCTGGCTCCTGGCAGTCTTTTGCCCATTCACCCGGTTGCGTTCCTGGTCATCACCAAGAACAAAGTCTTCGGGCTTCCCATTTCTCGCGATCTTCAGGCGTTCGAGGGAAGAGATGAAAGGCTGACGCCCGCCTCCTTCAATCTCGAACCCAGACAACTTGATGTGTTCCGGGTCGAACCGCAATTACAGCAGGGCAGCGAGGAAAAGCTCGATGTGGTGGGCGTGGTCACGACGCTCGAAGGTGATCCCCTTGAGTCCGGTCACATTGCCAGTCGTCTGGGCGGGTTTGGAGACATGGAAAAGCTCGAACTGGAGGGTGCTGACGACCAGAAGCTCATCGAAGTGCTGTTAGGCGATAAAAATGCGTCTCACAATAATTACCAAGACTTCCAGGCCTTCCTGAATGCCGGCGGGAAAATGGGTTTGCAGCACGATGTCCTCCGCTACGGGGCCTACACTCTGAACCCATTCCTGGTGCGGGTGGAAACCGTCCCCATGCTGGTGGTCAAACAGGGTGAAGCTGCTGCCATCAAAGCCTACGTCGGACTGGTCACGCAAGACACCTCCGGACCGAACTTCAAATTTGGTTCGTTGGTCAAACCGGGCCATCGCGGTCTTTGGGAAGACCCGTTGCGTACCGGCAAGTACGCCATCAATCCGCGCATCTACAAGGCAGAGGTTGTGCCGACGGCCATCCTCAAGCTGGATTGGGCCGCCGAAGTCACCGGCGCTCATGGCCTGGACAAAAACCTCCAGCCCATTGTCGCCAAGAGCGACGAAGGATTCGTTTTCAAAATTGATTTGCAGGTCCTCATCCATGTGCCCGACACCAAGGCGCCCAAGGTCATCTCGATGGTGGGAACCATGAAGAACCTTGTGGACGATGTGCTTCAGGCCGCCGTGGGCAACCTTTTTCGCGACAAGTTGGGGTCCATGCATGCCATCCAATTCATCGAGACTCGCCAGGAAGTTCAGCAGGAAGCTTTCAAACACATTCAAGCTCAACTGGCCCAATATGACGTTGAAACGCGCGGCGTTTACATCCAGGACGTCATTTTGCCGGAAGACCTGGTCAGGGTGCTGACCGAACGCGAGATTGCCAATCAACAAATCGCCACGTTCCAAAAACAGGAGGAAGCCCAGAAGGGCCGCGTGGCAATGGAAAAAGCCAAGGGCACCGCTGATATGCAAAGCCCGCTGGCGCGCTCGGAAGTCGAGATTTCCATCAAGGAAAACAATGCCAAGGCCCGCAAAGCCGAAGCCGATGGCGAGGCCACCTTCACCTCCCGCACCGGCGCCGCCAAAGCCGCCGAAGTGGAAGCGGTCGGATTGGCCAAAGCCAAAGCGTACAAAGAACAGGTTTCTGCTCTTGGCCAGGCCCAAACCGCCTTGGTCAACGTGGCCGACGTGCTCTCCCGCGGCACCGTACCCTTCATGCCCAACATCCTGGTGACGGGTGGAAATGGCGATGGGAACGCCGCTAACGGATTGATGGCGACATTGACGGGGATGTTTGCCAAATCTCTGAACGCACCCGCCGCAACAGAAGCAGCACCAGCCAAACCCAAGAGTTAGTCTGGCGGCGGGAGCGGTGGCGGTGGACGTGTGGAGGCGTAAACAGGATGGTTTAAAAAGTGAGGACTGATGCACTGCACTTGCAACTGCCTTGGCATGATGCGCCTATAACTTTTTCGCACTCTTAGTCAACCCTCAAACGAACCGTGCTCTGGTC
Organism: uncultured Verrucomicrobiota bacterium; assembly: GCA_964558455.1. Lineage (GTDB taxonomy): Bacteria > Verrucomicrobiota > Verrucomicrobiia > Limisphaerales > Palsa-1400 > DASRLE01. The sequence goes on along the minus strand of CAZLEE010000067.1, from coordinate 6,429 downwards.
TGACGCCTTCTCCGATTACGCCACGTTTTATTTTAGTCTTCAGCCTTCAATCGACGGCAAAGCCATCCGGTTGCTTCATCTCTGGTCCGCCGACTTTCCCAAACCGCTCCGGGCCGCCCTGCACGCCGCGGCGCGAGGCGATTTGTCCTGCTATCCGCTCGCGCAATTGCACCATGATTTGGGCCGCTTTTACGCCTTGCACGCCCGGCCCAGGGGGAAAAAAATCGCGCGCCCGGATTATGCCGGGTTGCACGGTCAGACGGTTTTCCATAATCCGTCGCCGGATGCGCCGGCCACGTTGCAACTGGGCGAACCCGCCTATCTGGTGGAGGCGTTGCGCGCGCCGGTGGTCAGCAATTTTCGCGCAGCCGACATGGCGGCGGGCGGGCAGGGCGCTCCGCTGGCGACGTTGTTTCACCAATTTGTTTTTGCCCGGCGCGGCACCCACGTCTGCGTCAATAATCTGGGCGGCATCAGCAACGTCACATCCCTCGATTGGCGCAAAGGCGGCCAGCCGCGCGTGCTGGCCTTTGACACCGGCCCGGGCAACGTTTTGATTGACATGGCCGATGGGCCGCGCGCGGGCGGATTTCCTCCGCGCTGGTGGACGGCTGGTTGAGGCACGATCACTTCGCCCCCAAAACCCCCAAGAGCACCGGGCACGAGCTTTTCGGCGAACCTTTTTTCAAAACGGCCCTGGTCCAAATGCGCGCCTTTCGCCGTTCGACCAGATCGCAACCCTGACCTCACCGCCCCGACCATTTTAATCAAATCCTTTCGAGCGCCGCTGCGGCCGCCGCGACGGGTTGGGAGTCGTCTTGCACAAAACTCCGCAGTATTGACAACGCGTCCTTCCAAACCAGGCCCAATGGAGGCAGGAACGCGTCCTGCAACGAGGCGGGTTCCGGCAGGCGGTTTTCAACGGCCAAGGCGCATCCCAAGGGAAGCAGGGCGTCCAGCAGCGCGGTGCGGGCTTCCTCGGGCAAGCCTCCACCGGCCAGGACCGCGGCCATTTTTAATTTGCGCGCCGCTCGCTGGCGATGGGCGGCGGCTTTCTCTCGTTCCACGTCAGAGAGAGGGGCGGGCGATCCCGGACCAGCCTCCAATGGCCAGAGCGCACGGGTGGCGCGGGTGGTCCGGGCCACCAGTCCCGCCTCAATCAACCGATGCAAGGCTTCATCCGTCGCACGGTCAACAACTTCCAGGCGTACCGGCGCCAAAGGGTCTGATTGCCCGGGGCCAAAGTAATCCTGGTGCAAGGCATTAAGGTTTTCGCGCCATTGCGCGGCGTCGCGTTCCACCACCACGTAGAGCACCGAATGGGGGCCTTCCAGCGGGTAACGTTCTTCGCAGCGGCACAACGCGCCGTTGACCCGCTGATGGGCGGCTTGGGCAAAACCAAGCGGACGATCGGCGGGAAGCGGCGGCTTGGGAATTGCGGCAGCGGGGTTCCCCGCCGCCGGGGTGATCAATTGCTGAAGCTTGGACAGGAAAGCCTGTCGTCCGCTGCGCAGTTTGATTTCGGCAAGCTTTCCTTTGAAGTCCAGCACGCCGTCGGACAATGCCTGCTTGTTGGAGAGGGTTTCGAGCATGCGGTGCTCGATGGTTTTTTCAGAAATGAGGTTGATGACGGTGACGGGGCGGGTCTGGTTTTTGCGCCAGGCGCGCGCGATGCGTTGCTCCAGCTTGGCCGGATTCCAGGGCAGGTCGCAGTTGACGACGACGCTGGCGTTTTGCAGGTTCAGGCCCGCCGCGCCGGAATCGGTGCTGAGGAATACGCGGCAGTGCGGGTCTGATTTAAAAAGATTGATCTCGGCCCGCCGCCGCTTTTGCGGGACGGCGCCTGTGTGCCAGGCAAAGCCCAGTCCGAGCCGCTGACACAAATCCCGCGCCAGTTCCAGCATCCGCGTCCATTCCGAGAAAATGATCACCTTGACGTCCTGGTTGTCGCGGCATTCCTCAAGGATTTTTTCCAGCTCCTTGATTTTGGGGCAGGCGCGGTGTTCGGGGTTCAGGATGTAATCGGTGTTGCAAACCATGCGCATCATGTTCAGATGGCGCATCAGCTTGTCCTGTTCCGGTTGGGCCAGGGGACGGCGCGCGGCGATGGAAGCCAATCTGGCGACGACCGCTTCATGGTCGTCATACTCGCCCTGCTGTTCCGTGCTGAGTGGGACGAAGTGGTTGCGGTCGGTGCGTTCGGGCAACTCGGTCTCAACATCCGCTTTGCGGCGGCGGAGGATGAGGGGCTTGACGCGTTGGCGCAGTTTGTCGAGGTTGCGATAGGCTGTGGGCCGTCCCCGGTCGTCCAATTCATAATACTCGCGGTTGAAGCGAAAGAGCGGGCCGAGCAGCGACGGGTTCAGGAAATCCATCAGCGAATATAATTCATCAAGACGGTTTTCAATCGGGGTGCCGGTGAGAATAAAAGCATAACGGCTGCGCAGGCGCTTGATCGCCTGGGTGGTTTTGGCGCTCCAGTTTTTGATGCGTTGCGCTTCGTCCAGCACCACGATGTCCGGCCGCAGGCGGGTGTTCACGTCCAGCGAGTCGGCCAGCATTTGTTCGTAATTGACGATGGTAAAGAACGGGGCGCTGGCGTAAGCGGCCAATCGTCGCGTGCGGGCGCCAAAAACCAGTTGGTACGGCAGCGCCGTGAAACGCTGGATTTGTTCCTCCCATTCGCTCTTGAGCGAGGCCGGTGTGACAACGAGCACATGGCGGGCTTTCCCCATCCGGTGGAGCAAAGCGCAGGCGGCAATGGCCTGAATGGTTTTACCCAGGCCCATTTCGTCGGCCAGCAAGGCCCGCTCCGTAAAGGCCAGGTGAAGCATCCCTTCGCGCTGATACGGAAAGAGCGGCATTTTGGTTTCGTGCGCCGGCCATTGGCCGCTCTGCACTTTGAGTTCGTACTGGCGGCGCAACTCTTTGCGCTCGGCGGCCTGGCCGCGCGCTTGCAGCCACGGGTCCAACTCCTGCGAGACGCGCAGTTGGGGCAGTTGGCTGGCCGCCAGCCGCCGCAACGCTTCCGCCGCGGTTTCGGGCGCGGATTCGATCAATTGTCCATCGTCGTTGAACCATTCGCGCAAAGTCGGGGGCAACGGGCCATGGCCGTTGACCAGACGCAAGGTGTCGTGCAACGGGTCCGGCAGCACCTCGATGCGAGTGGAACCTTTTTGGCCGGCGGCCCGAAAGGCCCTTGCATAACGCGCCTGCAAGTAAAGCAGGACCGCCTCGACGTGTTTGCAAGTGCCCAAGCCATTGATGCGAAAATCAACGCATTGGCAGGCAAACTGGCGCTGGCCCAAATCGCGCACCTCGACCGAATAAGTCAGACCGCTGCCCGACTTGACCTGGAAGTTGGAGAAAATGGGATGGGCGGGAGTGGCGTTGGTGATTTTGAAATCCTCGTTCAGTGCGCGCTCCCGGCGGCGGTTGATTTCGTCCTCATCGGTGGTGCGCCAATTATGGTGCGACGGCACGGCGGGCGCCGATTTCACTTTGTTCTGCATGCATCAAAGCATCTCGACTCCGATGGCGGAGTCAACCAGGAATTATTCGCCGGTTGTTCACAAAGGTTATCGTGCAGGGACGCGAGTTGTTTTGGAAGCGTCAAGGCCGGAGAATTCCTGACTTGATGATTACGAAAAACGAGTTCGCCAGCGTCATCCCGGGTGTCTTATAATTGCCGCGTGGAAACGATCGGCCAAATCAGCGGCAGCGAGGCGCGGTTCCTGACTCAGGAAGCCGATGTTTCAAAACCTCAAAATACCGCGATCACGAACCTTTCTCCGCCAGTTGCCAAGATAAAGTTGTTTCGATCACTTTTCCGGGGCAGAGAGGATGTCTATCCCCGCCGTTTCGAGAGCCGGAAGACCGGAAAATCCGGCTATTCGCCCGCCTGCGCCAATGAATGGGTTCGGGATGTCTGTGAAAAACCGCGAATCAAATGCGCCGATTGTCCCAATCGCCGGTTTCTTCAGATCACTGACGAAGTGACCGGCTGGCATCTTTCGGGCCGGGACGCTCGCGGCCTCAATTTTGTCATGGGTGTCTATGCCATGTTGCAGGACGAGACTTGTTTCTTTCTGGCAGTGGACTTCGACGGCGAAGATTGGCAGCGGGATGCGGCCGCGTTTCTCGAAATGTGCCGACGGCTGGACGTGCCCGCCGTCTTGGAACGCTCGCGATCCGGCAACGGCGGCCATGTGTGGTTTTTCTTTGAAGAGGCTATTTCCGCCAGTCTGGCGCGCAAACTTGGTTCGCACATTCTCACTGAGACGATGGAGCACCGGCCCGAAATTGGCCTTAATTCCTATGACCGGCTGTTTCCCAACCAGGACACGCTGCCCAAAGGCGGGTTTGGAAATCTGATCGCGCTTCCCCTGCAAAAACAGGCAAGGCAGCGCGGCAACACTCTTTTCCTCGACGAACAGTTCGGGCCATACGCCGATCAATGGGCTTTCCTGGCCTCAGTGCGGCGAATGAGCCGTGCGCGAGCCGAGGCTTTGGTGCGTGACGCGGATTCCAAAGGACGGGTTATTGGAGTGCGCATGGCCATGGCGGACGAGGATGATGACAATCCTTGGACGGCGCCCCCATCACGTCACCGAAAGGACCCCCCCATCCCCGGTCCTCTTCCGGACAAGATCGAGGTAATTCTCGGAGACCAAATCTATATCGCCAAAGAAAACCTTGCGCCGGGGCTGCGCAACCGATTGCTGCGTTTGGCCGCGTTTCAAAACCCCGAGTTCTATCGCGCGCAAGCCATGCGCCTGCCGACCTACAACAAGCCAAGAATCATTTCTTGCGCTGAGGATCACCCAAAGCATTTCGCTCTGCCACGAGGGTGTTTGGATGAAGTTCAGTCGGCGCTTGAGTCTCTCCACATTCAACCGGTTCTACGTGATGAACGCAACGGAGGCATTCCATTGAACGTTTCTTTCTGTGGCACATTGCGGCCTGAGCAGCAAGCAGCGGCTGAGGCGTTGCTCGGGCATGACACGGGCGTTCTGGCTGCGACCACGGCTTTTGGCAAAACAGTGGTTGCGGCTTGGCTCATTGCTCAACGCGGCGTCAACACATTAGTATTAGTTCACCGCCAGCAACTCCTCGAACAGTGGATTGACCGCTTATCCTCGTTTCTGGGTCTGCCAGCCAAGAGCATCGGGCGATTGGGGGGCGGACGCAACAAGTTGACGGGCGTATTGGATGTGGCATTAATCCAGAGCCTTGTTCGCAAAGAAGTGGTGGATGATTGCGTGGCCGATTACGGACATTTGATTGTGGATGAATGCCACCATATTTCAGCGCGCAGCTTTGAATTGGCCGTCCGTCGCGCCAAAGCGAAGTTCATCACCGGCTTGTCCGCCACAGTGGCCCGCAAGGACGGGCACCATCCGATTATTTTCATGCAGTGCGGCCCGGTTCGGCATCGTGTGAACGCGAAGGTCCAGGCGGCGGCGCGGCCTTTCACGCATCATGTCATGGTCCGCCCGACCAGTTTTCGCGCGGCAGTGGTGTCCGAGCCTGATCCGCGCGCGGAATTTCAACAGCTATATGAGGCCTTGTGGAATGACGACAAGCGCAATCAAATGATTTGCGCAGACGTCGTAAGCACCATCAACCAGGGGCGGTCGCCCTTGGTGCTGACCGAACGAATAGAACACCTGCAACGTTTGGCTCAACTACTGTCCCCGGAAATCCCGCGTTTGATTCTGTTGCAAGGAGGTCAGGGCAAAAAGGTGTTAGCCGCCGCCCTTGCGCAATTGGCCCGGATTCCCGGGAGTGTGGGGCGGGTGATTCTGGCCACGGGAAAATACATCGGAGAAGGCTTCGACGACCCGCGCTTGGACACCTTGTTTTTGGCCCTGCCGGTTTCATGGCGGGGAACCATTGCGCAGTACGTCGGGCGGCTCCATCGTCTGCATGAAGGCAAACGCGAAGTGCGGGTCTATGACTACGCCGACCTGAACGTTCCGATGCTTTCCAGAATGTTCGACAGACGGTGCCGTGGATACGAATCACTTGGCTACACCATCCTGCTGCCAGGCAGTGCTCTGCCGGGCTGGCCGGCTGAGGTTCCGCTTCCGATAGACCCGGAATGGAAAAAGGATTACGCCGCCAGCGTTCGCCGGCTCATTCGCGACGGAGTGGATGTTCCGCTGGCGAATTTGTTCGTGCATGCGGCCCGGACGCCCGATGTCAACGCCAAGGGAGAAGATCGTGCCCGGAGCGCCAGCGAAGCCTTTCTTTTTCGTCGTCTGCAAAGCCTGCCCGCAACGTCCGGTCGTTTTCGCCTGAATGTGGAATTGCCGATTTCATTCGATGGACATGGCAAAATGGAGGTGGATTTTTTAAGCGCTGAAACCGGCGTGGTCATTGAGTTGGATGGAGCGCAACATTTTGCCGACGCCGACGCGTATCGGC
>CAZLEE010000066.1:0-20725 GCA_964558455.1 uncultured Verrucomicrobiota bacterium | reverse complement strand
ATTCGTCAGCGCCGTGACGCGGTCTTCATAGACCACTGTCTGGCTCCCGACCGAAATCATTTTGAGTGTTTGTTTCAGCCATCCGCCGTTAATCAGCACCGTTCCGCTGGTTTCAAATCCATCCGGCGTTTTTTTCCGCGAATGTTCGACAACTGTCATCTTGTTGCCACGGCCGGCAACCTCGAAGGAGCCAATAAATCCGTCTATTATCGGGACTATAAATTCGGGATTGCTCTCATGGTCTTCAATCGGCATCAGCAAACCCATGATTCTGTTCTTCCACGAAAACGAGGCGAATTTTTGCGGGGTGCGTTGCCCAATAAAATCCACATAGGGATAATCCCGGACGCCTTCCTCCTGGGCATTGGCTTCGCGCGCGGTCAGGGGTTTGACGGAGGGTCCGAACATTTTGTGCGCCAGAAAACCATAGGAGGTCAGATCGACGTTTATGGCGTGGCGGCCGAATCCGGCAGGCGAACCGGGAAGGGTCAGGCTTCCATTGCCCATGACCTGCCAGGCGCGCAAGTATTGCAGGCTGCTCTGTTCCATGCGGGCGGCGAACGGGTCCTTGTCCCGAGTGGCCAGGGTGGCGTAAAGGTCAATGAAAGGCAGGCCGTGCAATTCCCAATCCATTCCTTGAGGGTCGGCCGTTTCAGCCCAAGGCAGAATGATTGTCTGAAACATCCGCCATGTATCCATCAGATGGTGGGTGGCGGCTTGCGGAACGGGCTGGCCCGCGCAGGCATAATATATGGCGGCCTGGGTCAAAAAATAGGAACTGCATCCGACATAAGAGGGGTGAAAGATGTTGTGATTTTCGAGGGTATAATCCGGTTGCAGATTCGCCCCCAGTACCCATTTGTTCACCGGCCGGCCGTCCACCATGTTGGTATCATGGGTATCCGCTTCCGTGCAAAGCGTGTTCATCATGTATTTGATGGCCGTCTCATGCCAGAGTTTTGCATGGGGATTGGATGGAAACATCAATTCGCCCAGTACCAGACAGGGCACGTTCCAGCCATTTTCCTCAGCTTTAGTGTCCAACCACAGTCCGGTCGGCGGGTTGCCTGTCGCCAGCAGATCGTCCTGCGCGGTCATCACACGTTCGATGTCCTGCCTCAACGCCGGATCCAACTTGTCCCAAATCAGCCAGGAGCCGAAGGCGAAAGTGCTTGTCCAATAGGACGATTGCCAGGTTTTGAATCCGGGCCTGTCCATGCCCCCCCATTGCTTGCCGTCCGTGCATTTCTGCGTGCTGGTGAAATGCGTCGCTGTCACATAGCGAAGCGCGGCGGTGGTTTTGGCCAGCAAATCCTGACGCTCACTGTCACTAAGGCCATTGTCATATTTGAGAAGAGTTCCACAACCCACCACCATGTGGCCGATCACCCGGATGCCTCTCTCGCCGCTGATTCCACTGCCCCAGTAGCCCGCGGCGGGATCAAACGACGAGTTTGTCCAATCACGATCCGCGTGAATACAGGCGTCGTGCAAAAGTTGGATGTAAGTTTGTTGGATTTCCTTTTCCGAAAGCTTGTGAATTTGATAAAGGCTTTCCCCCGACACACAGACCGGCAGCAGCAGAAAAAACGCAAAAAACCTAAGATTCATTGTCCGATTCTGCCCGCCGGCGCCGCTGAATTCAATGGACAAACCGGCATTTCCGGTGGACAAACTGCCGCAAAGACCATTTGCGGGAGACGATCCTAGTTGGTCACGATATTCGGCAGTTTGTAAAAACAAACCCAAGACCCGTTGATCGACCCCGCATCCACGGTGGCTCGCGCGTTGTTCACGTTAAAAGCGGACCACGTCACGTGCCCGTCTTCAAAAAGAAAATTGCCCCCCGACGGGACGTTCCCGCGACCGGTATTCGCGTGGTTGGATATCGGAACGGTTATTCCGCCGGGATTGTCCGTCCAACTCAACGCGCCGGTATTGGCCGTCACGTTCCAACTGCCCAACGCTTGCAACAAATCGCTCATAATCGGCGCGAGATGGAATGGGCCGCCCATTTTCTGCCGGGTGGCCCAACCGGATAACTGCGGCCACGGGTCGGAATAACTCCAGTTGTCAGAAGCCGGGTCCAAACGCTCGGGCAGGTAGAAATAGCCAATCAGCGGCGCATAAGCAGTCCGATCGTCAACCGCCGAGGCCTCAAGGGAATAGGGGGCGCTGGGGCAAACCATCACGCCGGACCCGATGGTTGGATCAGCCGCAGTGCCCCGCACATCCTTGGTCAGGTAGGCGGGATAAAAGTTGTTCGTAAACAACGGCGAAAGCCAGCTCATGTCCACTCCGAGCGAATTATCCGGAAAATATCCTTTGTTGTCTCCGGCATACATGGTCACGGCCACGCCCCATTGCCTGAGATTGCCGGTACACTCGGTTATGTATGCCTGGTTTTTGGCTTTGGCCAGGGCAGGCAGAAGCAACGATGCCAAGATGGCGATGATCGCGATGACGACCAAAAGCTCAATCAGTGTGAAACCACACGCTTTTTTCAAACGGCCAATCATTTTCACCTCATGTCTTAATTGTGTTTTTTTGGAAATGTCACTACGGAAGCGTCACAACCGCCGCGAATAACTGGTTCTGCCCGACGGTGCTCCCAGGCAAGGTATAGGTGGTGGTCGTCCCTTGCGAGACAATCGGACTGGAATTCACAGCCGTCCAAGTGACCGGACGGCTCAGATTGGTGGTGGTGCATACATTGTAAGTCGCTCCGGAAACAGAAGCCCAGGTAATGGTGAGCTGGCCACCGGCTATGGTTGGCGCCGAAAGGGTGGCCGAGGGCCAGTTGATCGTGAACGTGCCGGTGCCGGAGAAAACGCCGTCCGGGTTGGTGGTGTTGGCCCCATAAACGCCGGGAGCCTGCTGGACGCCGCCAACAAACAGGGCGCCAATGGTCCCGGTGCCGCTGTAAGCGAGGTTCACAACCGTGCCGGAGACCGCGTTGAGGGTGGCGGTCGAAGCCAGGGCGGAGGCGTTGTCAAGTTCCAGTGTGCCTGTATTGGTGACAGTGACGTTGCCCGCGATGGAGCCAGTGGCGTTGATGTCCAGCATGCCGGACTTGATTATGGTGCCGCCGTTGTAGGTGTTCGCTCCGCTCAAGACGAGCGTGCCGCCCCCGGCGGAGTCCATGAGTGTCAGTGAGCCGCCGCTGCTGATCAGCGGGGTGGCAAAGGTCACGCTCTGGCCGTTCACATCGATGCTGTAATTCTGGTTGGCGGCAGTGCTGAAGCGGCCGGAGTAGTCAAACTGGTTCGCGCTGGTGTATTGCAGCGAGCCAATGTCGGCATTGCCGACGACACCGGCAAAGACAATGGAACCCGCATTGTTCGCAGCCGACGCTCCCAAAGGCCCGCTCGTGGGAGCATTTTCAGGGGCGGCCAAAGACAGCGTGCCGTTGCTAAGCGTCGTCACGCCGGTATAGGTATTGGCGCCCGAAAGCGTAATAACGCCCCTCAAGCTGTTGCCCGATATTACGACGAGGCCGTTGCCGCCGTTGGTATCGCTGATGATGCCGCTGATCGTAGGAGTGCCGCCATCAGTACCGATCCAATTGTTGGTGCCAGCCAGCAGCACAGGTCCCGATTGGTAGATATTGTCCATCCGATACGCGCCGTAGTGCGCAGTGTTCCCGGCCCCATTGATAACCACGGTCGCAGGATTCACGCCCCCGGGTACAGCGATATCGATGGACGAGCCGTTGGTGATATTGATGGTTGCGCCGGGGGACAGTTGAAGAATGCCGGCGGCTGTCATATTCACGTAATAAGCGGCGCCGGCGTTACAATTGATGGTGCCGGTAAAGCCGGAAAACGAGCCTATGAGGATGGTGTTGCCGGAGGTGTTTCCGTTGATATTCATGATGCCGGTTCCGGTGACAGCGTTCGTTATCGTACCGCCGGCGGCAAGGATCACGTTGAAGATGCCATTGTCGGTCACCGTCCCCGTGCCCGCACCCGCCGGGGCGGTAAGTTGCAATGTGCTGTTTGGGTTGATAGTCGTGCCGCCGCCATAAGTACTGGCGCCGCTCAAGGTGAGCGTGCCGGCGCCTTCCTGGGTCAGCGTGCCGCCCATGCCTGAATCGGAAATCACTCCCTCCAAAGTCTGCGCTGCTGTGCTGTCGCAAATGAACGCGCCTGTGTCAGAAATGTTGCCATAGTAACTGCCGCCTCCTAGGTTGCCGGAGCCGCCAATAGTGAGTGTGCCGTTAATCGCCGTCCCGCCCGTATAGGTGTTGGCCCCGCTTAAGACGAGTGTGCCAGAACCGCTTTCCGTCAACCCGGCTGTCCCGGCAAACAGGGCAGCCAATGGTGGCAATGCCGCCGGCCACGCTGACCGTCGGCGCCCCGACCAGGGTCAGAACGGCGGACGAGCTGTTCGTAATCGTATAACCAGTCGTGGTAAACGCGAGGCCCTGCGCGACTTCGTTGGCGCTCAGCGTCACCGTCCCGGCCGATCCGGCAAAGGTTGCAACATTCGCGGCCCAAGTCGAATCCGAACTGCCGCCCTCCCACCAGTTGGCCTGGGTGCTGTTCCATGTCCCGATACCCCCGCTCCCCGGACTGGCTTCCAGCGTGCCGGGATCCCAATACGAATTGGCGAAAGCGGGAACCGCAACATTGAGGATGCCTGTGCCGGTGAAGGCGCTGCTCGTGTTGGCCGCACTCGATCCGACCGCCCCCCAAGTCCCGGTCGCCTGTGGCGCCGGGCCAAAATAGAGGGCGCTGACGGTCTGGGTGCCGGTGAAATTGAGGTTCACCGAGCCGGCAACGGGCGTGGAAGGCAGGGTGAGAACGGCGTACTGAGACAGCGCGGCGGCGTTGCTCACGTTAATCGTGGCATTATTGGAGATTGTGACATTGCCCACAATGGAACCGGCGGCGCTGGCATCAAGGGTGCAATTATTATTGACAGTAACGTTGCCCGGAACGGCGCCGCTGACGCTTGCGTTGAGGGTGCCGCTGTTGATCGTTGTGCCGCCGGAGTAGGTGTTCGCCGCGTTCAAGGTGAGCGTCCCGCCGCCTGCGGCGTCATAAAGCGTAAATGTGCCGCCTGCGCTGGTTAGCGGGCTGGCGAAGGTTACCGGCTGGCCATCGACATCGACGATATAGACCTGACTGGCGGCGGCGCTGAAGCGGGCGGAGTAGTCATAGTTGTTCGCGCTGGAATATTGGAGCGCGCCATAGTTGGCCGTGCTGCTGCCGGGAAAAGAGATGGAACCGTTCGTGGTCGAGGTTCCCAGAGGCCCGCTCACTCCTGGGTTTTCCACGGAGGCCACTCGCAGCGAGCCGTTGCTGATCGTCGTCACGCCGGTATAGGTATTGGCGCCTTCAAATATAATGAAGTCCCTGCCGGCGTTGCCCGATGTGAGGACGATACCATTGCCCGTGCCGCTGTCGCTGATGATGCCGCTAATCGTGAGAGTGCCCTGATCGCTCCCCACCCAATTGTTGGTGCCAGCCAGGATCAGATTCCCCGTTAGGTTGCCATTGTCAATCCGGAGCGCGCCATACTTCCCGGTATTGCCGGGGCCATTGAGAATGATCGTCGCAGATACCGTGGGGGCCGGGCTGACGGCGATAGCGCAGGTCTGGCCAGTGGCGACGTTGATGACGGTGCCGGCGGTGAGTGAGGCGGCCGTGCCGACACCGTCAAAAATGACCTCGTCCCCGGTGGCGGGAGTCCCCGGCCCGGTGTTAAGATTGATCGTGCCGTTAAAACCGGCAAACGAACCCGAGAAGAAGACGTTGTTGGATTGATTGACGTTAATGACACTGCTCAAGCCTCCGATGATCGAGTTCGTCACCGTAGTATTCGCTGTGGCGTGAATGAACACGTTGAGGACGGCATTGCCATTGAGGGTGATCGCTCCCGAGGTCGCGCCCGCGCCCCCCCCCGGTGGTAATCTCCAATGTGCCACCGGCCGGAACGGTGGTGTCGCCGGTATAAGTGTTGGTGGCGTTCAAGATGAGCGTGCCGGAACTGCCTGCCAAACTTTCCGTCAACCCGGCTGAACCCGCGAGGATGGAGTTAATGGTTTCGGTGCCGGCGGACGGGACGGTGATCGATGGCGCGCTGCCGGCCAGGGTAATGGTGTCGGTCTTGATAATATAGCCGGTGGTGGTGAAAATGAGTCCGTCAGCGGTCTCGTTGGCGCCCAGCGTCACGGTTCCAGCCGTTCCTTCAAAGTAAGCGATGTCGTTCGCGACCCACCCAACATCCGCGCTCCCGTTGTACCAATTTGCGGCAGTGCTCCAAGTTCCGGCGCCGCCGCTTCCAGTGCCGCCCGTATGGCTGGGGTCCCAGTAAATTTGGGCGGTGGCGGGGTTCTGACAAACAAACAAACCCGCCAGGAGCGAAACAGCGGTGAAGGTTTTTGAGGTCATAGTATTGCTTTCGTTCACGGTCTTGGACAAACCGGCCACCCGCCGTTGGCCCGCACTCTTGGTGGATGCGAACCAGACCGTCGTTTTTTTGGCACGCTGAATTGAGATGAGCCTAATCCAATACCGGAGCGGTCACAATGGACGAACTGCCCTTTTTGGTGGAGAAAATGACGCAAAATGCGACTTGCAAATCGTCGCGGCTGAATTCATCTTGCCGCAAATTCAACAAAACGCGACAGCACCAAGTCTTAGATTGGAATGAAGGCATCCGCTCCACCGGGTCTCAAAGGGCTTTTCTGGTACTTCCCGGCAACGGCCCGGGATGAGAGATGGGGGATTTATGTCACCACAGTCGGGGTGACGCATACCGCGCCCCATAAGCATTATCCCCCTCCCAGCCATCCTGCCCCATACGATTACCAGTTTGATCGAGGCCGGGTTTTGCCGGTCTATGCGCTGGTTTACATTTCCAGGGGAAGGGGTTCCTTTGAGTCGGATTTAACCGGGCGCATCGCGGTCGAAACCGGCCACGTCCTGCTTGTTTTTCCGGGCATAAGGCATCGTTACATGCCCGACCCCAACGTGGGCTGGGATGAGCACTGGGTGGCTTTTGACGGGGATCTGGCGCGACGTTGGATGAAGGAATGTTCGTTTTCGCCGACGCAGCCGGTCCTGAAAATACATGGCGAAGAGGCCCTCCTGGGGCTTTACACCAGCTTGATTGAGATCATGCGGCAAAATCCCGCCGCGCTTCAGCAAATCATGGCCGCCAAGGTGCATACCATCATGGCCATGCTCTACTCGGAACAGCAGGCCGCTTTGGGCGGCGGCGAAATGGCCGTTTCGGTGGTGCAAAAGGCCCAGGCCCGCATGCAGGCTGAATTCAAGTCCAAGCTGGACGTGCAGAATCTGGCCCGCGAGTTGAGGGTCAGCTACCGCTGGTTTCGGGACGCGTTCGCCCAACGGACCGGTTTTAGCGCCCACCAGTATCTCCTCGAGCTTCGTCTGGCGCACGCGCGCGCCCTGCTCACCCAGACCAATCTCAGGGTCAAGGAAATCGCCACCCAGAGCGGATTCGAGGACGAACACTATTTTTCCAGAATGTTCAAAGCCAAAGCCGGCCAGCCTCCCAGCGAGTGGCGCCTCCGCGTGCGGGGCGAAAAAACAGCCAGGCGGTTTGATTAACGCAAAATCCCCCCCCATTCCAGCCTGCCTGGTTCAGTGCTTCCAGCCGCACCATGGCAACAAAGATTGAATGGTTCATCAATTATTGCAGTCTGCCTGTTTCAGTGCTACCTATAAGGCCAACTATGAAAGAGGATCTGACCGCAACTTCACGCCGGGGATTTTTGAAATCCACCCTCACGCTGCCGGTCGCGCTCGCCGCCGCGCCTTCACTGCTGACAACGCCCTCTGTCGAGGCCGCCGCCACCGCGCCCGCCGCAGTTCTGCCCACGCGGCAGCTCGGTAAAAGCGGTCGAAAAGTGACCATACTCTGCATGGGCGGCATGATGCCGGCCCTCAGCCCGGACTATATCGACATCGCCTGGTCCATGGGCATCCGCTATTTCGACGAGGCGGATTGCTATCTCAAGGGCCATTCGGAAAGCATCTTCGGCCAATGGCTGGCCAAATACCCGGAACGGCGGAAGGAGATTTTCCTCGTTTCCAAGGATCATCCGAAAGCCCCGGAACAATTGCTCGAAATGATCGACCGCCGGCTGGCGGCCCTCGGCACCAGTTATCTGGATGCGTTTTATATTCACGGCATCAGCCCGCATGAATATGGCGACGAGTCTCTCGATTGGCCAAAAAGCAGCGCTTTCAAAAAAGTGGCGGATCAACTGAGGAGTTCCGGCAAGGTTAAAATGGTCGGCTTCTCCTGCCACGACGAGCGGTTGCCGGAGTATTTGCAAGCGACGGTGGCCGGCGGGTTTCTGGACATCATCATGCTGAAATACAACCCCTTTTATCCGAAGGGCGGCGCGCTGGACGTGGCGCTGGATGCGGCGCACAAGGCCGGCATCGGATTGGTGGCCATGAAAACAATGCGCAGCCTCAAAAACGCGCCCAAACGCCTGCCCGACTTTGACCGGCTGGGACTGACCACCCATCAGGCCATCCTGCACGCCTGCTGGAGCGACCCGCGCATTTCCGTGGTCTGCAACATGATTGACAACGTCGATCAGATGGCCAGCAGCAGCGCCGCCGCGCGCAGTTACAAGGCGCCGCTCAAGATCGAGCATCTGGCCCTGCTCAAGGAAACCATCATGGCGAGCCACCGCACGATGTGTACCGGCTGCCCTTCCTGCGAATCGCTGGCCCGGCAGACAAAATTTGCCTTCAACGACATTGCGCGGTTCGTCACTTACTACGAACAGGACGGCAACATGGATGCGCGGAATTATTATCAGGCGCTGGCGCCGGAAGTCCGCGACGCCTCCAAAGTGGACTTGGCGGCCTTGCGTGAAGGCTGCCACTTCAAGACGGATTACCCGGAAATAATCCGCCGCGCCGAACGCTATTTCGCCTGACGGCTGGAGCGTGAAAATGCTCCCCGTGGCCGCCTGATTTCCTGATTGGCAATTTTGAATCCATGACAGTCGCAAAACAATCCGTGCCGGCTAACCGCAGGGAGTTTGTCCGCTGCAAGGTTCCGGTTGCCGAGGGGATTGCCAGCGTCGTCATTCTCCTCCTGCTGGCGGGCATTGGCATCGCCATCGGCATCAAGGGAAAGCGATTCGATCCAAACGTGTTCAATGTTCGCGCCGATTCGTTGAACGTCACCGCTGCGGCGGTCGAGGGAAAATCCCAGACCCTGCGCGCACCGCAGGAGGCCGGCGCAGTGACGGAAAAATCCGTTGCCGCCGCACAGCCGGCGTCCACCGCCGGAACCCCGGCCTCCGCCAAGGAAAATCCGGAGGAGGATGGCGCGGAATCTTCCGGCAGCGCACCCAAGCCGGCGGCGAAAGGCGAGCCTTTGGAAATTGCCCTCAACGGCATCAAGCCGATGTCCGCCACGGAATTTTACAACTCCGATAATCTCTACGAAAAAATCGACGGGCGCGCGACCGCCTATCAGGACTACAATGTGCAACAACTTCGCAGCCGTTCGTTCTCCGTCGTGGCAGTGCCGGGAAGTTACGTGGACGTTTACGAATACCGTTTCGACTCGCCGGTGAACGCGTTTGGCATGTTTTCGCTGGAACGCGATCCGAAAGGCAAGCTGCTGGACTTTGCTTCCGACGGATATTCCGGCGAGTTGGGTTACTACTTCCGCCAAGGCGCGGTCTATGTGCAGGTTATCGCGTCGGATCAAAAAGCCGGGACGCTGGCCTCGGCCAGGGCAATGGCGGAAAACCGCGCGCGGGAATTGCCGGCGGACGAGAGCGGTCTGGCGGGCCGCCGCAAATTGCCTGCCGCCGGCATGATTGCCGGCAGCACGGCGTTCGTGCCGGAAAACGCGCAAGGCCAGGCGGCTTTCAAGCAAGTGTTCCAGGCGAAATACAGTTTCAACGGCGCGGAATTGCCGTTTTTCATCATGGTGGCCACACCTGACGCCGCCGCCGGCGCGTGGCAGTCGTTCCAGGATTTCTGCGGACGTTTCGGCACGACGGAACCGTTGCCGGCGGTGAACGGCGGAAAGATTTTCAGCGCGCAGGTTTTCGGCAAATGGAAGGTGGTCTATCAACGCGACGGCGAACTGGGCGGCGTGTTCGATGCCGCCGACGCGGCGGCGGCGCGGGCCTTTGTGGAAAAATATTTGCGCGGCGAACTGAAGTGATGGATTATAAACAGGTTAACTTATACACAAAATGAGTTCTTCCAATAATACGGATCCCGCCCCGTTGCCGGAGGATTCAGTCAGCCGGCGCGAATTTTTGACGCGCGTCGGTGTGACCGGCGCGCTCATCGTCGGCGCGGGTCTGGCGGGGCGCAAGCTCTGGCAGCCCGATCATTTTGTGCCCGGGTTCGAAAAAGAAAAAGGGCTGCAGCTTCGCAGTTACGCACTGGAGCCGGACAAGATCCGGCCGTCGCTCGCTATCGCGCATGGCGCCGACCACGAAAAAACCATCGCCGCCGCGATGGCCGCGCTGGGCGGGATGGGGCGCTTCATCCAAAAGGGAGACGTGGTGATGATCAAGCCGAACGTCGCGTTTGACCGTCCGCCCGCGCTGGCGGCGACCACCCACCCCGACGCCTTGCGCGCCGTGGCAAAATTGGTTCTGGAAGCGGGCGCCCGCAAGGTCATCGTGGCCGACAATCCCATCAATTCGCCGACCGGCTGTTTTCTCAAGAGCGGTTTGACGGCGGTGGCGTCGGAGATGAACCTCGACCTGCTTTATCCGGAGTCGGGTTCCTTCGCGCCGTTGCAGATGGAGGGCGAAGTATTGAAGTATTGGACATTTTTCAACGAGCCGTTCAAAAGGGCCACCAAGGTCATCGGCCTCGCCCCGTGCAAAGACCACAATTTGTGCCACGCATCCATGACGATGAAGAACTGGTACGGCCTGCTGGGGGGGCGGCGGAACCAATTTCACCAGCACATTCACAGCATCGTGTCGGATTTCGCATTGATGATGAAACCGACGCTGGTGATTCTCGACGGGATGAACGTTTTGACCAGCAACGGTCCCACTGGCGGGCGTCTTTCCGACGTGAAACCGATGAACACCATCATTGCCGGCACGGACATGGTGGCGGTGGATGCCTGCGGTTACACCCGCTTGCTGGAACGCGATCTGGCTGAACTGACTTACATTCACAAGGCGCACGAGCGGGGTCTGGGAAATAAAAACTGGAAGGACACGCTCTACAAGGAGGTCACGGTGTGAAAATCAATCCGAAAGACCTGCTCAAACTCCGCAACGTCCGCCGCGTCGCGCAGGTTTTCTTTTTCAGCCTGTTTCTGTTTTTCGTTTTTGTCACCGACCTGCGCTATCTCAAGGGCTACCCGGTTTCGTTGTTCCTCGAACTGGACCCGCTGGTCGCCTTCGCCACGGCCATCACCACCCACACCGTCTATATGGGGCTGCTCTGGAGCCTGCTGCTGATTTTGCCCACGCTGCTGTTCGGGCGGATTTTCTGCAACTGGATTTGTCCCTACGGGATTTTGCATCACCTCACCGGCTGGCTCATGGGCAAACGGCGCGCCAGGGAACGTGAACGCATCGAGGCCAATCGTTATAAAAATTTGTATTCGCTCAAATACGTCATCCTGGTCGCGATGATTGCGGCCGCCGTCGGCGGCACTTTGCAGATCGGCTGGCTGGACCCGATCTGCCTGTTTCATCGTTCCATGAGCACGGTCATCCTGCCCGCGATTAATTTGTTTTTCCCCTCCTCCGTCTATGTCCGGCAATACTTCCATGTCGGCGCGTGGATCATCGGTTTCATTCTTTTGTTCCTGGTGGGGATGAACGTCATCATCCCGCGCTTTTTCTGCCGCGTGCTCTGCCCGCTGGGCGCGTTTCTTGGCACCCTTTCCACCGTGTCGCTTTGGCGCATCGACCGCGACCCGCACAAATGCGTGGACTGCGACCTCTGCCTGAAGAGCTGCGAAGGCGCGTCCGACCCGCACACGCAATTGCGCAAGAGCGAATGTTTTGTCTGTTTCAATTGCATTGAGGACTGTCCCGAGGACGCGATTTCCTTCAAGTTCATGCCTGCGCTCAAGCACGAAATCACCTTTCCGGCCGTGACGCGGCGGCGGGCGTTTTTGGGGACATTGGTCGGCCTCGGTTTTTACGCTTTTGGCCGCTCGTCTGGAGCCAGCGACCGCAATTACGACAAAAGGGTCATTCGTCCGCCCGGCTCGGTGGAGGAGAAAGGGTTTCTTGACCGCTGCATCAAGTGCGATCAATGCATCCGCGCCTGCCCGACCAACGTGTTGCAACCGGCGTTGATGGAGTCCGGCGTGGAAGGCATCTGGACGCCCGTCCTCAACATGAAGACGGGCTTTTGCGAGTTGAACTGCACGCTTTGCGGCGAAGTCTGCCCGACGGGCGCGATCCAGCGCGTGACCATCGAGGAAAAGACAGGCACCGGGCCGTTTGTCCAGAAAGGCCCCATCAAGCTCGGCACCGCATTTTACGATTACGGCCGCTGCCTGCCCTGGGCGATGGAAACGCCATGCGTCGTCTGCGAGGAGGTCTGCCCTGTTTCGCCCAAGGCCATTTATTCGCGCGAAGCGACCATCACCAAGCGGGACGGCAATTCAATCACGCTCCGCCGTCCCTACGTTGATCCCGCCCTTTGCATCGGCTGCGGCATCTGCGAACACGAATGCCCCGTCACCGACGAGGCCGCCATCCGCGTCAGCGCGGTGGGCGAAACGCGCTCCCGGGATCGTCGTCTGCTGATGGACGGCGGCGTGACCAGCGCGGTGCGCGACTTGGAAAAACGCCAGCGTTAAACTGCCATGGAAAAACCCCACTCCGGCCAACGTCTCCGCACCTGTCGCGCTTGCGGCAGGAAGTATGAATACCCCGTCAAAGCCAGCGCCTCCACCCGCCATCACTGCGAAGACTGCGTGGCCGTCCCCGTCCAGACCCTTAAAACGTTGGAGCGCCTCAGCAGCCGTCTGACGCAGTTGGAAAACCAATTACTCCGCCTCCAACCCCCTCCCCCGCCGCCCAAGCCGCAAGCTTGATTTGTCTTACAAACAACGAATAATTCGTTGTTTGTTGTTGAAAATATGGAGCATGTCGGCTACTTTTGCTCAGTAACGACGACCTTTTCGATTATATGCTCATCAAATTCACAGTGGAGAATTTTCGGTCTTTCGGAAAGGAAGTCGAATTTTCCTGCGTGGCCACACCGGAGCGCAGCCATCGGGACCGGGTTTTTATCGGTCCCCAAGCCGGCCTGCGGCTGCTGACCACAGGAGCAATTTACGGCGCGAACGCGGCCGGCAAATCAAACCTCTATCGTGCGGTCAAATTCGCGCGCCGATTGGTGGTCGGCGGCGCCAAGCTGGAAGCCCCCATCCCCGTTCAGCCCTTTCGATTGAATCCCGCGCTTCGTTCCTCGCCCGCGCGTTTCGGGTTCGAGGTGTTGATTGGCGGACAGGTATTCGCCTACCGGTTTGCGGTGACAGCCAATGCCGTGACGGAGGAATCGCTCTCTGAAATCCGCCCGGCAAGCGAGCGCCTGATTTTCTCCAGGGAAGCGAAAGAGGGAGCCGGGCCTAAATGGAACCTGGAACATTTTCAAAGCCTTGGGTTAAAGGCGGAGGACTTTCAGTTCATCGAGTTTGTGGCGAAAGGAACACCCAAGAACCAGTTGTTCCTGCACGAAGCGCATGCGCGGAACGTGACGCACTTTGAGGGACTGTGGAAGTGGTTCCGACATTCATTGGTGCTGATTGACCCTCATACCACGGCAGGAGGACTGGAATTCCAAGTGGAGGAACCAGGTATGAAGGATTATTGCAACCGGATGCTCCGTGGCGCGGACATGGGCATAGACCGGCTCGGCACGAAGGTGGTTCCTTTGGAATCGTTGGATTTGCCCAAGGAACTCAAGCAGGAATTGGACAATGATTGCAAGGAGGGACAGGGAATACTCTTGCGCAGCAACAACGGAAACCGGCTTAGTATTCGCCACAAGGACGGCGAACTCAAAGCAGCCAAATTGATCAGTTATCACCACGCGAAAGGCTTTGCCGAACCGGTGGCCTTTGATATTGGCGAAGAATCCGACGGCACGCAACGCATGGTGGATTTGCTCCAGGCATTTCATGACCTGGAAAATGCGGGGATGGAATTGGTGGTGTTTGTGGATGAGCTGGATCGAAGTTTGCACAGCCGGCTGACCCGCGCTTTGATCAAGGGATACCTTGGCAGCCGGACGGCAAACGCCCGCAGCCAATTGTTTTTCACCACGCACGATTCAACCTTGCTCGATCACGAATTGTTTCGGCGGGACGAGGTCTGGTTGATTGACAAAAACGAAAAAGGCGAATCGGAACTGTCGAGTCTCGGCGACTTCAAGCTGCGAACCGACAAACGATTGATGAAGGATTACCTGCTCGGCCGGTTCGGCGGGGTGCCCAATGTCCATCGTCTCCCGTTGCGTCCGGCGATAGCCGGAGCGGCCAAAGGAGGCGACTGAGGGAACAACCGATGAGCCGATTCCAGCGCCGCCACAACTTTCGGGAACCGAAAAAGTTCTTCATTATCGCCACAGAAGGCGAATGCACGGAGGAAATTTACTTCAACGCATTGCGCCCGTCTCGCGATGCAGCCATTCAAATCCGGGTTCTTCCAACGAAAAAGGGCAAATCGGATCCCAAAAATGTGCTAAAGCGCCTGAAATCCTACGTTAGCGACTATGGATCGGGCGGGCGTGATGAACTGTGGCTTGTGATCGATTTCGATTCGTGGACTGAAGCCGATTTAAATGAAGTTTCCAAAGCCATGGCCGGCTTGCCGAAACATCATCTCGCGTTGAGTAATCCGTGCTTTGAATTGTGGCTGGTCCTTCATCTTTGCAATAAAACTGGCGGTAGTGGCAAACAACTTCAGGAAATTCTCCGGCAGAAGCTGGGGTCTTATGACAAAAACGGCTACGACGTGGATCGTTTGCTGGAAGAACAAGGGATGGCGAAGGCCATCGAACGCGTCAAACAGATCGACACACCGCCCCAAGCCCCGTGGCCGCACAAGTCCGGGACGCACGTCTATCGCTTGGTGGAAAAATTAATCCACGAATCTCCGCCCGATCAAAATGGTCACGCCAGTGCGGCGAGGGCGCCGCGGAGGTAGCCGGCGCATTCCATGACGTAGGGCAACGGATCGGTGGAGTGGGCCTCGTATTCCAGACCGATGTGATAGGGAAATTTGCGCTCGGATAATGTCTTGAGCGTTCCCACGATGTCGATGACGCCATGCCCCAGTTCGGTTGCCTGCCCTTCTTTGGCCGCCTTGGTTTCGTCTTTCATGTGGATGTCATGCATGCGGTCGCCGCAACGTTCGATACATTCGATGGGATCAACCCCGGCGCGGACGGTGTGGCCGATGTCCATGCACATACCCATGTGCGGGTCGCGGTCCTTTACCAGAGCCAGGACGTCGAGGGGAGTGGGATAGACCTTGTCGGTGGGGCCGTGATTGTGGATCGCGACCAGGATGTCGAATTCCTTGGCGTTTTTTTCCACAAGGTCAAGGGCGTCATGCTCGGGACTGCAAACAATCACCGGCATGCCGGCGTCTTTGGCGTATTGGAAAATGCGCTGGATTTCGGAGCCGTTGTTTTTCATGTAAAAGACGCCGCAGCCCATCAATTTCAGGCCGGCGGCTTCGATTTTTTGCCGGACAGCCTGGCGCTGGGCGGCGGTGGTGTTGAGGGGAAGATGTCTATCCTTGAGGTTGATGTATTTGAACCCGGCCTGCTTGGTCATCGCGATGGTCTGGTCCAGGTCGAACTTGAGGAAAGTGTAGGAGGCGATGCCGAGTTTGAGTCCGTCATCGGGGTCGCGTTTGGGTTTGGTGACAGCGGCGGCGGCGCTGCCGCCCAAAGTGGCGGCGGCCAAAGCGACGGAGGATCCGAGCAGGGCGTTTTGCAGAAAATGGCGGCGATCAATTTGTTTGAAATTCATCGGAACGGAATACCCTTGATTCACCGGTTTGACAATGATTACCTGACATAAGCATGATGCATTTTTCCCGTAAAACGGCCTGGTTGTTTTTGGCGTTGGCCGGTGTCTGCGGATGTCAATGGCCCCCGGCTGATACCGCGCGGACTTGGGAGCGAAAGGCGGATTCGCTGGCTTTGCGGCAGGACGGACAAATCGTCTGGCGCTTCAATTTCGGAACGAACGAGGCGAAGCCGAATTTCCACCCCCTGTCGCTGCCGGGCGGCCCGGTACTTAGTTGTTATCGTCCGACGGATCATCCGTGGCATCGCGGTTTGTGGTTTTCATGGAAATACATCAACCATGTCAATTATTGGGAGGAAGACCGGAAAACGGGGGTGGCGCAGGGAACGACGGAGTGGTCCGCCCAGCAATTGGAAACGCATCGTGATTTCTCGGCCCGATTGACGATGGACTTGAAATATCATCCGGCTCATGGGCCGGTGGTGTTGGTGGAACATCGCGTCATCACGGTTTCGGCCCCGGATAAAACAGGAGCCTACAACCTGGACTGGACGATGACTTTCAAGGCGGTGGGCGGGACGGTGCTGCTGGATCGCGCTCCGCCGGTGGATGAGAAAGGGAACAATGTGTCCGGGGGATACGCGGGGTTGGGCTTGCGCGCGGCGGCGGATTTCCGCGACGCCGAAGTGATCACAAGCGAAGGGCCGGTGCAGTATGAGAATTATCGTTTCCGGGGCAAATCGCCCGCGCTGGATTTTTCGGGAACCATCGGGGATCGGACGGCGGGTGTGGCATTTCTGGACTGCAATTCCAATTTAAACGCGCCGACCCCTTGGTACGTGGTCAACCGCGCGTCCTGGTATTACATCAGTCCGGCCGTGCTGACCTTCCAGCCGGAAACGCTTCAAGCGGGGGAAGGTTTTACATTGCGCTACCGGGTGGCGGCGCATCCGGGCCGGTGGACGACAGAACAACTGCGTCTGGCGGCGGATCATTATGGGGCTTGCCGGTAAGTGGTTAGTGAATACAATCAACCCTAATAACCGTCTATCAATATGGTGAAACGTTTAATTATCTACGCCGTCGCCGTCCTCATGGCGGCAGGTTCCGTTGCGTCCGCCGATCCGGCGCGCGTATTGGTCTATACAAAAAATCAGGTGGGCAAAGGGCTGTTTGTCCATGACAACATCGCGGCCAGCGTGGTCGCGCTGAAAAAAATGGGGGTCGAAAATCATTTTGACGTGGATGTGTCGAGCAACGCGTGCGACTTCACGCAAACGAACCTGGCGCGGTTCAAGGTCATCGTCTTTGACAACTCCAACAACGAGATATTTGACACCGAGGAGCAAAAGGCGGCGTTGCAGCATTTCGTGGAGGCCGGCGGCGGCATCGTGGGCATTCATTCCTGCTCCGGTTCGATGCGGCACTGGCCGTGGTTCTGGTCGATGATGGGCGGAAAATTCCTGCGCCACGCCAAAATGCAGACTTTTACCGTCGATGTGAAGGACGCCAACAATCCTTCCACCGCTCATTTCCCGGCCCGGTTTCAGTGGACGGACGAGTTTTATTTCCTGACCAACATGCCCCCTGATTTGCATGTGCTGCTGGCGGGCGACCTGACGACGCTGAACGATCCCAACAAGGACAAATCGAAGAACCCTCAGTACGGCAATGAGGTCCCGCTTTGTTTCTGCCACGAATTCGACGGCGGACGCGAATGGTACACCACCTTGGGCCACCAAAAGGAGCATTACGCCAATCTGGTGTTTGACAAACATTTGCTGGGCGGAATCCTGTGGGCCATGGGCAAAACTGACGTTAAACCTTGAAATTATTTATGAGCAAATCCAGTCCTCAATCTTCCCGGCGGCAATTCATCAAACGTTCCCTGGCCGGAGCGGCGGGCGTCATCGTCATGCCCAGCCTCATCCCTTCGTCGGTGCGGGGGGCGGACGCGCCGTCGAACAAAATCCATGTGGCGCAGATTGGCTGCGGACGGATTGCCAACGACATGGATTTGCCGGGCATCCTGAAGCAGGACATGGCGCGGGTGGTGGCTCTTTGCGATCTTGATTCCAAGCGGCTGGCGCAAACCAAGGAGAAGGTTGAAAAGCACTACGGCGGGGCGGTAAAGGTCAAAACATACGGCGATTACCGCGAAATGCTGCAGGATCCGGGCATCGACGCGGTGGCGGTCAGCACGCCTGATTTCTGGCACTCCGAGCCGGTGGTGGCGGCGGCATTGGCCGGCAAGGATGTCTATGTGCAAAAACCGCTTTCGATGGCCATTCACGAAGGGCGGCAGGTGAGCGACACCGTGACGGTCCGAAAGCGCGCCTTCCAAATTGGCAGCCAGCAAAGGTCCGATTCGCCCTGGCCGCAATTCCGCCGGGCTTGTGAATTGGTGCGCAACGGGCGTCTGGGCCAGTTGCACACCGTGAAAGTCGGCCTGCCCACCGATCCGGCAGGCGGCGATGCAACGCCGATGGCCGTGCCGCCGAATTTGAATTACGCCATGTGGCTGGGCTGGACGCCGGACGTGCCCTACACTGAGCAGCGGGTCCATCCGCAGGCCGATTATGGCCGGCCGGGCTGGCTGCGCATTGAGCCTTACACGCTGGGCATGATCACGGCGTGGGGATCGCATCATGTGGACATCGCGCACTGGGGCATGAACACGGAATTGACGGGCCCGATTGAGGTGGAAGGCCGGGCCGTGTTTCCGACCAAGGGATTGTGGAATGTGCATGGGGCGTATCATGTGGAGATGAAATACGCCAACGGCGTGACCATGATTATTGACAACAAATTTCCCAACGGCGTCCGGTTCGAGGGCGACGACGGCTGGCTGTTTGTCAGCCGGGGCGGAGGCCGGGCGACGGCGAGCGATCCGAAGACCGGCAATACCAACGCTCTCGCCGCCAGCTCGAAATCGATCCTCGAATCCAAAATCAAGCCGGGCGAAATTCATCTTTACAAGAGCGCCGACCAGCATTTGAACTGGCTGCAAAGCATCCGCTCGCGCCAGCGGGCGGCGACCACGCCGGAAATTGCCCATCGTTCCACCAGCGCGTGCGAAGTGGCCTGGATTTCGATGAAGCTGGGACGCAAACTGCGTTGGAACCCCGAACAAGAAACGTTCGTGGGCGACGATGAAGCCAACGCCATGCGTTCCCGTCCGCAGCGCGCGCCTTACGGCACCGATAACGTGCTGAAAAAAGCGTGATCCGCCGAAGCAAAAAATTGAACTGGAAAGCCGTCATGTCATCAGCAGCCCTGGCCGCCATTTTGCCGCTGGCCCAAGGGCAGGAAGTGCGTTTAATCACCCTGGACCCGGGGCATTTCCACGCCAGCCTGGTGCAGAAATTGATGTATCCGCAAGTGAATCCGGTCGTGCATGTCTATGCGCCGGAGGGGCCCGATTTGCGGGAGCACTTGGGACGGATTGAGAGCTACAACACCCGCGCCGCGTCGCCCACCCATTGGCAGGAAGCGGTTTATACGGGACCGGATTTTTTGGATAAGATGATCCGGGACAAAGCGGGCAACGTCGTGGTCCTGGCCGGCAACAACCGCCGCAAAACCGAATACATCGACCAGTCTATCAAGGCGGGATTCAACGTCCTGGCCGATAAACCGATGGCGATCAACCCGGATGAATTCACCCTGTTACGCCAGGACCTCGACCTGGCCGCGCAAAAAAAACTGCTCCTCTGCGACATCATGACGGAGCGGCATGAGATCACAGCCATCCTGCAACGCGAACTGGCCCGCTTCCCGGAGGTGTTTGGGAAGTTGAAGCAGGGCGACGCGGAACATCCGGCGGTGGAAATGGAGAGTGTGCATCATTTTTTCAAGGAGGTTTCGGGCCGCGCGCTCATCCGTCCCGCCTGGTTTTTCGATGTGCGCCAGGAAGGCGAAGCGATTCCCGACGTGGGAACCCATCTGGTCGATTTGGTGCAATGGGAATGTTTCCCCGACAGGGCCTTGAACTGGAAAAAGGACATCAAAGTCCGCTCGGCGCGAAGATGGCCAACGCTGTTGACGCGGGAACAATTCCAGCGCGCCACCGGGGTCGGGCAATATCCCGATTATCTCAAAGCCGATGCGGACGCCGACGGCCGTCTGAATGTGTATCAAAACGGGGAAGTCAATTATACGATATGCGGCGTGTCGGCCAAAGTCAGCGCCCTGTGGCGGTTTGAGGCGCCGCCCGGCGGAGGCGACACGCTCCTTTCCAGGCTGACCGGCACGCGCGCCACCCTGACCATCCGGCAAGGCGAAGCCGAACATTATCAACCCGAGTTATACGTCGAAAAAAAATCGAAGGGCAACCCGGCCGATTTTGAGCGGGCCTTGCGCTGGGCGGTGGCAAGGATGAGCCAGACGTGGCCCGGCTTGGACATCAAAGCCGCCGGAACACAGTGGCAGATCGTGATACCGGACAAATACCGCGTCGGACACGAGGCCCATTTCGCGCAAGTGACGCAAGAATACCTGCATTTCCTGGCCGGCGACAAAATGCCCGACTGGGCGACGCCCAATCTCCTGGCAAAATACTACACCACCACCGAAGCCTGGCGCCTCTCCCGCGCGCATTAGTCAATCACCGGCATTATTAAGGATAGGGAATAACTATCCAATTTGTGGTTGATAGTGGCTTTAGAAAAATCTGGTTCCTCGACGTTTTTAATGGGTAAAAGGGGGAAAATCGGTTTTTCTGGTG
>CAZLEE010000065.1:0-20809 GCA_964558455.1 uncultured Verrucomicrobiota bacterium | reverse complement strand
AATACCCTTTTTTACAATTAGTTACAACAAACCAGGCGATGGACCCGTAACACTTAGAACGTTACCATAACACTTCTCTCTATTGCGAACTGAACCATGAGGATCAAGGACGACCAACAGAAGGCTCCCATGCGACCGCTTTTCCCATTTGAATTTCTGCTTTCTGTTTTTGCACCGTTTCCTGTTCGCATTTCGCGGCAATTAAGTCTTTAAAAAATTTGTTGCATTCGATTGGGCAATGTGTAATATGCGCCCGAATACACCAAAACGAAAGGGAACTAATAAGTATGAACCCTACAGGAAAAGTCTTTGCGTTTTTATCCACGTCTGCTTTTGCCGCCAGCGCGGCGCATGGCGCAATCCTTCATACACCGATTAATATTACGATTTCCGGAGCTGAGGCGTTGGACTTGGACCTCAACCAGGATGGCACACCAGACTATCAAATCCAGTGGTATTCAGGTAACGCTGCCAAGCCCTATATTTTTCAGGGGCCGTCTGGAAGCGCCAATACATCCGCATTCGTCCTCGCAAACGCAAGCCAGGGTTTGCCGGTCACAGGGATCGGCACGACGATTGATGGCAGCTATGAAAGCGCGCAAACGGCGGGATATTTTGACCAAAATGGTGGTGCCACGGTGGTGGGTGGTTGGACGACTGCTGGAAACATTGAGGGTTATGTCGGGCTGGAGCTTACTAACGGTGTTTCCGTGAATTACGGCTGGGCGCATTTCATTTACAATGCCACTGGTGTGCCAGCCAATAGTGTCGGTACTGGCACACTCACATTGGTGGACACCGCCATGGAAATGGCCCCTGGGGTTGGGATTCTGACCGGCCAGACGGCTGAAACCGGAACCACTCCCGTGGTGGAAGTTCTTCCTTCATCCCAGACCAATTATCTCGGCGGAACCGCTCAATTGAGCGTGATTGCCGCAGGCAACCCTGCGCCGAGTTTTCAATGGAGGGCGGGGGCCGTTAACAGTGGCGTTTATACCAATGTCACCCTTGGCGCAAGGGCCACCGATGCGACCGCCAATACCGACGGCGCGATGAACACCTTGACGCTTTATAACCTTACACCGGCAAATATGGCGGATTATGTCGTGGTGGTATCCAATTCCTCCGGTGCCGTCACAAGTTCTGTGCCAGCGACGTTGACCGTACTTCCTGCATCCGACGGTCCCGCCACGTTGGTCCACAGATATAGCTTCCAAGATACGGCGGGAAGTCCGACATTTGCCGACTCGGTCGGCGGTTCTGCCTGGGCGGGCACTCTTGAGGGAGACGCAGCCCTCACTGGCACCAACCTCGTGTTGGACGGCTCATCGGGATGTTACGCATTGTTGCCATCAAATATGACGAGCAACTACACCCAAATGACGGTGGAATTCTGGGCGGACATTGGTGCGGGCAACCCAGTTTGGACGCGGGTCTTTTCCTTTGGCAACCAATCGAGTTCCGGCACGAAAAGTTCAGGCGTTGATTACTGTCCTTACGCACCGAACAGCTACCAGAACCTCGACTTCTTGAACACCAGCGGCGACGATGCCTACGCCAACAATAACACCAGTCTAAACGGCACGACCAACAATCACATCACCGTCGTGGTGGATTCGGTTAATGATTCCCTGTACTATTACAATGGCACCAATATCATCTCCACGTTTCACGACAACAACCTGGCGCTGAACCAGACTTTGGTGGCCACATCAGCCGGGGTTCCTCTTATGTCCCTGGCCGAGATTGAGGATGTTTATAACGTGATTGGAGCGTCACTTGACGGTGTTGATCCATATTTGGCGGGAACTATTTATGAATTCCGCGTTTATCAGGGCGTCTTGTCGCCCCTGGCTGTGGCCCTCAATGATGCGGTAGGGCCTGCCAATTACATTCAATTGTCCGCCAATCCCACGATCAGTGCCTCCCTCAGCGGGGGGAATATTATTCTCTCATGGCCGGCGTCCGACTTTAATTTCGCCGTCCAGTCGAAATCGGGTGCGGCCGGTGGAACCAGTTGGACCACCCTGACCAACGTGCCGATCCTGGTTGGAACCAACTGGCAAATAAGCGTTCCATCGACCGGAACAGCGCGGTTTTTCCAATTGTTGTATAAGTAAGCGGGTTGGGACTTTATTGTCCGCCGCTTTCAGCCGTGTCCCGTTGCCGCATCCGTTTGAGGTAGGTTGGGGCCGTCCGGTGGTTGGGTTGGAGCTTTAGCAGTGTTTCCATGGCGTCTCTGGCTTCCGGCCAGAGACCCTGTGCCACCAGTGACCGCGCCAGCACAAAATGCGCTTCGGGCAGGAAATATTTTAGTCCAAGGGCGTGTCGGGCGGCGTCGGTCGCCTGCGGCGCCTGGCCTTTGCGCAAGAGAGCTTCGGCCAGCCCGAGCCACGCTATGGCATCATTTTCATCCAACAACAACGCTTGTTTGGCCAACTCGGCCAGCGCTTCCCATTCGCGCAGTCGCAGCAGAAATATCCCCAGACGGCGCAAGACGTCCGGATGAGTGGGATGCAATTGCCGCGCCTGTTCGACAAGCGAGCGCGTCTGGCGAAAATCACGTTTGGCCCAGGCGAGTTCGGCGCGAAGCAGCAGTGACGTTACCCCGGCGGGCAGGGCCTCCAACACGACGACAAGGGTTTCCTGCGCCGCGGACAAACGGCTCAGCGCAAGCTGACATTGGAAAAGGGCGTGGCCGTATTCCGCCCGCTCCGGATCGCTGCGGAACAGATGTCCCAAGACCGGCAGCGCTTCTTCGTATCGGGCGGCTTCGAGACAGGATTGCGCGAAATTCCAATCCGATTCGCGTCGCAACATTGTTCCCGGACCATTGCCATAAGCCGATCCGGCCTCTTGCCCGGCCGTTTGATCCTGAATTCCAATGCGCGAATCCCAACATGGCACACGCTCGATTGCGGGCGCGGCTGAAAAACTTTCGATCAGGACCCTGCCTTCCATGTCGTCGCCAATCGGTATTCCGAACCACGTCAGGATTGTCGGGGTAACATCCAGCACGCTGGCGCCATGCAGGAGCGCGTCGGGCGCGAAACCGTGTCCACTCGCCGCAAAAACACCTAAAGATGACCTCACTGTTTCGTCACTATTGGGACTGCTGCCTGGCGGCGCAACCAGACCGGGCGAACCTTGTGCGGAAACCACGATCACGGCTGCTTCAGTTCCCGCCAGTTCGACCAGTTGGCGCAACATCAAGTCAAGCATTCGATACTGGCTGCTGACGACGTTTTGATAGAATTGAAACTCATCTTCCGCAATCCAACTTCGTCGCGGAGGATTGCAGGGCATGAAAATCCGGCTGATCGCTCCGAGAGCGGAAAATCGCACTGCGGCAAAATCCCATTCCCTGCCTCTCATCAATTCAGCCATTGCCGTCTGGCAGGAAAAGTCGGCGGCCAGCAACACCCGCAATTGTCCGAGACGGCGATCCCGTTTTTGATCAATCTTACGCCATTGGGGGACGTAACGGGATATGATGTCCGCAGCCACCTCCTCAGGACTGACCCGCAGCTTGTCCAGCGCGGCGCCGATTGCTTCCGGCCAATATGTTCCAGGGACGGCTGGCGGCCACGGTTTGACGCCGGGCGGCGCAGTCGGCTCAGGATACCGGTCTGACACGATTTTCGCCAGACAGGTTTGTTCGCCCTGGGAGGCCGGCCAGCCGACGACCAGGCTGCGACGGTTTGATTTGGCCAGGATTTCCCAAAGCGCGGCCGCGCGCCGCCGCCGGGCGGTGATGGGAACGTCGGAGCCACAATTGTCAACCGCAATTTCCCTGGAATGACACACCTCGTGCTGCCAGGCGCGTTTTCCTGTCGCCACCGATGTCCACTGCATCGCTGAAACGGCGGGCTGAACCGGTGACAAAGCGCCGGAAGCGCCTTCCTCCACCAACCGGTTGAGGACTGGCATTTCTCCGGCATCCAGCATGGGGCAAAGTGTTTTCCAATCAGCCGCCTCCCAGCCGACGAGCAGTAATCGGCGCGGCGTGGAGGACTGTTTCATAATCTTTTTCCGAAGATATGGCGCGGCGACAATTCGCGCCCGTTCATGCGAAAGGCCAGGTTCGCGGTTTCCCGATGTTCGATTTCGCCGGCGCGAAAGCGCAGCCAGCGGATGGGACCGCCGACGGGATCGGACCGGCAGGCGACATGGTGCAGCAAACAAGAGTTGCCCAGAGCGCGCAAACGCGGATTCTCAAGCCGTATCACCCGCACATCAACGCAAAGGGCGTCTTGAGACCTGCGGGCCAGCAAGGTTCCAATGGCATGCGCATCATCGAAAAGGAAGGACGACAAATCCAACTCAAATCCACCGGGAGAATCAGCCCGCCAACAGGCGCGCAATTCTTCCGGCGGCATCAAGCGATGATCTCCAATCACATCCAACGCCAACTCTGGCGGATGATGCCGGATCGATTCGGTCCGCCAGCCAGGGGGAATATGGGATTGGTATTTCTTGAAGAACTGCGTTACCCGCGTCCAAGCCTCCAGACTTGGCACTTCAAAGAACCGTTCCGTGTGCAGGCATTCGTATCCGTTTTCACGCAGAATGCCGCACCATTCGTTGTCATCCGCCAGCGATTCCGCGTAATGAAGCGTGTTCAGGCCCGCGGTTCGCGCGCCTTCTTCGACACAGCGGATGAGCGGAGCGGCCACGTCGGACCGCGACACGCCCGGCTGGCACGCCAGGCGGAAGCGGACTATGTTACCTTCCGGCCAGCCGGCCACTGCCGCGACGAAGCGTTCAATCGGGTGGCTCCGCACTGCCGCGAGAATTTGCGCGCCAGGAGGCAGCGACCCACTGCGAAAAAAGCGGCTCATGCGTCCGGCTTCATCGGGGGCCGGCTCGCGTATGGTCAGGTCGGATGAAGCGGATTCATTCATTATTCTGAATGGCCGCGGGGGCGACTTGAAGATCAGAAAATGCGGCGGACGTGTCAACCACCCGCAAGCCAATGGAACCGGAATCGAAGGTGCCGTCGCGCGCTTGGAGCAGTCGTTCTCCGTTGCAATCAATTTCAAGCTCGTTTTGGCGCGCTGTGACCTTCATCTCACATTCGGCGCCAAGAGGACGGCGCAGTGGGGCGGATGCAATTTGATGCCAGGCTTTCCCGTCCATAAAACCAAGCACGAGACGCATTTGGTCGGAATTGATGCCGGCAAAATAACCGCGCTGACCACTGTAACCGACGAAAGGAGTGCTCACGCGGAACAATAACCCGGCTTGGCCATGCCGTTCCAGCAGCCGGATTTTTGCCGCCATTGTAAAATTGGTCCACAAGCCGCCATTGAGCACCACCTTCTCGCCGGAACGGAAGTCATTGACCGGTTCGCCGCGGAATTCTCCCAGATAAAGTTTCCCGGCTTCCACGCGCATAAGCTGGTGATGTCCGTAATAAGTCCAGTTTCCCAAGTCGGTTTCATTCAAAAAACGAAAGCGGCGCGCTCCGGTGACGCTACGGACACTCTCCCCGGCTGGCACGGGCAAGAGTTGGCCGGACGCAACCGGGTGGCCGAATTCCGGCAGACCGTCCGCGTTCCACGTAAAACGCTGCGCAAAAACGGCCCTGCGCCATCCATTCTTGCGGTCCAGTTTGGCGTGGTAGATCAGCCAGTCTTCGGTTCCATCAGGGGACTTGACAAAAGAATTGTGACCAACGCCATAGGTTGTCGCCGTTGATTCGAAGGCAGGACTGGCATGTTTAATCCAGTTCTTGAGTTGGAGGGGATCGGTTCCCGGTTTTAACTCAAGCAGGCCGATCTTGTAGGAAGGCTGCCAGGAACCGCTGCAAGAAAAGGTGACGAACGTGCGTCCGCCATGCTGGAGGACTTCGGGGGCTTCGTTGAGTCCGCGGCCACGCGGGGATTCATCGACGCGTTCCCAAAGATAATCGTCGTTGGCGCAAAGGCGCACCCTCGGCGCGGCCATGGTCAGCGGGTCTTTCATCGGGGCGATGTAGAGATGCTGGATGTCTTGTTCCTCCTGCCAGCCCGACCAAATGGCGTAAAGCCGGCCTCCCATCTCAAACACCGTCATATCAATCGCCCAGCGGTTGGCGGATGACAATTGGGGATCGTCGCCGGTATAAAGCGGGCCGTGCAACGTATAAGGCCCAATAGGATTCAAGCCTGAGGATTGAAGCACCCAGGCCCGATGATTCCTGTTCTGCCCGTCAGAAGCGGCGAAATAAATGTGCCAGCGCCCGTTCAGAAGATGCAGCTCCGGCGCCCACACCTCCCTTGAGGCGGGACCACTGTCCGGCGCCGCCCAGACGATGTGTTTCACTCCCAAAGTGGTCAAATGATCGGACCTCTGAATTGAAATGGCCCGGCTGGCCTCGGAAAAACAGGCCAGATAATGACCCTGATATTGAACAAACCACGGGTCGGCCTGTTCGCAAATGGGATTGGCAAAATAATGCTGCGATGGCCCGGCAAAAGCCGGGCTGATGCAAAGAGGAAATTCCAGCAAAAACAAACAAATGACGTATTTCAGACTCATGGCGATTGAAGACGATAGAATTGCACGACGTTGGTGGCGGGCAGCGTGACGATGAACTGGCTGTTCGAGGCGATGGGTGTGTTGGTGACAGGAGTCCATGCGGGCGCCGGCAGATTGGTGGTTGTGTATAGTTCCATTGCGGCGGCCCACTGCGGCCAGGACAAGGCAAATCCCGATCCGCCTGACGCAACGGTGATGGCGGGTTGCACATAACTGGCGGTCAGCGTCTCGGACGCCGGCGGAATAATGAAATTATGCGTCGCGGCGCCGCCGTCGGACCAGAGCACGAAGTTGTAGTTGGTTGAATTCACGGTTTGGGGCGAGGGCGCGCCGAGCACATGGTTCATTCCGACAATTTCGGAAAGGGGGGTGTTGAGCGCCGCCGACTGTCCGTCCAGGGTGAGGTTCAAGCCGGTTGGGACCGTTGCCAGCGTGACTTGGGCGGTTTCCGGGAAAACCTCCGTGGTGGCAGACTGGGTGTTGCCGTTTGTATCTGTGACAGTGAGACTCACCGTGTAAAACGAATTGGTGGAAGCGGTGCTATTGGCGGGGATCAGATAGCTGCCAAGCGTGACGCCAGTCACGGGGCCGAAAGCGGGCGTTACCAGCCCATCATGATAAAATATGCCGGACCATGCGAACGAACTCGCCGACAGCGCGTTCCCGGCATAATCGGTGGCGGAACCGGCAAAGGTTAAGGTTGAGCCGCCGGAAAATAACGTTCCATTGGAAGGGGAAGTTATGAAGGGCAGGGGCGCGTCCAGTTGAGGCAGGGTCAACGGCGCGGAATTCAGCGAAATGGAATCCATCAGGCCGTAAAAATAGGGGTCGGTCGGATATTGGCTTTTGCCCAGGTAACATTGGGTGGCGCCAATGTCGGAGGGGAGAAGATTTACGCTATTATTGACAGCTACGGCGTTGCCGTTGAGGTAAAGGACGCCTTCGCGGCCATCCATCACAACCGCGACATAAGTCCACTTATTAACTGGAAAGGCGGACGGCGACTCAATGATCTGATTGTAAACGGGAAGATCAGTGGTAATGGCGCATTGCACGAGGTTGGAGGAATCCGCGGGAGTCAAATAGAAATAGTCCTGTTCGCCCTGGCCGAAGTCGAAGATACGCTCCCACTCGCTTCCCCCATACCACTTGACCCAGCCCGAGACGGTTTGGGCTGAGGCCGCCCCGCCCGGCAGGCTGACGTACTGGCCGCCGCCCGATAGACTGAGGACTTTGCCGCGCGTCAGATCATTTGCGATGGTGGCCCCGCCCTGGAGGGTGCCGTTGTAAAGATTGCTGGCATCCTGGGCGCCGCTGGCGAAGGGATAGAAAGACGCCCAATTGGACGGCCCGGCTGCGGACGCCGGGTAGATATTGGCGAAGTTGGTCGCACTGCGCCCGACCGCATCGGTGGCGGTCAGCACAAACTGATAATAACCATTGCTGACCCCGGCCCCGGTCCCAGGAATGAGGAATGTCCCGTTGGTCAGGCCGCTCCACGGCCCGCCCAGCGTGTTCGTCACTCCGGCGTTCACGAAATTCACCGTCCACACCAGATTGGAGGCCGGGATGGGCGCATTGTAAAAATCATTGGCGCCGCCGTTGAAAGCCACGATGGCGCCCGGAACGTAGAGCGCGCCTTGCGCTGGCTGGCCGATGCTGATTTGCGGCGCGGATATCTGGTTTGAGGCCAGCGCGCAGGAAAAGATGCGGACGTCACTCAACTCTCCGCTAAAATACGGGTCGGCCGGCCACTGACTCCGACCGAAGTAGATGTTGGTGGCGTTGAGGTTGGCCGGCGTCAGGTTGACATAGAGGTTGGTGCCCACCGGCACGCCATTGGTGTAGAGCACCACCGAACTGCCGTTCATGACCGCAGCCACATGGGTCCAGACGCCGACCGGTAGCGGCCCGGGGGCGTCAATAATTTGCTCGCCCGGAATACTATCAACACTAATATTCAAACGCAGATTGCCGCTGGAGGCCGAGGGCGTCAGCACGCTGTAAAAGTTGGTGTCATTGCCAAAATCAAAGATGCGCTGCCAGTCCGCACCGCCGTTCCATTTCACCCAAGCCATGAAGGTTTGCATCCCGGACAGACCCGGGGGAAAGCTGACATACTGATTGGTCCCGGAAAGGCTCAACACATTGCCGCGGACCGGATCGCTGACGAAGGATGCGCCACCTTGAAGCGTCCCGTTGTAGTGTCCGTTGGCATCGTTGACATTGGCTTGCAGCGGGTAATAGGAGCACCAGCCCGGCGGCGGGTTGGCCGGCAGGAGTGTGGCGGTCACACTGCTCTGCCGGTTGGAGTTGTCCGTGGCAGTCAAAACGACGATGTAATTGCCGCCGCCGGTGGCGTTGGTAGGTATGGCAAATATGCCGTTGGTCAGGCCGGCAACCGGGCCATACACCACGTTGGTGACGCCATACGCCACATATTCAATCTGCCAGATCAAGTTGCTCGCGGCCAGAGGCACGGCCGCAAAGTCGGTGGCTTCCCCGGAAAAGTTGATGGCGCTTCCCGGCCAATAAACTGAGCCGTTGGCAGGGAGTGAAATCGTTGGGACAGGGGCGACGATTTGCCGGGGAGAAAGGGCGCTGCCATAGACACGAAAGCTGGCAAACTGACCGTTGAAATAAGGGTCGGCGGTAAATTTGCTCTGGCCCAATGCGTTGGTTTGGGGGGCGACATTGAGGGGCAGAAGATTCATGGAGGTATTCGTGGCTACCGGCAATCCATTTACATAGAGAATTTCCTGGGTGCCATCGAGAGTGACGGCGACGTGCGTCCAGACGTTGGTGGGAAGAGGCTGGGTCCACTGCACCGTCTGGAGATTGCCGCCGGGATTAATGTCACAACGCAATACATTGTCGCCGGACGCGGCCGTGAGCATGACTGTCGCCGAGGTGTTGACCCCAAAATCAAATATGCGCTGCCATTCCGCGCCCCCCCGCCAATTGACCACCGCGACAAAGGTTTGGCCGTAGCCGGCGCCGGGGGGAAGCCAGACGTATTGATTGGTGCCGTTTAAATTGAGGACACGGCCATAGACCGAGTTGCTTTGAACCGACGCGCCGTTTTCCAACAAGCCGTAATACTGTCCATTTTCGTCACGGGCATCGGCTTGGAATTTATAAATGGCGGACCAATTGTTGGTGAAGACCGGCCAGTTATTCGAAGTCCAGGAAAGCGGCTCAAAAGCCAGGTCCGGCGCGCCGTAGGCGTCGTATTGGGGAGCCCAAGCGTTGGCGTCGTAATAATGATAACTCCACCACTGCGCGCCTCCCTCGGACAGGATGCCGACGTGTCCGGGACCGACGAATTTTCCCGTGCCTTCCTGAAACAGGGTGCCGCCATTGTTGACCATGTTGACGCCATTTTGGTCCAAATAAGGACCGGTAACACTCGTGCTGCGGCCCATCCGGATGTTGTAGGTGCTATTGACCCCGGAACAACACGAACCCCAGTCGGCGAAAAGATAATAATAACCGCCCCGCCGATAGATATAAGAGGCCTCAATAGAACTATTGTAAGCCAGTTGGTAAGTGGGCGAATTGGACGCAAAACGGAGGCCCGTCGCGGCATTCAACTGCACCAGGTAAATGCCATTCCAATAAGAGCCGAACGCCATCCACAAATTACCCGACGTATCCCAGGTAAAACTCGGATCTATCGTATTGTAGGGCGAGCCATTGGTGGATTGGATGACCATGCCCTGATCGGTCCAAAGATAAGCCGGGTCCGTTGGGTCCAAGGTTGGATTGGTCACCAGACCGATGGCCGAGACTTGGCTGCCGAAGGTGGAAACGGCGTACCAGAGGTGATATTGATTATTAAAAAAGAGAACATCCGGCGCCCAAAAAAGCCCGGTGAACCCCGGGACAGCGTTGGAAGTCCACGCCGGGGCGTTGCTGAACACAGCCGGGCCGGGGGACCAAAATACCTTGTCAGTCGATGACTTGGACAGAATACCCTGTCCGGTGTAAAACATGTAGTAGCGATTCTTGCATTGAATGACGGTGGAGGGGTCATGGGCGGTCAGATAGCCGCGCAACGATGGCGCCGGAACCTGCGCTTCCAAGCCGCCACAAAATAATTCAAGGGCGAGAACCGCAAATAACAGTCGGAGAGGACCTGACAGAAGTGTGGCCATGTGGAACAGGGTCAAAATTGAAATTCGGGCAAGCCCGCCGGATCCACTTTATTAGTCATGGCTGCAAAAGGCCTCCATTCGATATGATTGTCAAGGAAGCAGATGTTCCCGCCGGAAGGAGTTTTGTTTTGATTGAGGTGGGCTGTCCGCACGAAGGTGCCGTTGCCAGCGCTGATGTTAAAATAAATCCTGCCGCTGGCGAGGGAGGATTCTGAAATCGTGGCGTCCAAAATCATTTCGGTGGCGGCGATGCTGAAGCCGGGCCGGGGTTGGGTGATCTTGGTGACCATATTGGTTCCGCTGATGATCGAGTCCGAGGTCATTCCGGGAGCGTTGGGGAAAAGCCAGATGTACCCGGTGACGACATAGTTTTCAAAAGCATTCCAAGCGTCCGGCGTGCCGTTATTGAACAGATAGAACTCATTGGGACAGTAAAAGAGGGTCGTATTTTTGCCCACGTTTGCCAGCAGATTGCTCGCCACAGTCCGGTTCATGTCCCAAAACCAAACTCCATTTGTTCCGCCCTGATCACTCAAATCCGGCAGAAAATCACGGCTATCCGAAGCATACATGAGAGTGGCGACGCCGAGTTGGTGCAGATTGCTTTTGCACTGGGCGCGTTTGGCTTCCTCATTCGCTTTGGCCAAGGCGGGCAAGAGCATTGCCGCGAGAATGGCGATGATCGCTATTACCACCAGCAACTCAATCAATGTAAAAGCTCTTTTGCCTTTAAATACCTGCATAAATCAAATATTCGAATGTCCCGCACCCATTCGCGCATACCCGTCCGCCGGCACGGAACCGGCGGACGGCGCGTCATCAAAACCACTCCTATCTAATCAATTGAAAGAACTGACTGGTTCCTGTGTTAGGAA
Organism: uncultured Verrucomicrobiota bacterium; assembly: GCA_964558455.1. Taxonomy (GTDB): domain Bacteria; phylum Verrucomicrobiota; class Verrucomicrobiia; order Limisphaerales; family Palsa-1400; genus DASRLE01. Next base: position 9,255 of record CAZLEE010000065.1, on the reverse strand, counting down.
CGGTCAATTGCCACTGGTTACCTACCAACGTAGGCGCGTTGGTCAAAGTTGTCCACGCCGTGCCATTGGAAAGGCTCGTCTTGGTCTGAACCGCAAAACCGGCATTTGCAACAGGCCAGACCAGAGTGATGTTTCCACCACTGACGGTCGCACTGAGGGGGGCATTGGCGGTGGACAAGGTCTGGTTGGGTCCCATCACGTCGGATGCCAGGATTTCCTCGGGCGAAAGACGGCCTTGATAGATGCGGTATTCATCCACAGACCCATTGATGCCGGGATCGCCGTAGGGCGAATAACCGATCCAACTGCCGCTGTTGCCGGCTTGATTGGCGGGCGCGCTTACAGTGGTGGACAGGTAGTGGACGCCATTGGTGTAGAGGTCCATCGAGCCGTCGGCCAGCAAACAGGTCAGGTGGACTGTCTGATTGATCAGCGCCGGAACCGTTCCCTCCGTATTGCCGCCGAAGGGTATGCCATCAGACATAAGGTCTCCACCACCGCCCCAAGATGGTCCAAAATAGACCTCGTTAGCGGTCGCAGGGCCGACATCGGCGAATTCCCACAGTCGGGACCAAAGCTGCTGGGACGAGTTGATGGTTGCCCAGATGTCCACCGTGGCAGACCGATAAGGGCTGAGCAATCCGCCGGGCAGGCTGACATAGTCACCGCTGCCGCCATCCAATTGCACCTGACCGCCGGAAACGGATGCGGTGCCGACCAAAGTGCCGTTGGCTCCGCCGACCGAGTCGCTGGCGTCGTTGGAGAAGCTGTAGCGATGGGATAGGACTGCCTGATTCTGCACACGGACAATGGCGCTGGAGGTCTTGCCGAGATAAGTTGCCGACAACGTCACGGCGCCCGGTCGATAGGTCGTCAGCATGTTTTGCGCGTTGACGCTGATGATGGTTGGATCGCTGGAGGTGACAGCCAAGCCGTTGGCCGCCGCCATCGTATTGGGCAACAAGTTGAAATTGGCCAGATTGGCATAATTGGCCAGGATGACCGGCGCGACCGACGCGGAAAAGGCGGGATAGCCGGTCGCAACCACGGTGATGGACGAGAGCGCACCGGGATTGAAGTTGGTCGAATTAGGCCCGTTCAAATCCGACATGGCAACTTGGGCGGGAACCAATGCCCCGCTGTAGATTCGAAACTCATCGACGGAGAGAATGGCATCGGGATCGCCATAACTGGATTGGCCGATGGTGGCAAAATTGGTTGCGATTGAAGTAAGCGGAGCTGTCGCCGTGTGGGAGGCCAGCATGAGAACGCCGTTGGTGTAAAGCGCCAAAGTTGACGTGGTGGGATCAACCACTCCCGTGATATGGAGGGTGATATTGCTCCAGCCGTGCGCCCAAGACAGGGTTTGTCCTCCGGGAACGCCTCCCCCTTCGCTGAGGCCAAATTCATGGAATCCACCGGCATCAGCTCTTGGGGCGCAGTAGATGTTATTGACTCCAGTGTTCCCGAACTCAAACAAATGAGACCATTCCGCAGTCTGGCCGATTGTCGTCCACGCTTCAAAAGTGACCGCCGCATTCGTCGCGATATTGATTTGGCCGCTGGGAAGACTGAGATGCCCCCCACCATCCAATACGAGCTGGCCGCCGGAAACTTTGGCATCGCCCACGAAGGTTCCGTTCGCCCCGCCAATGGAATCGGTGGCGTCGGTGGTGAAGCTATAGCGATGAACCATGGTGGTCGGGAGACTGACAACCGTGAGAGAATTGGTTGTGGAGAGCGAACCATAGGTGGCGGTGACGGTGGTTGTGCCCACGCCGACGCCTTTGACCGCACCGCTGGCGCTGATGATCAGAACATTTGTGTTGCCCGACGAATAAGTCACCCCTCCGTAAAGAACGAGGTTAAGATTTGTCACCAATGCAAAATTGCCGGTGACGGTCTGTTGAACGGACTGATTGACGGACACCGGATTGACCGGACTGTTGAAGTTCAAGGCGGAAATTGCGCCGGGACTGGTCAGATAAGTGGCCGGCCCCGCCGCATCATTGAGCGCGACCGAAGCGGCTGGCAGGACGCCCTGATAAATGCGGAACTCATAAAAGGTTCCCGCCAGGGTGGGATCGGTGTTATATAATGATCGTCCAATCAGGTTGTAGGTATCATTGATCGCCGACAGGGAGGGGACCGCGCCGTGCTCGGCAGAAACGATCTCAACCCCATTATAGTAATACATGTTGTTATTGACCGGATCGACAACGACGGTGATGTGATTGTTGGTGGTACCGTTCAGGCCGGGAGTATTATTGGCGTAAGCATCCGCGCCGCTGGTGCTGAGAAAATCCAGATTCTGGTAGTTGCCACCCGCATAATGACAATAGTCGATACCGGAATTTTTCCCGCCGCCGCCGGTTTGGTCGCCAAAGGAAAACACGCGCGTCCATACGGGGTTGCTGGCGCTGAAATCGGCCCAGACTTCGATTGTCATCTGGGTGTAACCAATGGTTATGCCCGAAGGCAATTCAGCAAAATCCCCCTGTCCATCCAATTCCAGACCGGCGCCGTCGAGATAGGGATTGCCGCCAGCCTGACTGTTGAGAGTGCCGTTCCAGGCGGAGCCGCCGACCGAATCGGCAAAGGTCTGACTGCCGGCCGGATCATTGAAGCTGTAGCGGTGGACAAGGGTTTGGGCGTTTGCAGCCAAGGCCAAGCCCGTACTCAGGGCAACGAGCGATACAAACAGGGACAGATGATGTGTGTTATGCGGTCTCATAATACGTTTATGGTTGTGCTGATAAGCGGGTTGGATCCCATGACTGGCTCCGGCGAGATTTCCCCGCGTTTCTTGGTTGGAAGACTTTGGCTCATCAAAGTTTCGAGTTTCGTGCTGAATTAGGGTTACGATAATCCCTTGGCCATCCCAATGTCATGTCGCATGAAGTGGCTTCACTCCATGCCGGGTATATTCAAGGACTTGCGGGAAGTTTGCCCTGGGTTTCCGGAACAATGATTCCGACGTCAATGAACTGCCCGCCTGCGGTTTGCCGGCAATGAACGGCAATAGTATTCGGGCCGGGATGCAGCGATGCGGCGGCGGCGGGAGCAATATCAAACAGCGCGTAGTCCACTAAATAGCCTTTGCCGCTGAACGCCAAAATCCCGTTCAGATAAACTTCCGCGTCCTTGTCGTGGTGCAGTTGCAACCGGGCGCGGCGGATATCCCTGGCGTCCATAGCAAACGTTTTTCGCAACCAGATATTCGGCGTGTCCCAAACTGTTTGGACGCGTGATCCGCGAGTGAAGGCGGTGCCGAAACCGGAGGGGCCTTGCCGCCACTTTGTATCCTCCTTGAATTCCGGCTTGAACCAATCTCCGCCCGGATCCTCGAACGTGTATTTCCACAAGGACCCGCCCAGAACCGCATTGGTGAGAACAGACTTCCATGAATATTGATGCTCTTGTCCTGTGTTCACGGCGGACAGCCATTCTGGTTCCAGTTTGGAAATGGCACGATCATAGGTCATCAAACCATTGCACTCATTCTCGACATCCGTGATCTGGGTATAGACCGCCGCAGACAGGCCGCGGCTCTGGCGTTGTGATGCTATTTCCTGAAGCACATGCGAATACCAGCCTTGCAGGCTGGAAGCATCGGGCAGCATTTGGTAGGCCCACGGTTGCGGCCATGTATGCCCATCCACCACCAATCCCAGCCCTCCACATTCGCCCAGAACAGACGCGCGGCGATCTTCCGGCGCGGCGGCGTCGGGATCGGGATAGCTGTGGACATCGACCACGTCTCCCGTTTGCGTATCGGTCCAACCGCTGGCGCTGTCCACCAGGCGTGATGGGTCCGTGCTTTTAATCCAGGCGGCTAAATGTTCGGTGTCATATTGTCCCCAACCTTCGTTAAACAGCACCCACATGATGATGGCGGGGTGATTTCGCAGCCCGGCCACCATGCGCAGCAATTCCGCCTCGAATTGGGCGCGTCCGCTCTGGGTATTGTTGTTTGCACTCGGCATGTCCTGCCAGACAAGCAACCCCAGGCGGTCGCACCAGTAATACCATCGCTCCGGTTCCACCTTCACATGCTTGCGCACCAGGTTGAAACCGGATGACTTCAAGAATTCAATATCGTGGCGCAACGCCTCGTCCGATGGCGCCGTGTAAAGGCCGTCCGGCCAGAAACCCTGATCGAGTGCGCCCGTCTGAAAAACAGGACGGCCGTTTAAGGCGATGCGGGTGAAGCCATCCGGCGCCTTGAGCAATTCCACGCTGCGCATCCCAAAGTAACTGGTCACATGATCCGTTTCATGGCCTTGCCGTTTTAACGTCACTGTCAAATCGTAAAGAAAAGGGTCGTCCGGCGTCCAAGGGTGGGGGAGGGTGATGGGCAGGATCAGTTCCGTATTGGCGTTTCCAACGATTTTTCCCGCCACCGTCCCTTTGACTGCGGCCATTGCTTCAACTTCCAAATCCTGTTTGACGCTGCTGACATTGACCCGCAGTCGCAGCGCTTTTCCATCCAAGTCGGGGGTCATTTGCAATCCCTCGACACTGGTTTCTGGAACCGGCTCCAACCAGACCGTTTGCCAAATGCCCGAAACTTGGGTGTAAAAAATTCCCTCCGGTTTGCGGGATTGTTTCCCGCGGGGCTGGTCTCCTTCCGTCGGGTCGGAAACGGCGACGAGCAGTTGCTGCTCTCCGGTCTGATCCAGTTCCGGCGTGATGTCGAAGGCAAAGGCGTCGTAGCCGCCGTGATGTTCGCCGACTTCCCGTCCGTTTATGAATAAGCGCATCGCCCAGTCCACCGCTCCGAAGTGCAGAAGAATCCGTTTGCCGGCCCAATTGGAGGGACACTCAAAACTGCGCTGATACCAAAAGGTGTCCTTCGGATCCAAAGGCTTCATGATCCCCGACAGCGCCGACTCAATGGGAAATGGAACGAGGATTTTTCCGTCGAATGAAGCCGGAGGCGGGGAGTTGGCAGGGGTGACGGCACAGTTCCATAGACCATTCAAATTCAACCACTGCGAGCGGATCATTTGCGGCCGCGGATATTCTGGAAGGGCATTATTGGTCGTGACCTGCGCCGCCCAGCGAGTCATCAAAAGCGCGGAGGCGGGACGCCATACGCCGGTCTGGCCAAAAAGCGCGGTTGAGCCAAGAAAAACCTCCAAGGCAAAAAGAAAAGTTGTCCGGTGCGTTTTCACAAGTGGCCCATGTATTTTGCCACGGCCTCGGTTCTGGATTGGACGTGAAGTTTTTCGTAAATCCGCCGGATGTAAGTGCGAACGGTATGAATACTCACGTCCATTTCGCTGCCAATATGTTTGTAGGTGCGGCCTGCCGCCAGACTCTCGATCACTTCACGCTCGCGTGGCGAGAGAGCGGCGTTGATGTCGCCCGGCGTGGGAATCTTCTGCAACAACCGCACCACTTCGCGGGCGATGGGCGCGGACATGGGCGATCCGCCTTCCATGACTTCGTGGATCGCTTCCGATAACTTGGACAACGGCATGCGCTTGAGCAGGTAGCCGCTGGCCCCGGCGGTGAGCGCGCTGAAAATTTTCCCGGTGTCCTCGAATATGGTCAGCATGATGACCTGCGAATCCGGCAGTTTGGGTTTCAATTGACGGACACATTCGATGCCGCTGATCCCGCCCAAATTGATGTCCATCAAAATGACATCCGGTTTTACTCCAGGCAAAGAGGTCAGGGCTTCTTCGGCGCTTGCATAACAGGAAAGGCATTTCAAATCTGGCATTGAGTCCAGGAAGGCTGCGATTTTGTCACGCAATTCAGCCTGATCATCAACGATTGAGATGGTGATCGGATTACTCATGCGCGTCCGGGCCTCCCTTCCGATAGTTTGAGGCTGAGACAAACAGTCGTTCCCATCCCGGGCGCGCTGTCGATCTGGCAGACGCCGCCAATGTTTTGGAGTCGTTGTTGCATGTTGACCAAGCCGTTGCCTCCGCCGCTGCGGGCCGTGGCGGTTCCCGGTTCAAATCCCTTTCCGTTGTCCCGCACGCTAATGGTGAAGCGCGAATCGGCCATAATCATAGACACATAAAGTTTTGTTGCGCCCGAATGTTTGAGCGCATTGGCCAGCGTCTCCTCGAAAGCAAGGAAGAGGTTATGCCGCGTTTCCGCCGACAGCGGATGATCCGGCAGGCCGCCTGGCAGGGCCAATTCCAGTTCCACAGACGTCTCCTGCAAATACTCGTCGGCGAAATGTCCGAGATAGGCCGCCAAACGTTCAAGCGAATCGTTGCGGGGATTGACCGCCCAGACAATTTCGTCCAGAGATTGCAGCAAATCGCGTGACGTGACCGCAATTGAACGCAAGCCTTCCACCTCAGGCCCTTTGCCGCGCAATACCATGATGTCGCTGAGAAAGGCGATTTTGGTGAGTTTTGATCCGACCTTATCATGCATGTCCTGGGCAATGCGCATTCGCTCTTTTTCCATGGCTTGCTGACGGCCCAATCGGTCGAGCTTGATGCGCAAGTGCCGGTGCGACATCACCCACACCGCCAAAACAACGCCTCCAATCGCGGTCAGACCATAGAGAACCAAAGCGCCGGGCGCGCGCCAGACCGGCACCGGATAAATAAACGAAAGTTGCGCCTGCGGTTCATCCCACAACCCATCAACGCTCCGGGCGCGCACACAGAATGTATAGCTGCCGTGAGGAAGCCGCCCATAACGCACCCGCCGTTCCACTCCGCCCTCGACCCATCCGCTGTCAAACCCATCCAACTTGTGCTCGACTCGCACCGATTCCGGTTCAGCGAGATCCAGAATGGCAAATTGGATTTCCAGCGACGTCAAATTTGGCGGCAGGCGCATGGGCTGCGCGTTGCCGGGAATGGCAAATCGGACATCATTGGCCAAAACTTTTTTAATATAAACCGGCAACGGCGAAGAATTGATTTCGATTTTGCGCGGATCAACCAACACGACATGACCGGGCATTGCAAACCAAAGCCTGCCATCGTCAGATTTTGCCGCCATGGGGAACCCCCTTGTTTCGCGCGCGGCTGAATCCCTTTCCACAATCAGACGCGCCACCGGCAACCCGGCGCCGTGCGGCAGACAATTCTCCATCCGAAATATGCCTTTGCCTGTCGCCACCCAAACAACTCCATTCGTATCAGGCAACGCGCCGAAGACATCATTGTCAGGAAGCCCGGTTTTCACATCCCAGACTGAAATTTGGTTGTTTTCACGGCAAGCCAGTCCGCGTCCCGCAGTGGCAATCCACAAACGTCCGGCTGTATCCTCTTGCAAGCCGCAAATCTCCGCCCCGGCCAGCGCTGCGGCAGCCGTCCTGCAAAAAACACCGTTGGTCATATCGAAGATTTCCCCCGTACGGGTGCCGGCGCAAATGCTCCCACCTCTTTCCACCAATAGCGCGGAAATGGGCGCTCCGCTCAAATCTTCCCGCTGTCCGAGCGTTTCAAGACGATCCCGGTTTAGTCTCTGCACCGTGCCCGCGCTGGTTCCGATCAGGACGGCGGCGTCCGGCTGCACGGCCACAGCGGTGACAATGTCGCTCGAGAGTCCGCTTTCCCCTCCAAATCGAATCTCTTGGGAGCCGACGATATGGAACAGTCCGTTCCCGCAAGTGCCAGCCCATGCGCTCCCATCAGGCGCGAGGCAAAGAGAACTGATTAAACGCTGGCTCCCCACCGGTTCAAAATGCCGTCCCACTGCGGCAAACAACCCGCCGCTTTGGAATCCGGCCCACAACCGCCCGGCGGCATTCACGGCGACGCACGATGCTGTTTCCTCAGGCAGACCTGAACGGGAGTCCAATATCTGTTCCTGCCGCACGCGCAGACGAATCAGGCCACCGCCGAAGGTGCCAAGCCAGAGGTCTCCTTGCCGGTCTTCGCAAATGGCCCGCACATCGCTGGGCAGGCGGTTTTCGCGCAAGGCCAGCGGACGGAATTTTCCGTCCGAAAACGCAAACAACCCTTGCCCGCTGGTGCCAATCCACAATTGGCCGCTCCTGCTTTCGCACAGGGTCCAAATCCGAAACGACGACGCATCCCCGGTGCGGAAATAATTAAATCGCTTGCCCTCGCTCAAATTGACGAGGTAAGTGTCGCCAAATGCCCACAGACTTCCGGTTCGGTCTTCATACAGCCCGATAAACTCCAGGGTGCGTCCCAGATTTTCGGCCTGAAGTTCCACCGGCGTTATCCGACCGTTCTTGTATTGGCTCATGCCGTTGCGGGTGGTGACCCAAATCGTCCCCGAACGCGCTGCATGCACGCTGCTGATAAAATCGTTGGTGAAATCCGGTGACGGCGCGGCCCGTCTCAAAGTGGCCAGGTTCACCCGGAACAAACCTGTAGCCGTGCCAACCCATAATTGGCCTTCGCTGTCGGCGGCCAGACTGGTGATCGTTTGGGTCGGCGGCCTGCTGCTGTCTGTGAAACGATGAACCGTTCCGTCCGCCACCCAGAATAAACCGCTTTCGCGGGTCCCAACCCACAATCGATGCGAGTCATCTTCACACAAACTGGTTACGGCAGCAGTTTGATTTGAATTACCGGCTGGCAAACTCACCGCGTCGAACTCAACTCCGTCAAATCGGGCCAGGCCGCCAACGGTGCCGACCCACAAATATCCATCATGGGTTTGGAGCAAAGCCGTTACCGTCTCATTCGGCAGTCCATCTTCGCGGCCCCAATGATGGGACGATAAGACTTGTGACTGGGTGTCAGGTTCAGCCTCGAGAATGCTGCCCGCAAGAAAGACGCAGGCCATCAAAAGACTTGGAAGCAATAATTTGTCCAATAATCTCTCCGGCATGGTGATGGACCAAGCATACAACGGGAAGCGTGTACGCCAAGCCCATTCATAGAAACCTTTCGCGACGCGAGCATGGTTTCGCCCCGACACGTATAATTTCGCGACCGTCCAAAAGCATTATGCAATCCCAAGCCTTACTTTCATGAATGTCCCAAAAGCGTAGAATGATGTCCCAAAATTGAATAGAAGAAAAATCGTTTTCGGGTATAAATGCGAAAGTAGCGGAACAATTTAAACCAAACAGGTTATATTATGAAGAGCATTACGAGAATTACAACGGCCTCGGTTGCAACGCTGCTGATCGGAAACTGCGCGGTGGCCAGCATTACCTTTTCTGCCGGGTCCGGTGCGGATGCGGCTTCTGCGACCTTTGCCATTAGTGGTGGCGATCTTCAAATAACGATCCAGAATCACTGTCATCCGGTCTTGGCGAATGTTGCCGGTTGTAAGTTATTCAAATGA